>JAYVNO010000077.1:0-45281 GCA_043758415.1 Burkholderiales bacterium
CGCTTGAAGAGATGGCATACGTCGCGAAAGAGATGGATCGCCTCGATTTCCATGTGCCGCTGTTGATTGGCGGCGCTACGACGTCGCGCATGCACACAGCGGTGAAAATCGCGCCGAATTACAAAAATCCAGTGGTACACGTAGTTGACGCATCGCGTGCCGTGGGCGTCGCAACTGCGCTATTGAGCGACGAAATGAAGCCGCAGTTTGTCGCGGACACTGCCGCCGATTACGCCGTGATTCGCGAGCGTCATGCCAACAAGAAAGCAGTGCCGCTGCTGGGGCTGGAAGTCGCGCGTGCCAATCGTTTCTTCCCGTTCGCGGGTGACCATTTGCATTACACGCCGCCTACGCCCAAGCACACCGGCGTGCAGCAATTACGCGATTACCCGCTGTCGGCACTCGTGCCGTACATCGACTGGACGCCGTTCTTCATCGTATGGGATCTGGCCGGCAACTATCCGCGCATCCTGAATGACGAAATCGTCGGTGACGAAGCGCAGCGTGTGTTCCGCGATGCGCAGGCGATGCTGCGCCGTATCGTGCAGGAAAAATGGCTCACTGCCAACGGCACCTACGGACTTCTGCCCGCCGCGAGCGATGGCGACGACATCATCGTGTTCGCCGACGGCGCACACACCGATGTCGCGATGCGCTTTCACACGCTACGCCAACAAGTAGTGAAAGAAGCAGGCCGCCCGAACTTCGCGTTGGCCGATTTCATCGCGCCACGCGACAGTGGTCATGCTGACTATCTCGGACTGTTCGCGGTCACGACGGGCTTGAATGGCGACGCGCGCGTAAAGGCGTTCGATGCCGCCGGTGACGATTACAACTCGATCATGTTCAAGGCGCTCGCAGACCGTTTGGCGGAGGCGTTCGCCGAGCATTTGCACGAGCGCGTGCGCAAGGATTTTTGGGGCTACGCGTTTGATGAAAAACTCGACAATGAAGCGCTGGTGAAGGAGAAATACCGGGGCATCCGCCCGGCCCCCGGCTACCCGGCGTGCCCGGATCATCGCGAAAAGGTTGATCTGTTCCGCGTGCTCAACGCCGAGGCCATCGGCATGGGACTCACCGAGTCCTACGCGATGACGCCACCCGCCAGCGTGAGCGGTTTCTACTTCGCGCATCCGGCAGCGCAGTATTTCACGGTGGGCAAGCTCGGCGATGACCAGTTTGCTGATCTGGCGAAGCGACGTGGTGAGGATGTCGAGGCGCAGAAACGGGCGTTGAACACGCTGGTGTAGTCGGCGTGGATTTCACACGCTGGCAACGAGTCGTTTGCGTTACAAATTCTTCACAGCTTTTGGTGTAAATGCTTGTTTTATATGGGCTAAAGTCATGGTTTTGCCATAACTCGATATTTGCTATAAATGCTCGCTTAGCCCAAGTTCGATAAGGCTTTTCACAATAGAGTTGATGGCGTATTTTCTGTGCGTCGCCGTTGATTTGGCCGCATGCAGCACCAGCGCGCGGCGTCCGCGCGACGCCCGGCCCAAAGTGCACGGGCGATGGACGACGCAATACCGCCACCCATCGCGCCCGCCGAGGTCAGCTGCATCAGCATCGCCGCAGGGAACACTACCGCCATGCCGGTCAGCGCATCAACGCCGAGCCTGCCGACGACATAGGTTTCGATCAGACCGATCGACGCCTGCGCCATCATCACCACAATGTTCGGCACCGCAAGCTTCAACAGCGTGCGGCCAATGGGCGCTTCAAGCAGCATGCGGGTTTGCTGATCGACATTTGCGGTGGTGCTCATAGCGTGCCCGCTCTGATTGTGTTCATGGTGGATTGCGAGTCATTCATCGTCGTCAAGCTCGGACAACGTCGTTGACAACAGCTCAAGTGACTCGTCGATCAGCGCGTGCAACGCCAGCACACGATTCAGCCTATCCTGCGCCGCCTTCCAGCGATGCCGCGCCTCCCCACGCTTGGCCCGTCCCGAAGGCGTGATCGCCACACTGCGGCTGCGCGCGTCGGAGCCCGCAGTCAACTCAATCCAGCCCGAGTCAATCAGCGGTTTCAGGTTGCGCGTGAGCGTAGACGCGCTCACCTTCATGCTCAACGCCAACTCGCCAGGCCGGAGCGGACCCAGCTTCACCACGTGGCTCAACAAACAAAACTGCGTAGCCTTAAGCCCCGCCTTCGCCATCTCAAGATCGTAATGCTGCGCAACGCGGCGCATCAACTGACGAAGGCGAAGGTTGGTGCAGCCCTGGGCTTTTAGTTTGGCGAGGTTGTCAGTGACGGTTTGGGTGGACTGTTTGTTCATTTATTAATTGTGAATGCAACTGTTGCATATACAAATTAATAGCCAAGAACTCTAGTTTTTTTGCGATTAATCACACATAGTATCCCGTACCTTTGTCAGGCCAATCGATAAAGCAACACTCGTTCTGTAAAAGTTGTTTTTAAAGGTTGTTTTTTGTTGCGCAAGCAACGTTCATGGACAGATAGATTTTTGCCGATTGCCAGTCCTCGTCCTGCTCGCACAGGAGCGCTGAAACCAAGCGCAGGCAGCTCTCAGGATTCGGGAACAGGCAAGCCACACGGGTACGGCGTTTAATCTCTTTGTTGAGCCGCTCAAGGCCGTTGGTGGTGCGCATGCGCACCCGGTGAGCCTCGGGCAAGCTGAAGCTCGCGAAGCCCTCGGAGAGATTTGTTTCGGCCCATGCTGCGAGCTTTGGATTGTCGGTTTGCCACGACGCGATGGCGGTGTTTAAGAGGCGAGTTGCCTCATCGCGATTGGGCGCACGGTGTTGCCAGCTTCGACAGGCTCGAATCGTACGCGCCACGCCCTCACGCTCGTCCAAGCGAGGCACATATTTCTGCGCGTTTTGTTGCAGATGAAACTGACAGCGCTGCCACGGCACCGAGGGGAACACGGCCTTCCTCGCCGCACGCAGTCCCGCATGGTCATCGCTCACGATGTAGCTCACGCCCGATAGGCCACGCTGGTTCAGGCTTTCGAGGAAATCGCGCCAATGCACTTGCGCCTCCGAGAGCGCCACGCTCACCCCGAGCACGCGCCGGTGGCCGGAGTGGGTGACCCCCAGAGCCACCAACACCGCGCAGTCGATGACCTGCCCACCGTAGCGCACGCGCTCGTAGCGAGCGTCGAGGATCACGTAGGGGGTTGCGCACAGTGGCCGGTTTCGCCACGCAGCCAACCCCTCATCGAGCGCGGCATTGCAGCGGCTAACCTGAGTCGAGCTGATCGAGATCTCGGGGCCGACCAACTTTTGCAGCACCATGATCATCTTGCGCGCGCGACACGCTTGTCGCCAGCGGGCTCCGGATGCCTTGTACATACATCTCAGCGAGGGCTAAATTCATGGCCCGTTCGCTGCGGCAACCGCGCTCCAGAGCGCTCGGGTAGAAGCCGCCTTCGCGCACCTGCGGCACTGAGAAATTCACCTTACCAAGGCGGGTCAACATCGTCTTGTTCTTGAAGCCCAGCGACAAGCTTGTCGCGAGCCATTGGCGTGAGCTTTGCGAGCCTCGCCACGCTCGTAGGCGGCCACGCCCATGAACTGCTCGCGCTCGATCAAACCGGCTTGATCGACGAGCAGACGAAGTGCCTCGCCAGCGCCGTCGAGACCGTTGGCAAGTAGACAGGCGAAGGCCTCGTGAAGCGGATGGGACGTATCATCGGCGTCAAGGGCGAAACGATCAACAGTAGGACTCATAGGGGATACTCTCTTTCTGGATTAACGCGATGATTGCGTGTCGACAACGTCGCGGCTTGGGCCGCGCGTTGCGCTGCAAAGCTATTGTTTCGCTTCGCTCCACTACGCTTTACAGCGCAACGCGCAATCATCAGGAAAATTACAGAAAGAATGTTGCACTACCATTTAAGACAGCAGTTTAAGCTGCATTAAATCTAAGGGAAAGAGTCATCATGAGTGAAACGAAGCGTCGTAAATTGCACACACCGGAATTCAAAGCGAAGCTGGGATTGGAGGCGTTGAGCGGAGTCAAGACGATCCACCAGATTGCGCAGGAGAACGGCGTGCATCTGGTTCAAATTGGCTTGTGGAAAAAGGAAATCAAGGAGCAAGCAAAGCAGTTGTTTGCAGGCAAGCGGGGCCCGAAGCCGGTGGCCGAGCACGCCAACCCTGAGGCGCTCTACAGCCGGATAGGCAAGCTCAAAATGGAGCTCGATTGGCTCAAAAAAAAGTCAGGGATCAGCCTGTGAACGAGCGGCGCACCTGGATCACGATGGCGCTCAATCTGGCACGCACTTGCAAGGCAGCCCTGAGGGCAACCCCAGCCCCTACAAAGACCGCAGATACTGCACGACTGCAACGACTGCAAAGGCCGTCGAGGCCGTCGAGGCCGTAGAGGCCGCGCGGGTGCCGACGCCCCCAGTGCGCACGCAATGCGCCTTAGCGGGGGTCAGCCGGGCGAGCGTCTACGCGCACCAACGCCCGGTCGCCGCCGATGTGACGGATCTCGTTCTCTGCCAGCTCATCGACGGTCAATACACCGCGCGCCCGTTTTACGGCACCCGGCGCATGGCACTGTTTCTGCGCAGTCACGGGCACAGCGTCAACAGAAAGCGTGTGCAGCGGCTGATGCGCGGCATGGGGCTCGCAGGCATGGCCCCCGGCCCCAACACCAGCCGCGTCAGCACGCACCCGGCGCACAAAATCTACCCGTACCTACTGCGCGGGGTGGCCATCACGCGCCCCAATCAGGTGTGGAGCACCGACATCACCTACATTCGACTAGCGCACGGATTCGCCTACTTGGTGGCCGTCATGGACGGGTACTCCCGCCGCGTGCTCGCGTGGAGAGCCAGCTTCAGCATGGAGGCGAGTTTCTGCGTGGACTGTTTGCAGCAGGCCTTAAGCGTTCATGGCAAGCCCGAAGTGTTCAACAGCGATCAAAGCCTGCCCCGGCGAAGGCCCGGGGGCAGTCAGTTCACCAGTGAGGGGTTCATTGGCGTGCTCAAAGCCAACGACATCAAAATCAGCATGGACGGGCGGGGTCGCGCCTTTGACAATATTTTTGTAGAGCGGTTGTGGCGCACGGTGAAATACGAGGACGTGTACTTGAAAGGCTACGCCGCGATGGGCGAGCTGCTGATCGGGCTGACGCAGTACTTTGAGTTCTACAACGCAGAGCGCCCTCATCAAGCGCTCAACGACCGAACGCCCGATGCGGTGTACGGCAGCGGCGTGGGCGGGGGTGCCATCATTGTGGACAAATATCCGCGCGCAGCGCCTGTGTCCAGCGGGCAGCTACGCTCCCCGCAGGACACAGGCGCTGCGGCGACACCACAACATCAGATCAACAATCAGGGCAGCGCTGTTCAGCTGCACGTCACACCGGATGCACAACTTAAATTAAACCGAAAGTTGTCTTGACAGTGGGGTCCACTTTAGTCTGAGGAAATCTAATTCGTGAACAGGAGGAAGCTTCGGCATTTGTCGTTTGCGCCTAGGTAGTGATCGGCAGTGAATTCAAATGTATCGCGTGACACATAAGATTGCTGAATTCCTTGATGCTACGTCCCAACGGATCAAAGTAATGTCGGCGCACACTTACATGCATCGACGCTACGCGAATCGGTAAATCTCGCCGCGAACGCGACGGTACGCGCGCGAATCAAAAATGCGAAAGCGTTCGCAAAAATATTTACTAAGCCGCCTCAACCACCCGCATCTCAATATGCAAGCCCGCCGCTGCCGCCATATTGACCAATGCGTCCAAGCCGAACAAATTGATCTTTCCGCGCATGAGATCGGACACGCGCGGTTGCGTTACGCCGAACAGTTTGGCTGCCTGTGATTGACTGAGGCCTGCGCGGTCGAGATGACTTTTGAGCGCCATCATCAGCGTCGAGCGGAGCTTCATGTTTTCGGCTTCTTCGGGCGCGTCCTCGATGGCGTCCCACACGCTGACAAATCGTTTGCTCTTCATTGTTTCAACTCCATTATCTATTCACGATACCGTTTACTGGCTAAGTCCAAGTCCATCTTGCTGGTCTTTTCAGTCTTCTTCTGGAAGCAGTGCAAGACGTAAATTGTGTCGGCCAATTTCGCTACGTAGACAACACGAAAAGCACCAGCGGCATCCCGTATCCGAATCTCGCGCACGCCCGATCCAATCGTCGGCATCGGCCTCCAGTCGTCCGGCTCCAGCCCTTGCTGTACCTGATCAAGCTGGTAGCCCGCTTCGCGCCGGACACCTATCGGAAAGGCGTGCAGATCATCTTGTGCGCTGCCCCTGAATTCGACAGTTTTGGCATCGTCCATAGCCTAATTATACAAAATATTGTATTGATCGGCGTAACGCGTGGGCAACAAGTTGCCCACCCTACGAAAATGCGAACGACCACGTTCAAATCGCTATATGCGTCCGCATTAACAAACTCATCCGCCTGCCGGAACCCACATGCCAAACATAACCTCCCTCAAACAAATCGCAACCTCACTCACCGAGCTGTGGTGCCGGAGGGGGTGCGGCATAACCCGGTGGCGGATGCGGAGTGTCATTTGATGTTGATTGAACGCAAAACTACGCTGCACACGGGTAATGTGGCGACCGAGAAAACGCGGTCGCTGGCGGAGCAGTCGCGAGCGGTGTGAATCCGCCAAGCGGGCAACTACTTCGCCACAATTAAGATCGCTTAAGGACACGCCGCGCCTGCGCGTGGACAATTGTGTTGTGGTCTGCAGTGGATGGCGCTTGGCGATCCGTTCAGACGCAACGCTCGATCAACGCGCTGATGAAACACGAGGCATCCATGCAGACCGAAACCCTCGACGCACCTGTTGCACAAACGTTGAACGCACTGCCGACGCAGGCCGTGCTACGTGAGCTTGACGCACTGCCCGGCCCGCGTGGCATTCCGGTGTTGGGCAATGCGTTGCAGATTGAGTCGTCGCGCTTTCATCAGCAGCTTGAGGCGTGGTGCGATGAGTTTGGGCCGCTCTTCAAGTTGCAGATTGGCAAGCGCAAAATTTTGGTGGTGGGCGATCATCAGAGGGTCGCCTCGATCCTGCGTGACCGGCCTGATGGCTTTCGACGCACTTCGCGCCTTGAGGAAATCTGGTGCGAGATGAATTTACCGACCGGCGTGTTTGGCGCGAACGGTGAGACGTGGCAGCGCCAGCGACGCATGGCGATGGCGGGGTTTGATCCGACGCATGTGAAACGTTATTTTCCGGCGTTGCAGACGGTGGCGCAGCGCTTGGTCGGGCGCTGGAAGACGGCGGCGCAGTCGAGCGCGGCCATTGAGTTGCAGCCCGATTTGATGCGCTATACGGTGGACACCATCGCGGGGCTCGCGTTCGGCGCGGAGGTCAACACGCTGGAGTCCGAGGGCGACGTGATCCAGCAACATCTGGACAAAATTTTTCCGGCGTTATTCAAGCGCATTCTGTCGCCGCTGCCCACATGGCGTTATGTGCCGTCGGGTGCGAATCGTGAGCTTCTCCGCAGCATTGCCGAGGTGAATCTGGCGGTGACAGGATTCGTCGCGCAGGCGCGCGAGCGCATGCGGGCTGATGCGTCGTTGCATGAAAATCCGCGCAACTTGCTGGAGGCGATGCTCGCTGCGGCTGACGTGCCCGACAGCGGCATCGACGACAAACAAGTGGCGGGCAATGTGCTGACCATGTTGCTCGCCGGCGAGGACACGACGGCCAACACCATCGCTTGGATGATTCATTTGTTGTGGCGCAATCCGCGTGCGTTGGCGCGGGCGGCGGGCGAGGTGCGTTGGGTGGTGCGCGACCTGAACAACCCGACGTTCGACGAAATAACGAAGCTCGATTACGTGGAGGCGTGTGCGCATGAAACGATGCGGCTGAAACCGGTCGCGCCGATTCTGCCGCTGGAGACGTTGCGTGAAGTGACGATTGGCGACGTGCACGTTCCTGCGGGCACCATCGTGATCAGCGTGATGCGACGGGACAGCGTGAGTGACAGCCATGTGCCGCGCGCGGCGACGTTTGATCCGGAGCGTTGGTTGAGTACGAACGCAGACTCGTCTGCACTAAACGTGAACTCCGCCAAACGCGTGTCAATGCCGTTCGGTGCGGGGCCGCGCATCTGTCCGGGGCGCTATCTGGCGTTGCTGGAAATGAAGCTGTTGATGGCGGTGTTGCTCGGTAATTTCGATATTGAAAGTGTGACCACGCCCGATGGATTGGAGGCGCGCGAGCATCTGGCTTTCACGATGGCACCGGTGGGACTGCGGATGAAGTTGAAGATTCGGGGTTGAGGATTTTTGCGTTGGGTGAGTATCGACGGGACGCGTGGGCAACAAGTTGCCCACGCTACAAAACCTTAGCAGCTTTTTACCATGACGCCTATTTTATATGGGCACAAAGCGTTATTTTGCCAAAACTCGACTTTTTGCTAAATCATCCGCTATACCCAATTGAAACGGCGCTTTCAGCCTAGAGTTGATGCCAATTTTTCGCCTGCAAATCGCGAACATTCAACCGGCAGTTCTCAGCCATTTCGTCATCTCGTACACCGCGTCGTCGTAGCTTAACGCTCGGCCCGCTGCAAGCGCCACATCGAATTCTGCTTGACCCATCGCGGCCTTCGCGCGCTCAACCAGTGGTGCCAAAAACGCCACATCCGGCAGATCGCGGCGGCGGCCCATTTGCACCGTGTGAATGTCGGCTGCGCCGTCGAAGCGCGGCGTGAGCGGCCAAAGTTCCATCGACGCCGCGAGCCCCGCGCACACCTCCATCACCACCAGTCGCCCGCGTCGCGAGCCCAGCTCGTCGCTGATGGCGAGCGACTCCAGCAGCATCGTGCGAGCGCGCGCGTGGTCATGCTGCACCACTGCGACCATGGCCAAATTATTCAGCGTGATCATGGTGCCCAGCCGGTCGCCCGCCTCGCGCAGTGTGCGCAGCTCGCCTTCATACAGCGTGCGTGCCGCATCGATGTTGCCTTCCAGTCGCTCCAGCTCGGCCAGCGAGTTGGCCGCGATGTTGATGTGCCGCGGCTGGTTCGTCGCTCGCGCTCCCAACGCGAACGCTTCTTCAAGATGATCGCGCGCTGCTTTCAAATCATGCAGACTCAAATAGCCATAGCCGGTGCGTGCTAAGGCGCGCACCAGCAGTGCCTTGAAGCCTCCGCTGCGGGCGAGCACAACACTCTTCTGGAATTGCGTGATCGCCTCTGCATCAAGGCCGCGATAGCTCAGCATGTGGCCCGACAGAAGCAACGCTTGGCAACTCAATTTTTTATGCAGTTCAGCGTCCGGTAGAGCAAGTGCTGCCACGCACGCCAGATGCCCCTGCGCCATCATGCCGCGGCTCAACCAAAAGCGCTCCAGCGCGACGGTGAGCCGCAGGCCGCGCTCCGCCCCATCATGGGTGTGTTCACACTGAGCGAGCGCGGCGAGCAGATTGTCGCGATCAACACTCAGTCGATCAAGCCACACGCCTTGTTGTGGGCCTGACAACGGCACCTCGGCACGTTCCGCGAGCGCGAGAAAAAAAGCGAGATGACGTTCGCGTGTGGCCGCTTCTTCACCTGATTCCGTGATGCGCTCAAGCGCGAAGTGCCGCATGGTTTCGAGCATGCGATAGCTCATCTCACCGCGCGCGTCCGACTCCGCAGCAACCAGTGATTTTTCAACCAATGCGCCGAGATGATCGAGCACCGCCCACGCATCAATCGCGTCATCGGCGGCAACGGCTTGCGCCGCCTCAAGACTGAACCGGCCTGCCATGATGCCGAGGCGACCGAACACCATTTTTTGCTCGACCGACAACAGCGCGTGACTCCATTGCAGCGCCGCGCGCAGCGTACGATGCCGCTCCGACAGCGCGCGTGACGGGCTGCCGAGCAAATTCAAGCGCTGCCCCAAACGATCACGCACGCCGTGTACACCGAGCAGCGCCACGCGCGCTGCGGCAAGCTCAATGGCCAGCGCAACGCCATCCAACTGGGTGCAGATATCGACCACCGCCTCGATGTTGCCCTCGGTGAGCGCGAAGCGCGTGTCGGCTTGACGGGCGCGCTCTTCAAACAAACGCACCGCCCCGCTGTGTCGCGCCCTATCTAGCGTTGCCTCGGCGGGCAACGCCAGCGCGCCGACGCGATACAGATGTTCGCCCGACAGCTTCAGTGGCTCCTGACTCGTCGCCAACACATGCAACCTCGGCGCTGCGGCAAGCAATTGAGCAGCAAGTGTGGCCACCGGCAACAAAAGGTGCTCGCAGTTATCGAGCACGATCAGCAGATGTTGCTGTTGCAGTGCTTTGGCCAGCGCATCGGTGCTGGCCCCGGCCCCCAGCGTCACGTTCAGCGATTGCGCGATCATCGGCACCAGCTTTTCACCAACATCCAGTGCGGCAAGATCAACCAACCAAGTGCCGTTGGCGAACGCGGGCTTCAGGCTGTGCGCCACGGCTTTTGCCATTGATGTTTTGCCGATGCCGCCGGAGCCAATGAGGGTGACCAAACGATGTGCGGTGACCGATTGCGGCAAAGCAATCAGATCATGATCGCGGCCGAATAAAGTGGCGGCAATTTCAGTGAATTGACTGACCGATGTACTCGTCGGCAGTGACACAGGGCTCGCTACATCCGCATCCGCAGCATCTGACACCAGCAATGCCGTGAAGCGATAGCCGCGTCCCGGAATGGTGGAAATCGCTTGCGGGCCAAGCAGTTTTCGCAGCGTCCAGATATGCACCTGAAGGTTGTTTTCCTCCACCACCAGACCGGGCCACACGATATCGAGCAATTCGTTTTTAGTGACAGTGCGATCACGACGCGCAATCAACGCCAGCAACACATCAAACGCGCGCGCACCGAGTTTGGCGGCCTTGCCGTCGATCAGCAGTTGCCGCGCTGAAGCATGAACAACACACTGGCCGAACGCGTAGTCGCTGGCGATGGCGGCAGAACTCACGCGATGCACAAGCGGATTGATTCCGACCCGTAACGACGGTTCACGTTCTCTCGCCGATCCGTCGATCAGCACCCAGCGCAACCCGAATGCCCGCTTCATTGGTGAGTGCCGCGCCTTCGATCAGCAACCGCTCCAACTCATCCGTGCTCAACGCCAAACGCAATCCCTCAGTCGTCATCCGCGCCGCACGCAGCTCGCTCTCCTCGCGCTCAAAGCCCGACGCTGCAAAGTTTGCGTTCGCCCGCCCGCACAGGCGCGCCGCTGCCGGATGCTGCCCCAATTTGAATGCGAGCAGCGCAAAGTGATCGACGTAGGTGCCCAGCGAACCGTCGTGCTGCAGCGGCACGATGGCCGCGCGTGCGGTTTGCAGCGCCTCGTCAAGCTGATCGTTAAAGACCAGCGCCGCGCATAAATTGCCCAGATTACTGCCTGCGTAATTCACGCGACGCCCGCCGATGCGCTGCACGATCTCACGGCGCACCGCAATCGCCTCTGCCGCTTTGCCTTGTATGAACAGATTTTCGGCAAGTTGCATCAGCGCAAAATCGAGCTTACGCGCGTCGCCACTGGCGCGCATCAGCGCCACCAGTTCTTCCATCAGCGGCTGTCCCTCGGCAGGTCGGCCTCTCACTTCGTGCAGATAAGTGCGCGCTGCCAATTGCCCTTCGCGCAGCGTGGGCGGCCATGCCGGATCGAAGATCGCGTCGGCCGCGTTGATGCTTTCCACGGCACCTTCAAAATCGTGTGTCCACACTTGTTTCTGCGCGAGCGTAACAAGTGTTTCGTACCAACCGCGCCGATCATCAATGGTCCGAAACAACGCCGCAGCGCGCCGCAGTGCGACAATTTCTTTGTGTGCCGCCGCTTGATGCGCAAGGCTCGCGTAGCCCAGCAACAATCGCGCTTCAATGGCAGGCGGCATAGCAGCGGAGATGCGATCAACAGCGACATCAAACCAGTGCCGTCCCTCGTTGTTGAGATCAGCGGGCCGCCACAGCCAGCCTGACGCGCCGACCAGTGCGGCCAGTTGCACCGAATCACCCGCCTCCCCGGCAGCCCATTTGAGCGCCGTGCGCAGATTGTCGATATCGGGTAGCGCACTATCTAGCAACGCCATGGTGTCGGTCGTCCAAAGCGCCGCCGACGTCGCATCAAATTGTCGTTGCACTGCATCGGCCTGACGGCGGGCAGCGGCAGCAAATTCTTCAGCCGCCCGCAGGTGCTCAAGGGCAAACGCGCGCGCACTCTCCAGCAGGCGATAGCGCGGGGTGTCGCTGCTCTCGGTGATCACCAGCGACTTGTCGACCAGCGCGCCCAAATGATCAAGCGCCGCCCACGGATCAAAGTCGTCACCACTACCGACCTGCTGCGCGGCATCGAGCCCAAAACTGCCGGTAAAAACACCAAGCCGCCGGAACACTTTTTGTTCATCCGTGCTCAGCAGCGAATGGCTCCATTCCAGCGCAGCGCGCAGCGTCTGCTGACGCTTGGGAGCCAGCCGCGAGCCACCGGTTAACAGACGAAAGCGGTCATCAAGACGCAGCCGTAAACCTTCAACGCCGAGCAGCGGCAAACGCGCGGCGGCGAATTCAATGGCCAGTGGAATGCCGTCGAGTCGGCGACAAATTTCGACAATGGCTGCGCGGTTGCTGTGGTTCAACACAAACTGCGGGATGGCTTCGCGAGCGCGTGCTGCGAACAGCGCGAGCGCACCAAAACCCTGATCGGCCCCTTCGGCGTTGCCGTGTCCGTTCGGCACCTCATCAATCGGCAGCGCCAAGGTGCCGAGCCTCAACACATGCTCGCCGGGCAGCTTCAGCGACTCTTGGCTGGTGGCGAGCAGCTTAAGCTTCGGCGCGGCGCGCAGCAGCGTCATCGCTACGGCGGCGACCGGCTCAACCACGTGTTCACAGTTATCGAGCACGATGAGCATGTGTCGATCTGCAATACGCGCCGCTAAGTCCTCAGCGCTTGCGCCTGCGTCGAGCGCTAGCCCAAGCGCGCGGGCGACACTGGCGAGCACCAATGAGCGCCCGCTGACCAGCGCCAAATCGACCCACCACACACCATCGGGATAGTTCGCCTGGTCGCGATTGGCAGCGATTGCGGCTGCCTGTGCAAGGCGGGTTTTGCCCATGCCGCCCGCGCCGGTGATGGTGATCAATCGTTCGGCGTGATGGGCGTCGAGCATGGCAGCAAGGGATGCCAGGTCGGCATCGCGGCCAAATAACGGCGGCAGTTGCGCCGGTAAATTGCCGATCAATGCGGGGGGCGACGACGGTGCCGATGGCGACAGCTGTGCTGTCGCGACGCTTGCCTTTTGATGCGCTGGCGGCAACATGTTTCCGGTATCCTGCTTCGGCGCAAAAAAACGATAGCCGCGACCCGGAATGGTGATGATGGTTTCTGGCCCGAGCAATTTGCGCAGCGAAGAAACCTGCACCTGAAGGTTGTTTTCCTCGACCACCACACCGGGCCACACGAGGTCGAGCAATTCGTTTTTGCTGATCACCGTATCGTGCCGCTCAACCAGTGCCAGCAACACGTCAAACGCCCGCGCGCCGAGTCGGGCCGGCTGGCCATCGACCAGTAATTGCCGGGCCGACGCTTGAACGACGCAGCGTCCGAAGGCGAAGTCGCGAACCGTGTTCTGAGCGGGGAGGGGCATGCAGCGGGGCGTGTGTCTCAAAATTTATGATCCGAGACACTAGATGAAAGCAATCTGAGTTTACGATAGGTGTTCAATATTAAGAACGTTTAAGGCGCAAATCGATGTTTTGAGGCGACTTTGGCGGGATAATTTTTATATCGCTGTGGCAAAACCAAAAATTATCCACCCGCTTGAAGTTTTTTGGCCGACTTTCGCTGCAAACACCCCAAGGAGCATTTTGTGAATAACCCGTCCCGTTTCAAAAGCACGCTAGCCGCAGTACTCGGCGCAAGCATTGCACTGCAGCCCCTAGTGTCGCTTGCCGCGATCCATCAAAACTCGTTTCTGAAGACCGATTCTGCGGTGTTGCAAACCATCGACATGGTGGCCAATACCGACTTCGACTTTGACGCCGCCCCGGCGCTGACTGTCGGCAATGGCACCGTTCTGGATCGGGCGTATGTCACGGCGGCGTTTGCTTCAATGGCGCAAACGACATTCACCATGACCGAGGGACGGCATCGCGTCGGCACCATATTTGTCTATCGCAACAACCGCTTCGGCAACAACGTCGACACTAAGATCGTCGCCCTGAAAAAGGGCCGTTCGAATGCCCACGTCGCCGGTTGGGAAAAGCGCGGCCAGATGTCGACCAATTATCTGGTTGACGCGCAGGACAACGTCGAGACCGCGAAAGGGCTAGGCCAGACCATCGCGCACGAGAATGGGCACTACGTTTACGGCGTGTACGATGAATATCGCGAAGCGGGCAAGCCGATTGATCCGGCCGATCCGGGCGCGCCCTCGCAGGTCGATACACCGCTCAATTCGGTGATGCACAATCAGGCGGAATTCAGTTCATTCTCGACACCGGGCGACATTACCGAGACGACGCAAACGGCGCACAAACGCGCCCACGGTGGTTCGGCGTGGGAGACGCTGGCTCGCGATTCGAGCACCGATTCCGCTGCGACGAAGAGCGACGGACGCACCACCTTCCCGGTATTCCTCGGATTTTTGCCCGCCACACCATCAGCATTGACCCGCCCGGTGACCGGCTGGGATGCCGCGTTCAAGGTGGTGTTTGTGCCGAACCCGTCAAACGTTGACTACTACGTTATTGCGCGCCAGTTGAGTGCGGATCAAATGGTCGGCGTCAAGAACGCCGTGATCGCCTCGCTGCGCAAGCTGCCTTTGAGCGCTAGCACCGCCATCGCGGTCACCGCGTTTCCGGGTGCCGCCATCATTCCCACCACCCTCATTGACACCGAGGCTAAGCGCGAGACTGCGATTGCCGCTGTAGACGCCATCACCGTCGACAGCGCTGCGGGCGACATCAACGTGCCGCTGGATGCCGTCATCGCCGACATCACCACGTTCTACGCGGCGGGCACCTACGCGCCGGGCGACGCCGTCAGCATCAATGTCTTCGGCAACAGCCAGAACGCCGTGGCCACCACCTTCCGTGATCGCGCTCGTGCGCTTCGTGTCGCGGTGAACGCCAACATCCTGACCTTTGACGGCGTGCAGCCCGGATCGAGCGCCAAGCGCGCCGTTGCGTTGCAAGACCTCGCCCAAAGCGCGATGCGCGCCAAAATCTTCGGGCCTAACCTGAATCTCGCCCAATTGGCGCACGCCACTGGCGGCCATTTCACCGACGCGCACCGCGCCGCCGCGCTCACGGCAGGTGCTGTGAAAGCACTACACATGTCGGCAGGCGATGCTGAGGTTGAGTTGGCAGCAAAGCATGTGAACAGTCTGGCTGCTAACGGCACATTCGAGGTGAAAACGCCGATCCTAGAAAAGACTGACGGTCGTATGGTGTTCTCCGCTGACTGGGGTGACCATTCCGAAAGCAGCAAGCTTCGTTATGAATTGACCGCGCCGGATGGCACGCGTTACTCACCGAGCAACCCGACGGTCGATCAAAGCTTCGGTGTCGGTGGCCTGATCAAATACACGTACGACGCCAAAGCGGCCAGCGCGCAATACGAAGTGGCCAAGGCCTACATCGGCAGGAATGGCGTGTGGACCAGCACGGTGGTAGCAAACGCAGCGGTGAATTCACCGATTGAGCAAGAAGTCAGTGCCGATAGCGCATTGAGCGCCGAGATTGAGGTGATCTTTGACGGCACGCCGAATCCGATTCTCACCATATTCGTCTCTGACGGGCGCGCGGTGCAGGGCGCAGCAGCGACGGCGACGTTCTACGGTGCGGACGGGTCGGTGAAACTCACTAAAGTGCTGACCGATGACGGCAAAGGCGGCGACCACAAACCGGGTGACGGCGTGTACAGTGCATCGCTCGGCGGCTTGCTACAGGCGGGTCAGTACGACGTGGTGGTGAACGTGACGCAAGGCGCGAGCGGGGCTGTGTTCTCGACCGCAGGCACCAACAAGCAGGGCGTCAACGCAGCGCCGGAACCACTGGGTGGCGCGTTTGCCCGCTCCGCTGACACGTTGCTCACCGTTGCGCCGACCACCGTCACCGAGTACTACGTGCCGTCGTTGAAAAAATACTTTATCACTGGGCGCGAGGACGAGAAGTCAGCGCTTGCGCAATATCCAGCGGTCTACGCCAAGACTGGCATGAGCTACATGGCCGAGCCGGGGCTGGCGCCACCGACCGGCACGCAGCCGATCTGCCGCTTTTACCTCTCGCCACCGTTGGCCAACACGCACTTCTACGGCCCACCCGCCGACTGCGCACTAGTCGCGACGAGATTTGCTGGCGACGCTGCGGCGAAAAATGAAGGCGTTGACTTCGCGGTTGCCACGCCAGATGCGATGGGCAGTTGCCCAGCCGCAGCCCCAGTCAAGGTATATCGCTCGTTCAACAATCGCAGCGCGCAAAACGATGGCAACCATCGCTACACCGTGAGCACCGCGCGCTACAACCAGATGACCGCAGCGGGTTACTCCGCAGAAGGCGCGGTGTTCTGCGTAGCCTCCGCAACGGACGCGACGCAGTAACGGGTGGTGGATCGTCGGCCCTGACGGTAACGTCAGGGCTGGACAACCCTGTCCGAAATCCAACTCACCAACCGCCACGAACGGCTCGCCACCGCAGTCGACGGCTTGCTGCAGATCATCGAATCGCTTCAAAAACAGTAGCAGCTCTCTGCCACAACCGCCGTTGTATATGGGCATAGCGACTATTTATGCCTATAGTCGACTTAACGCTAAATCGACGCCTGTGCCCATATTAACTGGGCTTTTCAATGAAAAGCTGCATGCCTGTGGCGCTACCGCATTAACCCGCGCTATGACCCAGCCGTGCGAAGGCTGAGGCACCAGCCAATCGTGTGCCGCAGCGTGTTTAATACCAGGTAACGACACCCGTCTTCACGTCAAGCATGGCACCAACAATCTTAATCTCGCCGTTGTCGGCCATCGCTTTGAGCACCGGGCTCTTGACCTTGATGTCGTTGACGGTGCGCTTCACGTTTGCCTCGGCCACCATCTGTACAAACGCATCATTTTTCGATGATCGATCACCGGACAAACTCACGTCCGACACGGCGGGCTTAATCTTGGCGAGCATACCGGTCAAGTTACCCAAAACCACATCATCGCATGCACCCTTGATCGCGCCGCAACTGGAATGCCCCAGCACCACGATCACTTTGGATCCGGCCGCTTTAGATGCAAATTCAAGGCTGCCCAGAATGTCTTCGTTGACAAAATTGCCTGCGACGCGCGCGCTGAATACGTCGCCAATGCCTTGATCAAACACGATCTCGGGACCAGCGCGTGAATCGATGCAGCTCACCACCGTGGCGAGCGGGTATTGACCGTAGCCGGTGGTTTTCACCTGCTTCATCAAATCGCGTTTGACCATGTTGCCGGAGACAAAACGTTTGTTGCCGTCTTTTAATGCAGCAATCGCCGAGTCCGCTGACATGGCCGATTGCGCGGACTTGTCCATGGTGGTGTAGCCGCTGGACGAGGTGTTCGTCGACGCGCAACCGGTCAACCCTGCGGTGACAAGTAACGCTGCCAAAAGTTTGATCATGGGCTTATTCAATGAGTGCTCCAAAATATTGATGGCTGTGCCCGAATCAGCGCGTGACTTCGCAGCACAGTATTTCTATTTCAGCGCCAGCAACTGACACGCACATGAGCGCGACATTAACGTCCGATGATCGAATGATGAACAGAAGATGAACGCCGGTCAGACGCCTGCCTCATCCAGCCGATAGCCCAAGCCTCGCACGGTGGTGATGAGTGCGCTGGCGTGACCTTCATCAATCTTCGCCCGCAAGCGACGAATGTAGACGTCCACAATATTGGTGAGCGGATCCTCCGCCACGCCCCACAAGCTGGACAGAATGCGCTCGCGACTGCACAGTCGGCCCGGCGAGCGCATCAAAAATTCCAGCAGCGCGAGCTCCTTCGCGGTGAGCGCAATCAAGCGACCGGCCCGCGTCACTTGCATGCGATCCAGATCAAACACCAAGTCGGCGACGCGAAGCTCACGCTCCCGCATCTGGTCGTTGTCGGGATTGGCTCGGCGCAACAGCGCTTCGATGCGCGCCAGCAACTCCTCAAACGCAAACGGTTTGACCAGATAGTCGTCGGCACCGCAGCGCAGTCCAGTCACTTTGTCTTCAAGCGTGTCCATCGCGGTGAGCATCAAAATCGGCACTCGGTTTCTCTGCGCGCGTAACTGCTGGCACACCTCCAGGCCGCTCATGCCGGGCATCATCACATCCAGCAACAGCAGCTTGACCTCCGCGCCGCGAGCCAATATCAATCCTTCGGTGCCGTTCTTAGCGCGGCTCACTTGATAACCCTCGGCACGCAAGCCGCGACACAGGAAGTCAGCAACGCGCGAATCATCTTCAACGATCAGCAGTGTCATGGCGAAAGCGCGGGCTGAAGATGCAGCGGAAGGTTGATCTGCGCCACGGTGCCCTGCGTGCGGCCATCAGGTGCGAGGCCTTGTGTGAGTGTCAACGTGCCGCCCAACGCCTGCACAATCCGATGCGCAATGCTGAGGCCGAGCCCTGCGCCATCGGGCCGAAGGCGGCGCGCCGCCTCGCCACGATAGTGTCGGGTAAATGCGTCGCGGGTCTCTGCTGCGTTGACGCCGATGCCGTTGTCGGCGATGGTCACCGTAACCTCTGAGGCGTCACCGGAGAGCGTGGTTCTGACGCGGCCACCGCTGTCCGCAGACGGTGAATAACGCACGGCGTTGTCGTAGAGCACCATGAGGCATTGCAACAGTTGCTGCCGGTCCGTGGTGATTTCCAGACCGCGCAAACTGGGCGCAATCAACACCACATCGGCGGCAACCTCCGGGCCTTGATCGCCCGCGAGTGCAGTGGCCTGCGCGATGGCCTGCTCCACCACGTCGGTGATGCGCACCGGTGCGGCATGCAAGGTGAGCTGCTCATCATCGCGCCTTGCCAGCATAAATAGTTCTGCGACGCGCGCACTGAGCTGCCGCGTTGTTTCGGCAATGACGGTCATCGAATCGCGATACACCGAGGCCGCTTTGTCGCCACCGCGCAGGGCGATTTCCGCTTCCCCCAAAATCGCGGTGGCCGGGGTGCGCAATTCGTGACTCAATTCGGCAAACAACTGCCGCCGTCGCGCATCGACTTGGGCGAGTCGCGAATTCGCGAGTTCCAGCTCACGGGTGCGCTCATGCACTGCTTGTTCAAGCGCATCACGTTCGGCGATTTCACGCTGCCGGTGTTGCGCGATTTCTGCGGCCATCAAATTGATGCGGCGTGCAACATCACGAAATTCATAGTCACCGATCTCGGGAATTCGGTGCTCATACTGTTCAGTCTGCAAGGCAGCGGCCCCCATGGACAGCGCGGCCACCGGCTGGCGCAATCGGCGACTGAAGTACGCCACCAGAATCAACGCCAAAACGACAGTCAAGGCAGCGGCTGCCGCCACCATGATCCGTGCGCGCAACAGCGCTTTGTCGGCATCGGCATCGGCCTGTGTACTTAGGCGTGATTTGTCCTCGATTGCACCGGCCAGCAGCAGACGAACATCGCGCCCTTCCGCCACATCGAACACGTTAAGCATTTCGCGCCACACCACGGGAGCATCCATGGTGCCCGACGGCGGCTGCGCATTCAGCACTTTGTCGCGCAGATTGCTCAGGTTGCCGCCGAGCGTGGCGAGCGTGCGCGCATTGGTCTCTGCGGTTTGCTGCGAATCCACGGGGCGCAAGTGCGTAAGCTCGGTCTTGGCTAGCGCATTGAGTTGCGCCAAACCGCGCTCAATGCGCAACAGCAGCAGATCGCGCGTTTCCCGCTGCGGATCCTGCAACAACAGGAACTGCGCGAACCAGACTTTCAGCCGCTGCTTATTGGCGGACAGCTCCACATACTGGTTCAACATATCGTGCGACAAACGGCTGCGCTGTTCGTGATAAGACGCCGTCTGCACCAACCACAATGCAATCGCCGCCTGCACCAAAACCAGCACAATCATCGCGGCAAAAGCAAGACGGAGGCGGGCTAAAAATCCGAGGGCGAGTGAGTTCATTGGCGGAGTGTACGGGCACTGACTTCGCGTCACCGTTACTGAGCTTTGCGGCCATTGGATGCGCTGTGGGAGCGATTCCACCGAGATTCTTTCCGCCAGAATTTCGCGGTGCAACCGCTCCCACCAATGGCAACAGCTCTTTGCTGTAATGCCCTATCGATAAGGGCGTAGAACGCATTTATGGCAAAAGTCGATTTGTAGATAAACCGCAGCCTATGCCCAAGCAAATAGGCTTTTTCAGCACAAAGCTATAACTCTGTCGCGCTGCCGATACGGTAGCCAGCAGAACGCTCCGTTTGTGTCGCTGCGGGGTGTTCATCGCGTCACAGTCGTTGTAGTATCAAATTCGTGCATAAATCTTGGCGCGTCCTGACCACAAGTTGGCCGCAGACAGATTTCCTCCCGCACCAGAAAGGACGCCCCCAATGCAGACCGCACTCATCTTCTCCCTCAGCGCCACTTATGGCCTAGACGGCGTCACGATGATTAATCCGGTTGCTGCGTTGGCTGGACGACCCTCTTGGAATATTCCAACCCAGCCGTCGCACCCGCGTTGAAACGGTAGCGACCGAAAGCAACTTCGGAATCCCAACGGGGCGCATGCGCCCTTAGTTTCAACCTCCGTTTGCGATCTTGCCAAATGCGAAGGCCGTGCTGGTTTTCAGCAGGTGGCTGTATTCAAATTTTGCTCCGTGATGGGCGTGCGCCGTGGCGATCCACGTCGCGTTTGCCTCTCCGACATCTGATTTTTTTGAGGTTTGCCATGCAAGCTGTTTTATCTTTGTGTTCTAGGCTGTTTGAGCGATTACGATCTTTGCTCAACCTGCCTTCGTTGCCTGCGGGCGATCTGCTGAACGATCCGAACTATCGGCGCATTTTTGCCTCAGTGGTCATCACCCATTTCGGCGCGCAAATCACCCTACTCGCGCTGCCGTTGACGGCGGCAACGGTGCTCAATGCATCGCCCACGCAAATGGGCTTTTTGATGGCGTTTGAGTTGGTGCCGTTTGTGTTGCTGTCATTGCCCGCGGGTGTGTGGCTGGATCGCGTGCGCAAATTGCCTGTGTATGTGATCGGCGAATCCGCGTTCGCGTTGGCGCTGATCACGGTGCCGATTGCGGCGTGGACGGGCGTGTTGTCGATGACGTGGCTTTACGTCGTCGGCGTGGTGCTCGGCTGCGTACACGTGTTCGGCGGAACAGCGGCGCAGATCGTGCTCACGCAGATCGTTTCGCGTGACCGATTGGTGGAAGCGCACAGCAAAAACGCGCTGGCGGTATCGGGCTCCGAGATCGCCGGGCCGGGGCTTGCGGGCGCGTTGATCAAAATTCTCGGCGCGCCAATCGCCATTGCATTTGACGCCATATTGATTGCCGGATCGGTGTTGTTGTTACGCGGCATTCGCGTTGAAGAAAAACTCGCGGATCACGGCAGCGCGAATTTCATGACGCAGTTGCGCGAAGGCCTCAACTTCGTGGCGCGCACCAAAATGTTGTGGACGCTGGCGCTGTTTGTCGGCGTGTGGCAGTTGCTGCACCACATGGCAAGCGTTGTGCAGATTCTGGTGGCGACGCGCGAATTGGGCATGAGCGCGCAGGCGATTGGATTTTGCTACGTCGGCATGGGCGTCGGGACGATTCTGGCGAGCGTTTACGGCAAACGTGTGTCCGACAAATTCGGGCCGGGGCCGACCATTGTGGCGGGCATTGCCGTGAGCGCCGTGGGCTGGCTGGCGCTTTCGGTTGCGCCGGTGAACGCGTT
Organism: Burkholderiales bacterium; assembly: GCA_043758415.1. Lineage (GTDB taxonomy): Bacteria > Pseudomonadota > Gammaproteobacteria > Burkholderiales > Casimicrobiaceae > Casimicrobium. The sequence goes on from JAYVNO010000077.1 coordinate 21,831, forward strand.
CGGCGTGGTGTTGTTCGGCTTCATGTTGACCTGCTTTTCGGGCGGTGCCACGCTGATGTTCGTCAACTTTTTGTCGCTGCGGCAAGCGGTCACGCCAGAGCCACTGCTCGGTCGCATGACCAGCACCATGCGCTGGCTAATTTTGATCGGCGCAGGCCCTGGCGCGTTGATCGGCGGCTACGTGGGCGAGCACGTTGGACTGCGTGCGTCGCTCGCCTGCGCGGGCGTCGGCGCGCTGGTGCTGACCATCTTTGCGTGGCGCAGCACGGTGATGATGGGCACGCGAAGTTTGCCCTCTACTGCAATGCTTCACCAGCGATAGGGTGCGCTCTGCGCACCATAACGTACATATCGAATTTGCCGGTGCGCAGAGCGCACCGTATGACGAAACTGGATGAGATTTATGTATCAATTTTTTGAACGATTGGTTGACCCGTATCCCAGCGAAGCGCCGGTCGCGCCACCCAAATCGTTGCGCGAGTTTCTCTGGGATTGCACGCGCGGCTTGCGTCCCTATATCTTTTTGATGACGTTCGCCGCTGGCATCATTGGCCTGATTGAGGCGCTGCTTTACGCGATGCTCGGCCGCGTGGTGGACTGGTTGGCGAAAACTGAACCGTCGCGGCTTTGGGAAGAACAACGCTCAGGGCTGCTGCTGTTGATCGGACTGCTCATCGCCAGCCCGGTGATGGTGACGATGTTTGCATTCTTCAAACATCAAACCATTATGGGCAATTTTCCGATGCGGTTGCGCTGGAATTTTCATCGCCTGATGCTGGCGCAGAGCATGAGTTTTTATAGCAATGAATTTGCCGGGCGCATCGCGGCCAAAGTCATGCAAACCGCGCTCGCGGTGCGCGATGTGTGGATGATTTTGACCGACGTGATGGTGTTTGTGATCATCTACTTTGTGACGATGGTGGTGAGCGTCGGTGGCTTCGACTGGCGCATCACGTTGCCGTTTTTGCTGTGGGTCGTTTGCTATGGGTGCGCCTGCTGGTACTTCGTGCCGAAGCTCGGTCGCGTCGGACAGGCGCAGGCCGATGCCCGCTCGCTGATGACCGGGCGCATTACCGACGCGTACACCAACATTTCGACGGTGAAACTGTTCTCGCACACGCAGCGTGAAGCGTCGTTCGCTAAAAGCGCGATGCAGGATTTCATGTCGACGGTGTATCAGCAGTGGCGCTTCATCACCGCGTTCGACATCGTGCATCACACGCTGTTGATTCTGCTCGTGCTGTCAACCGTTGGCGTCACGCTATGGCTGTGGGCGGACGGTGCGGCGGGCGTCGGCGCAGTCGCTGCGGCCACGGCGATGGCGTTGCGTTTGAATGGCCTTTCGAACTGGGTGATGTGGGAGCTGGCCGGCTTGTTTGAACACATCGGCACCGTGCGCGACGGCATGGCTACGCTGTCGCAACCGCACACCGTGAACGACGCGCCAGACGCGACCATTTTGCGGGTGCCGCATGGCGAAGTTCGCTTTGAAAACGTGACCTTCGCGTATGGACGCGAGCAGCCCGCTGACGCCACCGAGAAGCAGGTGAAGCACGTGTCAAAACCCGTCATCGAAGGCTTGACGCTAACGATTCGTCCCGGCGAAAAAATTGGCCTCGTAGGTCGCTCCGGTGCCGGCAAATCGACTATCGTGAACTTGCTGTTGCGCTTTCATGATCTGGAAAGCGGACGCATCCTGATTGATGGCAGCGACATCGCAAAGGTCACCCAAGACAGCCTGCGCAGCAACATCGGCATGGTCACGCAAGACACCTCGCTGCTGCATCGCTCGGTGCGTGACAACATTTTGTATGGCCGCCCCGACGCGGTGGACGTGGACATGCTGCACGCCGCGACACGCGCCGAAGCGCACGAGTTCATCGCCAAGCTCGCCGATCAAAAAGGTCGCGCCGCTTACGACGCGCACGTAGGCGAACGCGGGGTCAAACTCTCGGGCGGCCAGCGCCAGCGCATTGCGATTGCGCGTGTGATGTTGAAGGACGCGCCGATATTACTGCTGGATGAAGCCACCAGTGCGCTCGACTCCGAGGTAGAAGCGGCGATCCAGCAAAGCCTTTATCGCCTGATGGAAGGCAAGACGGTCGTCGCCATCGCACATCGCCTGTCAACGATTGCCGCGATGGATCGGCTGATCGTGCTCGACGAAGGCCGCATCGTCGAAGAAGGCGATCACAAGTCGCTGCTAGCGAAAGGTGGTCTGTATGCGCGGCTGTGGGCGCATCAGAGTGGGGGATTTTTGGGAGAGTCTGATTAGGGATGCTACCAATACGACTCAACGGTAATCTGCCCCGGCTGCTTGGGTCGATGTTTGCGCAGTCCACGCGCTTGCATCACGGCTACCGTGTCATTCACCATGTCGGGATTGCCGCACAGCATGCAGTGCGCCGTATCCGCTGTTAACGCGATGCCTGCGCGGGCTTCCAGACTTCCGTCGATGATCGCCGCCGGGATGCGGCCATGAATCGCTCCCGGGACGAGCTCGCGCGATACGAACGGGATGTACTGAAAACGCTCGCCGTAGCGCTGCGCGATGGCGTGAATCTGATCGCGATAGGTTAATTCTGCCGCCGTTCGCACGGCATGCACAAAGACGATGCGTTCGAATTTTGTCCACGGCGCATCAGTCTTCATAAACGATAAATACGGTCCAATCGCGGTGCCGGTGGACAGCCCCCATAGCACGCTGGCATCAGGCACTTCCGACATGGTGAAAAAGCCATTGCAGCGTGGTGACGCATACAAGATGTCGCCGACTTTTAGCGCGTGCAGATAGGGTGAAAGAACGCCGCCTGCGGCTGCCTCGATGTTGCTCAGAATGATTTCGTAGGGTCGCTCGTCGGGCGCGTTCACCAGCGAGTACGCACGCATGACGACGTCCTCGCTGCTGTCTGCGTCCGGCAAGCGCAGCCCGACCCTACAGAATTGTCCTGCGGAGAAGGCATCCAGCTCGGCATCGAACCGCAACGAAAACAGCGTCGGAGTGTGGTCGCTACGTCCAACCACGCGAGCTTCGATAAACTTGGGTGACATAACCAACTTTTGAATCCAGAAAGAAGATTTTACGTGCCGGTCACCACGCTTTTTTTTGATCTCGACGGCACGGTGTCGAACAACTTTCAGGGCATCTCGCGTTGCCTAAATTTCGCGCTGGATCGGCTCGGTTTGCGACAGTTAACCGATGACGAAGTGTTGCCGTTTGTCGGGCCCCCGTTTCGCGAGTCCTTGCCGCGCGTGTTTCCCGGCATCAACACCGAGGCCGCGTTGAATCTGTATCGCGAACGCTACGAAGCCTCGGGCTGGCTTGAAAACAGCGTCTACGACGGCATGGCGCAGGCGATTCGCACGCTGCATTTGCAGGGTTTCACCATTGCGCTGTGTACCAGCAAACCACGCGTGTTTGCCGAGCGCATCATCGAGCATTTCGATCTGGCGCGCTACTTTGACGGCATTCACGGCCCTGAGCTTGATGGCAAATTTGATCGCAAAACCGAACTTTTGGCGCACCTCATTGAGCACTACAAAGCCGCGCCGGAAAACGCGGTGATGATCGGCGACCGTGACAAGGACGTAGAGGCCGCGCTGCATGTCGGCGCACATTCGCTGGGCGTGTTGTGGGGCTTCGGCTCAGTCGACGAGCTGCTCGAAGCGGGGGCCAAGCACATCGTTAAGCGGCCTGATGAATTGGTGCATACGATCCACTCCATCGCATAATTTCACCTCCTACACTGCAAAGCGAGAACCGCTATGGAACTGATCCACACCGTGGCCGAGCTGCGCAAATACCTTGAGGGCGTGCCGAACAACGTCCTCGTGCCGACCATGGGCAATGTGCACGAAGGCCATCTGCGACTGGTCGAAGAAGCCAGTCCGCGCGGTGCTTGCACGGTGGTCAGCATCTTCGTCAACCGCCTGCAGTTCGGCCCGAAAGACGACTTTGATCGCTATCCGCGCACGCTGACAGACGACTGCAAAAAGCTCGAAAGCATCGGTTGCGACGTGGTGTTTGCGCCCGACGAGGCCGAGCTGTATCCCGAACCGCAAACCTACACCGTGCAGCCCGCGGGCATCGAAGACATTCTTGAGGGCGCGGTGCGACCGGGGCATTTTCGCGGCGTAGCGACGGTGGTGTTGAAGCTCTTCAACATGGTGCAACCGCGTGCGGCCGTGTTCGGCAAAAAGGATTATCAACAGTGTCTGGTGCTGCAAACCATGGCGCGGCAACTGGCGTTGCCCGTAGAAATTATTTTGGCGGAAACCGTGCGCGCGCAGGATGGTCTCGCGCTGTCATCGCGGAACCTTTACTTGACTGCCGCCGAACGCGCCGAGGCACCAAGACTGTACCGCGTTCTGCGCGAGGTCGCCGACGCCGTGCGCACCGGTACGCACGCCTATAAAACTATTGAAGCCGAAGCCATGACTGAGCTTGAGCGTCACGGCTGGCAGCAGGATTACGTAACGGTGCGCAGGCGTTGCGACTTGCACGTACCGCACGATCATGACCGCGAACTGGTGATCCTCGGCGCGGCGTGTCTGGGCACGCCACGACTGCTGGACAACGTAGAAATTACGATATAGCTTTTGGCTGTTAGCCCGGTTTCACGTGGGCGCAGGTTAATAAAGCGGCACTTATCGACTATTGGCGTTTGTACGCGCTACGCTCATATTAAGCGCCACTTTAACCCTAAAGCTGATGCATCAATTCCACTGCGGCCACGCTTTCAGGCGTACCAGATAATCCGTCGCCAAGCCCATGAATACGCACACCCCGAGCAGATTGTTGCCGCGAAACGCGGCGAAACATTTCATGCGATCACGACCGCGAATCAGCGTGATGTGATGTACCGCCAACACCGCAGCGAGCGCGAGTCCTGCGTAGTACAAAACGCCGAATTTTTGCCACACGCCGATGCCCGTCATCAGCCCTAAAAACAGCGCGTAACACGCCGCTACGGCGATTACATCAAAGCGTCCGAAAAACAGCGCGGACGTCTTGATGCCGATGCGAATATCGTCGTCGCGATCCACCATCGCGTACTCGGTATCGAACGCGAGCACCCAGAAAAAATTGGCGAGCATCAAGGCAAAGGCGACTAACGGAGCCTCGCCGCGCACCGCTGCAAACGCCATCGGAATGCCCATGCTGAACGCGATGCCAAGGATCGCTTGCGGGATCGAAATGAAGCGCTTGGTGAACGGATAAACTGCGGCAATCGCAATCGCCGGAATCGCCCAAAGGCGCGCCGCCCAGTTGAGCGGAATGAGCAACACAGCCGCCGCCAACGCGCACACGAGCCCAACCCACAGCGCCTCGTTGCCGCTGATTTCACCTGACGCAACGGGCCGCATCGCGGTGCGTTTCACCGCGCCGTCATAGTCGCGGTCCGCCCAGTCGTTGATGGCGCAACCGGCGGATCGCATGAGCACCGTGCCGAGCGCAAAAATGATGATGAAGCGGATGTCTGGCACGCCAAAACCGGCAATCCACAACCCCCACAACGTCGGCCACATGAGCAGCAAGTAGCCGACCGGTTTGTCGAGCCGGATAAGGCGTTCATAGGCATCGAGTTTGGCCACGATTACTTTGAAATTCATATCAGCGAGCGCTGCAACGCAGCCGCGGGTTTCATTGCGCGCAAAAAATGCGCGGGCGTCGGGTAGCGCAATCGCAATCGCAGCTCACGTTTCATGCGCGAATTTTCAATACGCCGTGATTCGCTCATGAACGAATACAACATCGGCGACACGACGCGCACCAGCTCCGCACGCGGCAGGCGTGGCGGTCGTGGCAGGCCCGTTGCATCGGCGACCTGGTCGAAATATTCACCCATTTTCAGCTCGCCATCATCAACAATATTCAGCACCCGGTTTGGCCCACCACGAAACACTGCGAGCCACACCGCGCGCGCCAGATCGTCAGCATGAATGTGGTTGGTGAACACATCATCTTCGGCGGATAAGGCAGCCGTTCCAGCGCGTAAACGCTCCACAGGCAAGCGCTCCGCCGCGTAAATTCCCGGTGCGCGCAAAATCGTGAAACGGTGATGATGCGAATGACGCAACCGCGTCTCGGCGGCGACGCGACGCTTGGCGCGCGCATTGCCGGGCCGCGCGCGACGCATCTCGTTGATGGCCTCGCCGCCGCAATCGCCGTACACGCCGGTCGTGCTCACATACACGCTGCGCAATTTTCTCGGACGCAGTTTCGAATGACGTTGTTGATGCGAAACGGGCTTCGACGTTGCTGCGGTCGCCGCAGCCAGCCATCGCTGCACGCGCGGATCATCGAAGCCGTCGCTAGGGGGCGGAGCAAGATGCAGCACTGCGTTGGCAGCACGCGCCATCGCGCCCGCGCGTTTGAGGCTCGCGCGCCGATCCAGATCCCCCATGATCGGTAAAATTCCGGCGCTACGCAGTTCACTGGCAGTCGCCGCACTGCGAGCAAGGCCAAACCAAAGCGCGCGTTGACTCAAACCGACCGGGGAGCCGGGTGCGGTCAATCGACGTGCAACGTCACCGGCACCGACAATCAGTATTTTCAGTTTTCGCCGTGTCACATTTTTCGCCACGTTTTTCTCACGCTTTTTCACGTATTTTCGCGCTTCACATCATGCCTCAAGTCACCCTCGTCCCCGGCAATCACGTCTTCGAATGCAGCACGGAAGAGCCTATTTTGACAGCAGCGCTGCGGGCGGGCTTTTTGATTCCGTACGGTTGCAAGAACGGTGCCTGCGGTTCGTGCAAAGGTCGCATCATTGAAGGCGAAGTGATACTCGGAACTTTTCAGAGCACAACGCTACCCGAGACAGAACGCCTGCAAGGTAGAACGCTGTTTTGCGTGGCGCGTCCTGTCGGAGATGTGACGGTTGAAGCGCGCGATGTTCGCAAAACCGGCGACGTCGTGATCAAGACGCTGCCCTGCCGCATCGAGCATCTGGATCGCGTGGTCGATGACGTCATGATCATGCGCTTCAAGCTGCCCACCAACGAGCGACTGCAATTTCAGGCGGGGCAGTATGTCGAATTTTTGCTGAAAGGCGGCAAGCGGCGCAGCTTCTCGATGGCCAATGCGCCGCATGATGACGCACTGATCGAGCTGCACATTCGGCACACGCCGGGCGGACTGTTTACTGATCGCGTTTTCGGCGTGGCAGAACCCGCGATGAAAGTGCGTGACATTCTGCGCATCGAAGGGCCGCACGGCAGTTTTTTCCTGCGTGATGAATCGGTGAAGCCCATCATCATGCTCGCCAGCGGCACCGGCTTCGCGCCGGTTAAAGCGATCATCGAACACATGATTTACACCAGCAACACACGCCCGATCACGCTGTATTGGGGCGGCCGTCGCCCAAAAGATTTGTACTTGAATCACCTCGCGCTGGCGTGGGCAGAAAAGTATCCCGAGCGATTCAAGTACGTGCCCGTGATTAGCGACGCATCGCCCGAAGACCAATGGACGGGCCGCAGCGGCTTCGTTCATCGCGCAGTGATGCAGGACTTTGCCGATCTGTCCACGCATCAGGTGTACGCCTGCGGCGCGCCCATTGTGATCGATTCCGCACGCAGCGAATTTACGAGTCAGCGCCAGTTGTCCGACGGTGATTTTTTCGCGGATAGTTTTACGCTGGCGGCTACCGCTACCATGTAGGTATCGAGCACCGCTTCAGGTGACGCAACGCAGGGAGAGCAATGATGCAACAACTATTTGCCGCATGTCTGGCGCTGTTTTTCGCGGTCACTGTGAACGCGCAGCCGTATCCGAATAAGCCGGTAAAACTGCTGGTGGGATTTCCCGCAGGTGGCGGGCTCGACGTGCTGGCGCGCATCGTCGGTCAGCGCGTCAGTGAGCAATGGGGGCAACCGGTTATCGTCGACAACCGACCGGGCGCAGGCAGCAATATTGCTGGCGATCTGGCGGCGAAAAGTGCGCCTGATGGCTACACCCTGCTGCACACCAATATCGCGCTGATGAGCATCAACCCGACGCTCTACAACAAGATGAGTTTTGCGCCGATGAAAGATTTAAAGCCGGTGATTCAACTGGTGAATTTGCCGCTGGCGGTGATGGTGCGTGCTGATTCGCCATTCAAAACGATGAAAGATTTGGTGGACTACGGGCGCGCCAATCCCGGAAAGCTGAACTTCGGTTCCGGTGGCAACGGTGGCGTGCCGCATCTAGCACTGGAATTACTGAATTCGAGCTACGACCTCAAGATTGTGCACGTGCCATACAAGGGCAGCGCCGATGCAGTGAAAGACCTGCTCGGCGGCCCGATTGATGTGATGTGTGATGCGATCAGCGTGGGTTTGTCGCAAATCAAGGGCGGCAAGTTGAGGGCGCTCGCCGTTACGACCGAGACGCGCCACCCAGCGTTGCCTGATACGCCAACGACCACCGAGGCCGGCTACCCGAAATTTCAGGTCACCGGCTGGCAGGGCTGGGTCGCTCCCACTGGCACGCCGCAGGCCCTGCTGGAGCGCGTCAACGCTGAGGCAAACAAAGCGATGGCTGATCCCGCCACCCGCGCGAGGCTTTTTGAACAGGGCTACTTGCCAGCCGGAGGCAGCATTGATGCCTTCGCCAAACAACTGGCCGCCGATCAGATCAAGTGGGCTGAACTGGTCAAACTCTCAGGTGCCAAGCTGGACTGAGCGAGCTATTAACGAGCCAACTAAATGTGTCCTATCGCAACTGGTATCGCACCCTTTCCCCGAGGGAGAGGGTGCCTGCCGAACCGGTCTTATTTTGTTGACTCAGTAATATGACGCTTGAAACCTGGCTCGCCTTTTTTGTTGCGTCGTGGATCATCTCCATCTCGCCCGGATCAGGCGCGATTTACGCCATGAGCTGCGGGCTCAATCAGGGATTTCGGCGCGGCTTTGTCGGCACCATTGGCCTGATCGCTGGCATCTGGACGGCGCTGGCGATTGTGGCGGTGGGGCTGGGTGCGATTCTCAGCGCGTCGACTCACGCCTTTGCGGCCCTGAAATGGCTAGGCGTGGCTTATCTGGTTTATCTCGGCATCAAACAGTGGCGCGCCCCGCCAATACCACTGGCGGCAGCAGGTGATAATGCCACTTTGGTCAGTGCGCGTGCGTTGATTGCAAAAGGCTGGGCGGTCAACGCGACCAATCCTAAAGGCATCGTGTTCATGATGGCAGTGATGCCGCAATTTGTCGATAGCACCGCGCCGCTATTGCCGCAATATTTGCTGATCGCGGCGACGTTCGCCTTCACCGATTTTGTGATCATGGCGATTTACACCGGGTTCGCGGCCAAGGTGCTTTCGTTTTTTAAAACCGAACCCCAGATGCGAATGCTGAACCGTATTTTCGGCAGCCTGTTTGTTCTGGCGGCAACGGCGCTGGCGACGTTCAAGCGCAGTTAGCGCAGTATCAAGTCGGCGTAGCATGCCTCGGCTTTGCCGCCCAACGTATCGGTGTCAGTCATCAACCCGACGCTCTCGATTTCCCCCGGCTCCTCATTCGGAAACGCGCGCCGAAAGTCAGCACGTACGTCACGCGTAAACGACTGCCAAAAGTTCAGTCCTTCGACACCGCTTTTGACCACCAGTTTTTTGATGCGACCACTATTAGTGTTGACTGCAATGGTTTCCTTCGGCGCTTTGGCTTCCCAAATGTATTGAATCGCGGCGAACGGCAGCTCGGCACCGCCCAGCGCTTTGGCCAGGCCCATGGTGGCACGCTCAGCCGCATCAAGCTTGCTGCGATCGCCTTTGAACGCGACGACCACGCGAACCGGCGCATCGTCTTTGCCCGCTGCGATGTTGTCCGCGCCCGGGATCAACGCGGGAACGTTCCAGCGCCAGGACAATTCTTTGGCGTCCTTTTGTGCGGGCGGCACCTTCGCCACCACTAACGACCATGCGCCGTCGGCCTGAGCGCGAATGCAGGGCACCGTGTCAACCACCGCAGCCGTGTAAACCGTTGGCGTTTTGAAGCGAATGTTGACTAAATGCCAGGCGGCATCGCTGGGATCGTTTACGGGCGCAAAAATACTGCCCGTTGCCACGGTAGTCGTTGCCGCATCCGGCGCTTTGACCACCTGCGCGCATCCGCCTGCAAACATCAGCAGTATGCACGCGCCAAAGCGGATTGACAGTGATCGAGAACCCGCAAACTTCATCCGCCCGCGCCCCCGAATATCAAACTTTTCTGCGTATTTCATTGCGTTGTCTATACGACGCTTCTGTCTCGTTCGGTTTTGCATGCATTTTTCCGGTTTTGCATGGACGTAAGGGATGCGGCAAGGCGCAAACGCGCGACAAATTTCACCGCCCGTGTGACCAACCCAGCTCAGCGCACATTGCAGACGACGACTCAGGCAGCGACAATAGCGCAGTACATCATCAGGGAGAAATTAAGTGGCGGAAATTTCGATCAAGCGCGCGCATCACAGCACGACGGCCGATGCAAGAAAGATGGCTGAAAAAATTGCCGCCAAACTAAAGAAGGACTACGAGCTCAACTCGAGCTGGCAACGCGACGTGCTCACATTCACCCGAAGCGGCGTCAACGGCACGCTGGCGGTGACCGTCAAAGAGTTGCACATTGACGTTAAGCTCGGCTTTCTCATGGCCGCGTTCAAGGGGCCGATTCAGGGCGCGATAGAAAAAAATCTGGACGCGTTGATCAAGCCTGCGCAGTCGGACGCGGCCGCAGTTGCAGCGCCACCTGCGGTAAAAAAATCGGTAAAAAAATAGCGTGTTTCGTTATCAGCTTTTTTACATAAGCGCGCTGGAATAGGGAATACGGGGAAAAATAAGCAATAGTCGACTATACGGCATTTGTGAAGATTAGCCCCTGCTGAATAAGGATTTCATAGAAAAGCCATTGGCCGCTCAAGGACCTAAGCCGCCAGCGCAAACGTCTCCGCGCGCGCCCTTTGCCAGTAGTAAGCAAACACCTGATGGCCGCTGGTGTCTGTGAGCAGCTCGCCGGGTTTCAGAAACTTGTAGAGCGTTGCCAGCGAGGTCACGTCGGTTGAGTTGATTCGGCGGATGATATGTTCGGGCCGCAGCTGATCGGGATGGGTCAAACCCGCCGCAGCGACGAGTTCGGCCAACGCGTGCAGCGTGCTCTTGTGAAATTCAAACACGCGATCCGCCTTGGTCGGCACCACCAGCGCACGCTGGCGCAGCGAGTCCTGTGTGGTCACCCCCGTCGGACAGGTGCCGGTGTGGCAGGACAGCGACTGAATGCAGCCGAGCGCGAACATGAAGCCGCGCGCCGAGTTGCACCAGTCCGCGCCCATCGCCATCGCGGTGGCCACATCAAAGGCCGACACGATTTTGCCGCTGGCAGCGACCTTCACCCGGTCGCGCACGCCAATGCCAACCAGCGTGTTGTGCACTAAAAGCAGCGCTTCGCGCATCGGCACGCCGACATGATCGGTGAATTCCACAGGGGCGGCACCGGTGCCGCCTTCAGAGCCATCGACCACGATGAAGTCCGGCGTGATGCCGGTTTTGACCATCGCTTTGGCCAACGCAAAAAATTCCCACGGGTGACCGATCGCGAGCTTGATGCCAGCCGGTTTGCCACCTGAGAGTTCGCGCATTTTGGCGACGAATTCGAGCATTTCGATGGGCGTCGAAAACACGCTGTGTTTGGCCGGCGACACACAATCGACACCGATCATCACGCCGCGCGCCTCGGCGATTTCCGGGGTGACTTTGGGGCCCGGCAAAACGCCACCGTGTCCGGGCTTGGCACCCTGCGACAGCTTTAGCTCGACCATCTTTACCTGCGGGTCCTGCGCCTGCTCGGCGAAGCGCACCGGGTCGAATTTACCGTCGACCGTGCGACAGCCAAAGTAGCCGCTGCCAAGCTCCCAGATCAGGTCGCCGCCGTGTTCGCGGTGATAGCGCGAGATGGAGCCTTCGCCGGTGTCATGCGCGAAATTACCGGTCTTGGCGCCGAGATTTAAGGCACGAATTGCGTTGGCCGAGAGCGCGCCAAAACTCATCGCGGAAATGTTGAAGATGGAGGCGGAATAAGGCTGCGCCGTCCGCTTGCCGATGATCAGGCGAAAATCGGCGGAGGACACCGCACTCGGACAAATCGAATGATTGATCCATTCGTATCCAGGCGCGTACACATCGAGCTGGGTACCAAACGGACGCTTGTCCGGGTCACGCTTCGCGCGCTGGTAAACCAGTGAGCGCGCTGCGCGAGAAAACGGCGCCGCTTCGAGTTCGCTCTCGATGAAATACTGCCGCATCTCGGGGCGGATGTATTCAAAGAAAAAACGGAAGTGCGCGAGGATCGGATAGTTGCGCCGGATCGCCTGTCGGGTTTGCGTGATGTCGATGAGTCCGACCAGCGACAGGAACCCGGTGATAGCAATCAGCGGCCAGGTGATGAAGTACGACATGACCGTGAACTCCAGCGCGACACTAGAGAGAAAGGCGATGAGGACAGCAATGAGCGTGTAATAGCGTGAAGGCATGATGACTCTTTTTAGCAAACGCCACTCGCGACATTGAGTTGTAGGAGCGGCTCTGCCGCGACCGGGTCGCAAACACAGGTCGCGGCAGAGCCGCTCCTACAAAAGTCCTTACAGCGCGATGGTCTCGAACTCTACCTTCGATGGCACGTCGGGCGCAACTGACAGGTCCCGCTCGTTGCAATTAATGATCACGCCGAACACGCTCTCTACCTGCAATTCGGGCGGCAAACTTAAGTCAGGTGAGCGACAGATCGCGCCGAATTTTGCATCGGTGGCAGCTGCGCCGTCGCCCGATTCATCGCGCAACAGCGCCTGCAAATGATCGTCATCGATATAGTCCGGCCAGCGATTGATGTGATGCTCGGCGCAGCTCAGGCGCGGCTCAGTGGTCAGCATCTGCGCGAGTGCTGCCTGCTTTTCAGCCAGCTTGGCATCGCAAAAATGATTGGTGTGCGCCACCACACCCTGATCCGGTGCAATCACGGCGGCACCGTTCGGGCTGTACTCGAGCGAACACACACGCCCTGTTGCGTCACCGAGGATCGCGTTCGACGAGGCCGCAAAAATCAGCGATTTGGCAAGTGCCACCACCGCGTCCATGCTCGCGCAATCGAGCGCCATACGCTGAAATATGTGTACCGGAATGCCCACGTGTTCGCGATCATTGGTCGCGCGCAAAATGTTCAAGCCAACGCCGACACCGGCCTCATTGACGCCAATCTTTGCGAGAATTCCGGCTTCGGTCAGCGTCAAAAACGACGGCCACGGATCGTCGCGATGCACCCGCAGCGCGAGCACGTTTTGTCGTTGATAGCCCACCCAATCCCAGTTCTGCGCGACCCGCGTGTGCCCGTCCGCACAGCGCTTGCCCGCAACGGCCACACTCGTACATTCGCCGAGATCGAACAGGCCGAGCGCAGTATTTTTGCGTCGCGCTTCGTCACTGTTGACCGTCGCCATTCCGAGGAACGTGGGAGGCAGAATTTCAGTGCGGCAATTGAGCGCAAGAATTTCGTTGATGTGAAAACCGCTGCCGAGCGCGATGCCCTCCATCTCCTCCATCATGCCGCCGCCGCAACCGGCGACGATGTCATGAAATTCAGCGGCGCGACGTTGCGCTTCAACCCACTCGATGCCGCAACTCGCAAACAGCGCGGCATAACAGCGCACCGAGCCCACGACCTGAGCACGAGCCAATTGACCGTGCATCTTGCCGCGCACAAAGGGGTTGCCGGTGAGTTCGAGTACTGGAAACATTTGATGATTGCGATGTTTGAAAAATTCGTGGCCTTACACTAGCTTAGATGAAAACCATTCTGGTCACCGGTGCGACACGCGGCATAGGGCACGCGACAGCCAGCCGCCTGCTCGCCCGCGGGCATCACGTCATTGCGTTAGGACGAAATTTTTCCGATTTTGATCTTGACGGATCGAAAGCAGGCGCGCGTTGCGAGCGCATCGTGTTCGATTTGCGCAACGTCGATGACATAGGCATGATGTGCGCGCTATTGCCGCCGATTGACGTGCTGGTGAACAACGCGGCGATGCTTACCGCAGAGCCGTTCGAGCACTACACGGCCAAACTTCGGCGCGACGTGATCGCGACCAATATCGAAGCACCCGCCGAGCTAATTCGTTGTCTGGTGCCTAAGATGATTGCTGCGGGATCGGTCAACGCCACCGACGCGATCAAGGGCCGCGTAATCAACATCGCGTCAGTCGCGGGCTTTGGCGGTCATCCCGACGTCTGGTACGGCGCAAGCAAAGGTACGATTTTGAATCTGACCAAAAGTCTCGCCAAGCTGTATGGCCCGCAGGGAATCATGGTCAACGCGGTCGCGCCGGGGCCGACCAAAACCAGCATGTTCGATCAGTTGCCGCAGTCGCGAATTGACGAGTTCAATCGCATCGTATTTGCCGGGCGATTTGCAGAACCGGATGAGATCGCGAGGGTGGTTGAATGGCTGGCGCTGGACTCGCCGGAGTATGTGAACGGGTCGTGTGTGGATGCGGCCAGTGGCGGGTATTTGCGGTAGGCACGCCAGTAATCTGTAGGAGCGGCTCTGCCGCAACCTGAGCTTGCCATCGGTGCTTGGGTCGCGGCAGAGCCGCTCCTACAAATTCTGTTTCGGCACGCTACGCCACACTCTTCTCCATTGCATCGAGCAGCACGTCAGCGGGCTGCGCGCCGGACAACGCGACCTTGTGGTTGAAGATGAAGAAAGGCACGCCCGTGATGCCCTGCTGACGCGCTTGGCTGTCAAGCGCTGCGATCTGATCGAGCGTTGCTCGCTCTGAGAGCACAGCGCGCGTGGCGTCGGCATCAAGTCCGCATTCCGTCGCAATCGCGACCAGCACATCCACGTCACCAATAAATTCGCCGTCGACAAAGTACGCCTTAAACAAGCGCTCGGCAACCGCGTCCGCATGCGCGCCGTCCTCTGCTGTTTGTGCATACACAATCAGCGCATGCGCGGCGAGCGTGTTGGGTTGTTTCAGGATGCCGTCGAAATTCAGTTCGAGTCCAGCATTGCGACCTGCGGCTGCAACGCGCGCGTAAATTTCTTTCGCGCGCTGTGGCCCGCCGAATTTGGCTTCGAGGTAGCCCTTGCGATCCGTGCCTTCTAGCGGCAGATCGGGATTCAACTGAAACGGGTGCCAGCGCACGTTCACCAATGCGTTGGGATGCTTTTCCTGCCACTGCGAAATCGCCTGCTCAACATGCCGTTTGCCGATGTAACACCACGGGCACACCACGTCGGAGACGATGTCAATGTTGACGGGTGCGGTCGCTATGGTCATGATGTGGGGCCTTCAAATTCACTTCGTTTGGCACGTGGTGACGAAAGAATTTTTGTCAACCGCCGCCAAACAATTTCCATTGGACCATGAATATGACCGCTCGCGAGCCACGCGCGGATAAAGCCGCACAGCAGCAGGTACGTCACCAACGCGATCAGCGAATAGGTGCCGCGCCCGAGCTCGCCGTACCAACCAATGAGGCTTTTGTTGAAGAGAATTGCAAACACAACGGACTGACCGATGAATTGCGTCAGCGGCGCGCGGCCCGTCGCGACGACAAGACTCGCCAGCGTACTCCGGGCAAAACGGCTGCGGCCCCAACAAGCAGCCACCGTCAGCCAAAACCACAACCCGCCGAGGCTCGCGGGCAGCAGCGCAAGGGTCATCAGGCCGTAGCCGAAGTCCACACTGGTCAGCGCATTCCAGCCGCCGTACTTCGCGGCGATCAGCTCCGTTGCGCCGCCCATCACGAACAGCAAAGCGCCGGCGATCACGATGCCGCGGCGGGCAAACGGAGCCGCCAAAAATCGTTGCAACGCGCCGGAGCGCGCGGCCCATATGCCGAGCAATGCATGGCCCCAAAAGTCGGAAACGAGGATTTGCGCCAGACCTCGATCAACGTATTCGCCGGGATGACGCGACAGCGCGATTGTTAGGCTGTTGGCGGCGAATGAGGCGCTGGACTCAATGGCGGGATACGGTTCGGTCTGCGTTCCCAGCATGGCCACACCGATGCTGACGTACAGCGCGGTCGTCAGCGCATAGACGACGACGGCAAGACCCAGCGTCACGCGGCGGTCAAACTTAAGCAGGCCCGCAATCAGTAAACCCAACAGCGCATAGGTCGTCAGAACGTCGCCAGGCCACAGCAGCAAACCGTGCGTCACGCCGATGGCAAGCAGCGCCCACAGCCGTCCGCGCAAATGCGTGGGGCGACGCGCATGCTCTGGCAGATGCGACCATTGCAACGCCAGCCCCGCGCCGAACAAAAACGACAACACCGGATACGAGCGATGGGTGAACAGCATCGCGTTGACGGTTTCGGCAACGACGTCGGCTGTTGAGCCCGCCATGTCCAATCCGTATAGCGACGACCAAGTGGCGGCGAATGCATGAACATTGACCAAAGCCACACCCAGCATGGCGATGCCGCGCGCAAGATCAATCGCGATCAGGCGGTTTGAGGCGGTGGAATCGGCCATCAGCTTTTACTTGAAAGCCTTATTTATATTGGGCAAAGAGGTCATTTTAATTAGAAGTTGATTATTGGTATTTATAGGCACTACGCCGAGGTGGAGTGAGCTTTTTACTGAAAAGCTGTTACCCATTTTTTCCTATGCATGTAGGAGCGGCTTGCCGCGACTTCTGCGTCAACGTGGGTGCAGGTCGCGGCAAGCCGCTCCTACATTCCGAGCTGCCGCGCCAGCGCAATCGCCGCATCAGCGAGCGCGCTTGGCGACAGCACGTTGATCGTCACATGCCTCGCGTTGGCGAGCTTTGGGTAGTTGCGTTTGATCGCGGTCGTGTACAGCGGATCGTAGTGATCAACCAGCAGCGACTCGACCACGCCGTCGATGTTTCCCGCGCTCGCCATCGTCTGCCAACGCGCCAGCATGTCGCCACCGCGCTGCGCTTTCAGTGGCGCAAGTTTTTGCATCAGCAAGGCGGGATCGGCAACGAAATGCCTGTACTCGCCACGCAAATGTGCGACCCGTGCGGCGACCGGCACGTCGAGCCACACGCACTCGCCCGCCGCCATTTGCTCGCGCATGGATTCGGGCATTTGCACAAGGCCGATCTTCTTGCTCTCGCTTTCGACAAACACCGGTCGCGCTGGGTCGAGCGAGGCGAGCGCCGACCACAGCAGACTGTCGAAGCGCTTCTGCGTGGGCTGAGGTGTGGTGACGTGTTCACCGAGCAGCGAACCCTTGTGATTGGCCAAACCTTCAAGGTCAACCACCTGCGCACCTGCGTCGTGCAACGCCAGCAAAAGCGCGGTTTTGCCGGTGCCGGTGCAGCCACAAATGGTGACGTAACTGAAACGCTTGGGCAACTCGGTTAACTCTAGCGCGACGCGTGCCCGATACGCCTTGTAGCCACCGTCGAGCTGCACCGCCTTGAAGCCAATTTCACGCAGCACCAGCGTCAGCGAGCGCGAGCGTTTGCCGCCGCGCCAGCAGTAAATGAGCGGTGCCCAGTCGCGTGGTTTGTCGGCGAAATGCTGCTCCAGCATCTCCGCGATATTGCGAGCGACGAGTGCGGCCCCCACTCGCTTGGCCTCGAACGCGGAGGCCACCTTATTCAACGTCCCGACGCGGGCACGCTCCTCGTCATTAAGCACCGGACGGTTCACCGCGCCGGGGATGAAATCGTCGGCGTATTCGCCCTCGGAACGGGCGTCAATGATGTCGCGGTAGTGCTCGATGTCGAGCGCGGTAGCTAATATGTTGTTGGGTGCTGCACTCATTGCGAGGCACCTGCTGCAAGAGCGGCTCTGCCGCGACCCGCGTGTTCACTCCAGGCCGGTCGCGGCTCAGCCGCTCCTACTAAAGCGTTGCAGGCAACCGTCAATGAACTCAACCGCGCAGACCTCATTTCAACAACTTGAACAACGCCGGCCACACCGTATCCAGCAACCCCGGTTGCGCGGCTGCGGTTGGATGAATGCGATCTGGCTGAAACTTCGACACGTCTGCGCCAATTTTTTCAAGGAAACGCGGCACCAGCGCTGCCCCCGTGGTCTTCGCAGTGTCGGCGTACATCGCCTCGAATTGCGCGGTGTAATTCGGTCCGAAATTGGGTGGCATTTGCATGCCGACGATCAACACTTTTGCGCCTGCAGCCTTGGACAATTCGGTCATTTTGAGCAGGTTCGCTTTGGCCGACGCCACTGGCGATCCGCGCAAACCGTCGTTGCCGCCCAGTTCAATCACCACATGCGTGGGCGTGTGTTTCGACAGCAAGCCGGGCAAGCGGTTGAGGCCGCCCGCCGTGGTGTCGCCGCTAATGCTG
Source organism: Burkholderiales bacterium (assembly GCA_043758415.1). Taxonomy (GTDB): domain Bacteria; phylum Pseudomonadota; class Gammaproteobacteria; order Burkholderiales; family Casimicrobiaceae; genus Casimicrobium. The sequence continues at coordinate 40,135 of JAYVNO010000077.1, forward strand.
GCGTTGGTGACGGCGGCTGAAATTTTTTCGCGCACCAGCTTTTTTGCCAGTAAATCAACCCAACCTTCACCCGCAGACAAGCCGTAGCCTGCGGAGAGCGAGTCGCCGACGATCAGGATACGAGCTGTTTTTGCGTGTGCGGTACCTGTCAGGACGAGCACGGCAGAAGCAAGCGCTAGCCATTGCAGGAACCGGAAGCACGTTTGTTCTGTCATCATCATATTCATTCTAGATTCGTACTTCGCATCGACAGGTTGGGCCGACGGCTTAACAAACAATTCGCAAAAGCTTCATGACCCCATCGACTACACCCACCACCAACGCGCCACCGGCCATCGCCGCCGACCACTTGTCGCGCGTGGTGCCGCTTGGCGAGCGCAAGCTCACCATCCTTGACGACGTCTCGCTCACGGTAACGGCGGGCGAAACGCTGGCCATTGTTGGTGCGTCCGGTTCCGGCAAAACCACACTGCTGGGCCTGCTGGCCGGACTGGATCGGCCTGACGTGGGCAGCGTGACCTGGAACGGTGAGGTGATCAGCACACTGTCGGAGGACGCGTTGGCCAGACGGCGGCAGGGTTCAGTCGGCTTTGTGTTTCAGTCATTTCAGTTGCTGCCCGCGTTGACCGCGTTTGAGAACGTGATGTTGCCGCTAGAACTCGCCGGCGCGCGGGACGCTGAACTGAGAGCCTCCGACTGGCTCACACGCGTGGGTTTGCGCGAGCGCATGGATCATTTGCCGAAGCAGCTTTCAGGCGGTGAGCAACAACGCGTGGCCATCGCACGCGCCTTTGTAGCAAGCCCGAAGATCGTGTTTTGCGACGAACCGACCGGCAATCTCGATACCGATACCGGCGCTGAGATTGTCGAACTGATGTTCACGCTAAACCGTGAACAGGCAACCACACTCGTGCTGGTCACCCACGACCACGATCTCGCAGCACGCTGCAACCATGTGGTACGACTGGCACGCGGCAAGGTGGTGGCGTGAATCTGGTTTTGCGTTTCGTCAAGCGAGAGCTGCGCACCACCGAGGCGCGCATTCTGGTTTTGGCGCTGGCTGTCGCCGTCGCGAGCGTGGGCGCGGTGGCGATGTTTGCTGATCGCGTTAAGGGCGCATTCGTCAATCAGGCCAACGTGTTACTGGGCGCAGATGCGATGATCTCCGGCGACCGCCCCTTGCCCGCGACGTTTGCAGAGCAGGCGCGCGCGATGGGCCTGCGAGTGACTGAGTCCACGCGCTTCGGCAGCATGGTCAGCACGCCATCCAAAAACGCAACTGCGGACGGAACAGCAAGCAAAGATTCAGTGCTGTCGGATGTGAAATCCGTGTCCTCGCCCTACCCATTGCGCGGCGCCATTGAAGTCCGTAACGCAGCGGGCGACCGTGTGCCGTTCGTCGCCAATCTCAAAGCGGGCGAAGTGTTCGTTGACGAGCGACTAGCCGCGCGGCTCAACGTCAAAGCGGGCGACACGATTGAAGTCGGCAAGAACACGCCGCGCATCGCGCAGGTGTTTGCCGAAGAGCCCGAAGTCGCGGGCAACTTCCTTTCTGCCGCGCCGAAGGTGTTGATGGCCAACGCCGATGTTGCCGCCAGCGAACTGCTCGGGCCGGGCAGTCGCGCGACCTATCGGCTGCAAGTGGCGGGGAACCGCGCGCAGGACTTCGCCGAGCTGATCAAACCGAAACTCGGCCCCGGTCAGCGACTGGAAACGGTGCGCGAACTGCGTCCCGAAGTGCGCTCGACGCTGGAAAAAGCCGAGCAATTTCTTGGCCTCGCTGCGTCGTTTGCAGTGTTTCTCGCAGTCGTCGCCATCGTTCTTGCACTGCGCCGCTATTTGAAGCGCGAGCTGGATACGGCCACGCTGTTTCGCACGCTCGGCGCGGGGCAGCGGCAAACGCTGATGCATTTTGTCGGGCAGTTTTTTGTGCTCGCGCTGATCGCCTGTTTGCTTGGCGTGCTGCTGGCGTACGCCGCGCAGGCGGGCCTCGCTTGGGCGGTGCGCGGGCTCTTCGCGTCCACCTTACCGCCCGCAGGCTGGACGCCGCTGGTCAAGGCGTTCACCACGGGCTTGGTGCTTTTGCTCGGTTTCGCCATTCCGCCGCTCATCGCGCTGTCCAGCACGCCGCCGGTGCGTGCGCTGCGCCGCGACATGCCCGCGCCCGGCGCAGGCGGCGTACTCGCCGCCGTGCTTGGCACCATGGCTGTGCTCGCAGTGGTGATGATGCAGTCGCAGGACTTGCGCACCGGTGCGATTTTTGTCGGCGGAATTTTGGTGCTGGTCGCGGCGGCCACCGCGTTGGCGATGGCGCTGTTGTGGGCGATTCGGCGGCTGGTTCGATCCGGTAAATTGGCAAAACTCGGCGGCGCGCGTTCGTGGGCTTACGGCCTCGCAAACCTTGATCGTCGCCGTCTGTCAACCGCGATTCAAATTGCCTGTCTCGGCTTGGGCGTGATGACGTTAATCGCTGTGGGATTTGTGCGCACCGATCTGTTCAGCTCGTGGCAAAAATCGCTACCACCTGAAGCACCTAATCGCTTTTTAATCAACGTGCAGCAAGATCAAATCGGCAATATTCAAGCGCTGTTGCCGAAAGCTGCGGACGCCAAAACGGCGACCTTTTATCCAATGGTGCGCGGGCGGTTGGTATCGGTGAACGGAACGCCGGTGACAGCCAAAGACTACGTTGACGAAGCGGCGAAGCGACTGATTGATCGCGAGTTCAATTTGTCGTCGAGCCCGGTGCTGCCAGCCGCGAACAAAATCGTGGCGGGAGAGTATTTTTCAGGCAGCGAAGCCGGTGTGATGTCGCTCGAAGAAGGCATCGCCAAAACGCTCAAATTGAACATCGGTGACAGCGTGGAATTTGACGTAGCAGGCGAGAAAGTTTCGGTAAAGATCACCAGCCTGCGCAAGGTCGATTGGGACAGTTTTCGCGTGAATTTTTTCGCATTGATTCCAGCCGCCACCATCGCGCCGCTGCCGAAGAGCTACATCACCGCCGTTCACCTCCCCGACAGCGACAAAAAAACGTTGCCTGCAGTGGTGAGCGCTGCGCCGAACGTGCTGGTGATCGATGTGTCCGAGATCATGGGGCGAGTGCGCAGCATCGTCGATCAGGTGGCGCGAGCGCTCGAATTTGTGTTTGGATTCACGCTGGTGGCGGGCCTGCTCACGCTGTACACCGCCGTGATCGCCACGCAGGATGAACGGCGCTACGACACCGCATTGATCCGCACGCTGGGTGGCACGCGCAGCCAGATTCGTGCGGCGTTGATCGCTGAATTCTTGGCGCTCGGCGGCGCGGCTGGATTGCTCGGCGTGTTAGGCGCGATCGCGCTGACGTGGGCGCTGGCAACGCGCGTGTTGAAGATTGAATTTGCTGCGTCTCCTGTCGTGTGGATCGTTGGCTTTTTAGCGGCGACTGCCTGCACGTTGCTAGCGGGATGGCTTGGAACGCGGAGCGTGCTGACGACGCCGCCGATTCAGGTGCTTAGGGAAGGCGCGTGAAGATTGAACAGGTGCTCGCGCAGGTAGCGCGTGTGGATAGCACGGCGCTCGGCGAGTCAGGCGACATGACGTTTCAAGAACGTCGCGAGTATCACCAAGCGCTGGGCCGCGAGGTGCGACCTGCGGGCGTTTTGATTTTGCTGATTCAACGTGGTGGCGCGCTCAATATCGTGCTCACGCAACGCACCGCGCACCTGCATGATCACGCCGGACAAATCAGCTTTCCGGGCGGGCGCTATGAACCGGAAGACAGTGACATTGTGGCCACGGCACTACGCGAATCGTTCGAAGAAATCGGCACCGAATCGAAGCAGATTGAGGTCATCGGCAGCTTACCGAATTACGTCACTGTGACTGCGTACGAAATCACGCCAGTCGTCGCCACGTCTCCGCCGCAAGCGTTCACCTGCGACCCGTTTGAAGTCGCGGATGCGTTTGAAGTGCCGCTCGTTCATGTGCTCGATAATGCAAACTGGCGACGCGACAGTTTTTTGCGCGAAGGACAGCGTCGCGAGTATTGGGCCGTGCCGTACAAGGAGCGCTACATCTGGGGGGCCACGGCGGGCATGTTGCGCACGTTTCGCGAGGTTTTGTTGCAGCCGTAATGGTTGTGTAGGAGCGCCCTTCGTCAAGCTCAGGACTAAAGGCGCTCCTACAATTCTTCCAATGACCATCGCCCTCAATCCCTCCCAAGCCAGCCCCTACGACCTGTTCGGCGGCGAACAAGGCGTTCGTATGCTGGTGGATGCGTTCTACGACCACATGGATTTGGACGCAGAATTTGCCGACATTCGCGCGCTGCATCCCGAAACGCTCACGGGTTCGCGCGACAAGCTGTACTGGTTTTTATCCGGCTGGATGGGTGGGCCGAGCCTGTATACCGATCAGTTCGGGCACCCGATGTTACGTGCGCGACACCTGCCGTTTGCTATCGGCAACGCCGAGCGCGACGCCTGGGTCGCGTGCATGCGACTGGCGCTACTCGACTGCGAAACCGACGAGAAACTGTCGGCGTGGTTGATGGGGCAATTGTCAGGCACGGCGGACTGGATGCGCAATAAGGCGGGATAGTTGACGCTTGTTGGGCTCCCTCTCCCGCAGGCGGGAGGAGGTTGCAGTGAGGGCGGCCTTTTGCATACGAGCACACGAGTAGGGTAGGCAGCCTCTGCCCACCGTGGCGTGGCGTGGCGTCGCAGACTGGATTGTTATGCCACGGCTTGGTGGGCAGAGGCTGCCCACCCTTGTATCTTTAAGTTTGTAGCAATAGCGCCTGCTACACGAGACGCGCTTAGCGTGGGCCCACCCTTGAGGCATGACCTCGAAATGTAGATAACGCAGCTCGTCTCACCTCGCGCCGAAGTTGTTTGACGCTGAACGGTATCGTAGGGCTTTGACCCTGTATCCACAAGGCTAGCCTCAATACACGTCACTTAAGTACCGAATTGAGTTATTCAATGATCTTTCGAGACGGGCAACCCACGTATGGCGCGTACAGTTGCGAGGCTTCCCGAGGGTAGCCGGATCACCGACTACGTGAGCCTTGGCGTTATCGCCAAGAGCTTCCCGCTCGCTCGGGTGCGCGCGGTGCTGGCCAACACCGACAAAGCGAGCGTTCGCGAGCGCGACCTGCCCGC
>JAYVNO010000078.1:0-6094 GCA_043758415.1 Burkholderiales bacterium
CTCAATCACCGACCCCGACTCTGCCTTAACTGGCAAACCCCCGCCGAGCTACTATCTCAACTGCACCCCGCCGTTGTGCACTTCGATTGAGAATCCGCCAAATAGCGTCCACGCCCAATCCAAACGCCATTTCTCTAAAAAGCTGCTCAACAACATACGCATTGCACAGCCACTTTTTCCTGTTTCGTATGCCATCGCACAGACTGATGGCGATGCAAAGCGCAAACTACATCGGCACGCAGGACGGATCACCGGTCATCTGCGACGCGAACGCGAGGATCCGCCATGAGTTACGCCCCCACTGATAACGAAATCGGCCACCCTTCCACCATGAGCGTCGATGATGTGGTCGTCGCGGTTGCTGCTGACATGAGCAATGGTCTAACTGCGCGGGAAGCATCACGCCGGCTGACCGCGAACGGTGCCAATAAGCTGCGGCCTTCACCGCCCGTGGCGGGTTGGCGACGCGTGCTGGCGCATTTTCAGGATCCGCTGGTTTACCTGCTGCTGGCCGCCATTGCCATCGCGCTTGGCGCATGGATGATTGAGGGCCGGGTCGGTTGGCCGGTTGATGCGATGGTGATCACCGTGGTGGTGTTGATCAACGCCGTGATCGGCTACGTTCAGGAAAGCAAAGCGACCCAAGCGGTGGCGGCAGTCGCCAAGATGACCGCAGTCACCTCGTCGGTGCTGCGCGACGGGCAGGTGCGACGTGTGCAGAGCGTTGAGCTGGTGTTGGGCGACATACTGGTAATCGCCGAAGGCGACGCGGTCGGCGCTGATGCGCGATTGATCGAGGCGGCGGCACTGCGCGTGCAGGAAGCCTCGTTGACCGGTGAGAGCGAAGCGGTGCTCAAAGACGCAGCAACGCTTGCGACGCCAGCGGCGCTGGCGGATCAGCTCAATATGGTGTTCAAGGGCACCGCCGTGGCGCAAGGCAACGGTCGTGCAGTCGTAACGGCCACCGGTATGGCCACGCAAATGGGCCAGATCGCCGAGATGCTGGAGGCGACGGTGGATGCGCCAACGCCGCTGCAAAAGGAAGTGGGGCAAGTTGGCCGCATGCTCGCCATTGCCGTGGTAATCATCGCGATCATCGTGGTCGCCACCATCCTGCTGACCTCGTCCATTCGCTCGGCTGCAGATGTCGTCGCCGTGCTGTTGCTGGGCGTATCGCTCGCTGTGGCCGCCGTTCCCGAAGGGCTTCCAGCGATTCTGTCCATGGTGTTGGCGTTAGGCGTGCAGCGTATGGCAAAGCACAACGCGATCATCAAGAATTTGTCGTCGGTCGAAACGCTGGGCTCGGCCTCGGTCATCTGCACCGATAAAACCGGCACGCTGACTCGCGCCGAGATGACCATTGAGCGTGTGATGACCGCGTCGGGCGACACGTACGTTACGGGCGTCGGGTACGCGCCGGAAGGGGACGTCACGCAGGATGGCGTCACTTTGCCAGCAGGCGCGCTGCGCGACGAGCAAATCGTGGCGCTCGGAGGCGGCAGCCTCGCGGGCAACGCGGAACTGCGTCAGGCGGCGGACGGCGAGTGGCAAATTCATGGCGACCCGACCGAGGCGGCGTTCCTGGTGGCCGAGCGCAAATTGGGCATTGTCGATGTGACCGAGCGCCGGGAAAAACGCTTTGAGCGTGTCGCTGAAATCCCGTTCACCTCCGAGCGCAAAATGATGTCGACCCTTGAGATCGACCATGATCACGGCGATCAGACCATGTTGATCACCAAGGGCGCGCCCGGCGAACTGCTAAGTCACAGCACCCACATGCGGGTGGGGTTGACTGTCGTCGCCATGGATAACGCGCTGCGCGCACAAAGGATCCAAGAGGTGGACACGCTCGCCGACGCCGCGCTTCGCACGCTGGCGGTGGCTTACCGCCCCTTGGCACAGGGCGAGACGCATGATGGTGGCGAAGCGCTCGAACACGATCTGATTTTTGTCGGCACGGTCGGCATCATTGATCCTCCGCGTGAAGGTGTAGCCGCTGCGGTGACCGAGGCGCATCGGGCGGGCATCCGCGTGATCATGATCACCGGCGATCATCCGCGCACGGCGCTGCGTATCGCGCAGGATCTGAGCATCGTGAGTGCCGACAAGGACGCAGGCAATGCAAGTTCAGTGTTGACCGGGCTTGAAATTGATGCGCTTGACGAGCAGGCCTTTGCCAAGGCGGTGCGCGAGACTTCCGTCTACGCCAGAGTTTCGCCCGCACACAAACTGCGCATCGTCGCCGCGCTGCAAGCGGATGGCAACATCGTCGCCATGACCGGCGACGGCGTCAACGATGCGCCCGCATTGAAGCTCGCCAACATCGGCGTTGCCATGGGCATCACCGGCACCGAGGTGACCAAAGAGGCTGGCAATATGATCCTCGCTGACGACAATTTCGCGACGATTATCGAAGCGGTGCGCGAAGGTCGCGCCATCCTCGACAACATTCGCAAGTTTTTGCGTTATCTGCTGTGCTCCAACATGGGCGAGGTATTGACGGTGTTTCTCGGTGTGGCCGGTGCCAGCATCATCGGCCTTAGCGGCGCGAGTGGGGGCGACGCCGTCGTGCTGCCGCTACTCGCCACACAACTGTTGTGGATCAACCTGATCACCGATTCTGGCCCCGCGCTGGCGATGGGTGTTGACCCGCCGAGTGATGATTTGATGAGCCGCAAGCCACGGCATGTCAGCGACCGCTTGATTGACGCGAGGATGTGGAGCGGCGTGCTGCAAACGGGCTTGGTGATCGCCGTGGCGACGCTGCTTACGATGGATATGTATTTGCCGGGCGGGCTGATCGAAGGCAGCGGCGATCTCACCAGCGCGCGCACAGCAGGCTTCACGGTGCTCGTACTTACCAGCCTGTTCACCTGCTTTAACGCCCGATCCGATAGCACCAGCGCGTTCAGTCATCTGTTCACCAACCCGTGGTTGTGGGGCGCGATCACGTTGTCGCTGCTGTTGCAGGTAGCGGTCGTCAATCTGCCGTTTCTCAACCTCGCTTTCGGCACCACACCGCTCACAGCCAATCAGTGGCTCGTCTGCACCGCAATGGCAAGCAGCGTGCTCTGGTACAGCGAACTGCGCAAGCTCATCGTGCGCGGGATGGCTACATACTCGTCGCAATCTCGTGGGCCTGCCATTGCGTAAAGCGTGACCGCCTTGGTGAACACATTCGGTTGCTCGGCAGTGGCCCAAGAGCCGCAAGACTCAGACGCATCGGTTGGCCCCGCGCGCTGGAGGTGACTGTTGGCCTACTTCACAAACTCATAGGTTAGCGCGGTGGTCGTGCTCCTGTACATATGGCTTTGCTTGTCCGGACAACAATCAGGCAACCTCGCCTTGGAGCGGCACGAGCATCCCATCCCGCAACGCGTAGTTCCAGAAGCGACCTTGCCAAGACGCAAAAGTCATAGCGCCCGCAACAAGCCGCCCGCGCTCAGCGGCTAGTATGGTGTCGATCAAACCGTCGCCGTTATGCCGGAACCTGATTAGTTACGTGCCTCAGACAGGCAGAGCACGCGTCGAGGCAGGGGCGCGGTTAGGATGGCGGCGTGGATAAGTCGTGGCACCATCGCGGGCAGGTCGTAGCGACGGTTAAAGCGATAGGCAAACTCAGCAAGGTAGCGATGGGCGTATTTAGGGCCCCTCTAATAATTCATTTTTAGGGATGCAGTGTCGCAGTTGTCAACGTCGGCCCGGAGCGCAGCAACCGCAGCGTACGCCTTGGTACGTGAGCTCATTTGCCAAAAGCGCGAGCACCGCGCGACAACACAATGCGCCGCACAAATGAATTATTAGAGGTGCCCATCAGGCCCGCCGCTTCTTGCGGGATGTGGCGCTGGCGGAGGTCCGAGGCATCACTCGCAGCCCATGGGCCACGCTCTCCCAATACCGCCAGTCGTCGGAGAAAAAATACTCGCGCTTCCAGAGCAGCGTGACCGGCCATTGCTCGGCGAGCAGCCTCTGATAAATCGGCGCAATGTCGTCGGGGCTCGCGGCAGCGAGCAAGCGCGATTCGTGACGCAGAACTTCACGAATGAAACTCAAGTTGCGCGGCTCGTCGCGCGTGGGAGCGGGCAGTTCCGAGCCGACGATGAGTTCCGCCGCCGGAAACAGTGTGGTGAAAACTTGCGCCATCATCTGCGGGGTTCCGGTATCGCAACCCAGCAAAATCACGGTGCGAGCCTGGTTGAATGCGTTGGGAATGGCTTTTGCGATTGCGAACAGGTCGTCTATATGAAGTTCGGCCAGCTCGCCGCGAAAAAATTTACGCTGGTGGTGGCCGGAAATCACCACAATGTCGACGACACTGTCACCGATGAGTCGGGTGTCATCAAGCGCTTGCCTGCCATCAAATTTCATCGTCAGTAATTCGCGGCGCACCTCCATATCTCGCAGTTCATCCCAAAGGGCGTGGCAGCCTGCCCGATTCGCCTGCGTGAGTGGCGCACAGATCGATGCCTGCGATGTGAGCCGATCGGCGCTGCGCTGGAGCGCAAGGATTTTTTTTCGGCGCTCGGGGTCGAATCGGGACAGTGACGGAACCAGAAAAAGTTGACGATTTTCGATGGGCAATTCACTTTCAAACTGCGCCACCTCAGCTTCGGCATTGTTCAGATCAAAAAAGAGAACGTTATTGCGCACGACGCGCTCAGATGCGACCGCCGCAACGGCGAGCACCGCAAGCACTGAGACCGTCAGCGCGCCCACCACACGCGAAACCAGCAAGCGCAGGGGTAAGAAGCAAAAATTTACCATGCCCGCAGTGTAGCGAGCTTAAAATTCGTGGTGCATAAATTTCCTTTCCACTCCAAAAAATTTGATCGCGCGTACGTGACCGACGATGTGCAAGCCTTGACGTGCCCGCTTTTGCACCCGCGCGGGCGGCAGCACTCTCGCCACGCCCTCCGCGCAATGGACGAAACCTAAAGATGTCATTCAACCGCCGCAGCAAAACCATCACCGCAGGCATTGCCCGCTCGCCTAACCGCTCTATGCTTCGTGCGGTGGGGTTTGGCGACAACGATTTCGATAAACCCATCGTCGGTGTGGCCAACGGTCACAGCACGATGAACCCGTGCAACGCTGGCATTCAGCCGCTGGCGGATCGTGCCGTCGAGGCGATCAAGGCCGCAGGCGGCATGCCGCAGATGTTCGGCGTGATCACCGTGACCGACGGCATCAGCATGGGCACCGAGGGTATGAAGTATTCGCTGGTGTCGCGCGAGGTCATTGCCGACGCCATTGAAACCGCAACGCAGAGCCAGATGATGGACGGCGTGCTGGTGCTCGGCGCGTGCGACAAGAACATGCCGGGCGGCATGATCGCGATGTGCCGCATGAATATTCCGTCGATTTATTGCTACGGCGGCACCATCAAACCGGGCAACTGGAAGGGCCAGGCGCTGACCATCGTGTCGCCGTTCGAGGCGGTCGGCAAGATGGCGGCTGGCACCATCAGTCAGGAAGATTTCGACGGCATTGAGAAGAACGCTTGCCCCACGTACGGTGCCTGCGGCGGCATGTTCACGGCCAACACGATGTCATCAAGCTTCGAGGCGCTAGGCATGAGCCTGCTCGGCTCATCGTCGATGGCGAACCCCGATCAGGAGAAATCGGACAGCGTCGCCGAATCGGGCCGTGTATTGCTAGAAGCGATTAAAAGCGATCTGAAACCGCTCGACATCATCACCAAGAAGTCGGTGGAAAATGCGGTTGCGGTGATCATGGCCACTGGCGGCTCGACCAATGCTGTGTTGCACTTTTTGGCGATCACCCACGCAGCAGGCATCGACTGGACGATTGATGATTTCGAGCGCATGCGCAAGAAGGTGCCGGTGCTGTGTGATCTGAAGCCTTCTGGCCAGTACGTGATGACCGATCTGCACGCGGTGGGCGGCGTGCCGCAGGTCATGAAAATGCTGCTCAACAAGGGATTGCTACACGGCGACTGCATGACCATCACCGGCAAAACGATGGCGGAAGAACTCGCCAACGTGCCCGATCTTCCAGCAAAAACGCAGGACGTGATTCGCCAGCCGGACAATCCGATGTACGAGCAGGGTCACCTCGCGATTCTCAAAGGCAA
>JAYVNO010000079.1:0-6069 GCA_043758415.1 Burkholderiales bacterium
GTCGCGAGCAGGGCCGTCAGTGCGGCCTCCGACTCCACACTCGCCATGGCGCTAGTCCCTGCGCTCGCTTCGGCTTCGGACGGGCCTGACATCAAGTACGTCGGGGTCACGGCAGACCGCACGGACGTTGCTTCACTGCAGCGCGGTGCGCGGCTGTTTGTGAACTATTGCCTCAACTGTCACAGCGCGCAATACATGCGCTACAACCGCTTGACCGATCTCAAGCTGACCGAAGATCAGATCAGGCAAAACCTCATGTTCACCACCGACAAAATCGGTGACACCATGAAGGTCGCACTGAATCCCAAGGACGCGAAAGAATGGTTTGGCGCAGCGCCACCGGACTTGTCAGTGATGGCGCGCAGCTATACAACGGAAAAACTGGCGGCCTACCTGCGCGGTTTTTATCAGGACGACGCCAGAGAGACCGGCTGGAACAACATGGTGTCGCCGAACATCGGCATGCCGCACGTGTTGCACCAGCTCTCCGGCGTCAACAAGCTGGTCGAGACAGTTTACGCAGCGGACGGAAAAGAACTGAAGACTGATCACGAGGCTGAGGCGAAAGCGCAGGCCGCGTTTATCGCGATGCAAAGCATGTCGTCGTTCGAGCACCACACCGACAAAAAAGATGGCAAGGTCCAGAATAAATATATTGTGCGGACGGTTGCCAGCGTTGCGCCCGGCATCATGACGCCAGTGGAATACGATATTGCGGTGGCCGATATCGTCAATTTCATGGCGTACGTTGCTGAGCCGAACAAGGCCAAGCGCATCCAGATTGGCATCATCATGCTGTTCCTGCTGGCCTTCCTTCTCGCTGCCGCAATCTGGCTAAAGAAAGAATTCTGGAAAGATATTCACTAAGACACCAATCGCGTAGACATCAAAAAAATAAGGCGGACCCACCGGTCTGTCTGCGTCTTTTATAGCACTCACAAATTCGCCCGATGAAGCGAATGGCGCGGCACCCAGTGCAGCGTAATAACGAAGGAAACCACGCCCTATGATGACCCTGTATTCCGGCAGCACCGACCCGTTTAGCCATCAGTGCCGCATCGTCCTGCATGAGAAGGGCATGGACTTCCAGATCATCGACGTCGATCTCGATCACAAGCCCGAAGATCTAGCTGTAATGAACCCTTACAACACCGTGCCCGTGCTGGTTGAGCGCGACCTCATCCTGCATGAGGCGAACATCATCAACGAATACATCGATGAGCGTTTCCCGCATCCACAATTGATGCCGCCCGATCCGGCCACCCGGGGTCGCGCCCGCCTGTTCCTGCATCGTTTCAATCGTGAAATTTTCGTTCACGTTGAAGAGCTTGAGAAAAAGAATCCAAAGACAGCAGATAAAGCCCGTGCCGCTGTGCGTGATCGTCTGACCGAAATCTCGGTTGTTTTCAACAAACAAAAGCACATGCTCGGCGAAGACTATTCAATGCTCGACGTCGCACTGGCTCCACTGTTGTGGCGCCTGTCGCACTACGAAATCGAACTTCCGAAAGCCGCAGCACCCGTGCTCAAATACGCAGAACGACTATTCAGTCGTCAGGGTTTCATTGATGCGCTCACACCCGCCGAGCGCGGGATGCGCCGATAGTTTATTGTCGTCATGAGTGAGCAATCCGCCAAGCCATTTTTAGTTCGCGCGCTCTATGAGTGGTGCGTGGAGCAGGGCTATACGCCGTACCTCGCGGTACGCGTGGACAGCAAGACGCGGGTGCCGACCGGCTTCGTCAAGAACGGCGAGATTGTGCTCAACGTTGGCCCGCTCGCCACGCATCAGCTCACCATGGACAACGACTGGGTGCTGTTCAACGCTCGCTTCAACGGGCAGTCGCAGGAAGTCGCCGTCCCGTTTGCCGCAGTGATCGGCATTTTCGCCAAAGAGACCGGCTACGGCATGGGTTTTCAGCCAACGCTTGACGCCGCAGGCTCGGACGCGACCGATGGCACGGACGGCGGCGCTAGCGGCCCTGCGCTCACGGTCGCTTCGCTCGCTAAGGCTAATAAAAAGTCAAAAACTTCGGAGACGATCCCGGCAGCAGCGAAGGGTAAAGTCAGTCACCTTAAGGTCATCAAGTAAAATTTAAATATGCCGTTTTAGCTCAGTGGTAGAGCAATCGCCTTGTAAGCGATAGGTCGTCAGTTCAATCCCGACAAACGGCACCACCCCATTCTCCCCTCCCGCGCGCAATCTGACAAGTTGTTGCGACTGCTTGCAAATGCTTGCTAAAGCGATTGGGTTTCAGGTCGGCGCACGGCCCCTCGATGTGCGCATCGTGTGCATTCCGTGTGCGCGATTGGAGCGACCGAATGTCTTGGTGTGCTCATCCGCTTAAGAGGCACCCATTTTTGTGCCTCGCTTTTTACTGAAAATTCATGACTCAAAACTCTAACGCTGGCAACGCGCCCCGTCATCCCCGTTCGCCCATGGCCAAAGCCGCACAAGACGGCACTCGACCCCAAGGGCAGAACGCCGCGCTGTTCAACGCACCGCCCAGGCAGGCGCAGAATTGGGTCGTCGGCAACAGCGCTCCACGTAGTCCGCATGCCGCCCCGCGTGGTGCTCAAAACGCGGAGCGGCAAGCCGTGCTTCTCCCTCGCGTGCGCGAGGGAGAAGGTAGCGCTGAGGGTGCAGCGCCAATGAGTCGAGCCGTTCAGCCGGACCAATCCAGTCAACCTGTCGTGGCGACCGCGTCCCACACCCCAGCCACCACCGACAACGGCTTCGCCGCCCTCGGGGTGCGCGACGAACTCGTTCGCGCCGTCCTCGCCCACGGCTACAGCACACCCACGCCGATCCAGAAGCAGGCCATTCCCGCCGTGCTGCAGGGCGGTGACATCCTCGGCGGCGCGCAAACCGGCACCGGTAAAACGGCGGGCTTCGTTCTGCCGCTGCTGCAACGATTGATGCTCTCAGCCAAAGCGGAACGCCCCGCCGTCAACGGTCAGCGCGGCAAGCGTTTGCCCCGCGCGCTCATCCTCGCGCCCACGCGCGAACTTGCAGCCCAGGTTGAAGAAAGCGTTCGTGTTTACGGCAAATTTTTGCCACTTACGTCTACCTGCATCTTCGGCGGCGTCGGCATCAATCCGCAGCTTTCGGCACTGCGTCAAGGCGTCGACATTGTTGTTGCTACGCCCGGTCGTCTGCTCGATATTTATGGACAGCGCGCAATCGACTTCTCTCAGATCGAGATCCTAGTGCTCGACGAAGCCGACCGCATGCTCGACATGGGCTTCATTCACGACATCAAAAAAGTGCTCGCCGCACTGCCTGCGAAGCGCCAGAATCTGCTGTTCAGCGCAACGTTCAGTGATGACATCAAGGCCCTCGCTGATCGTCTGCTGAACAACCCGCAGGCCATCGAAGTCGCCCGTCGCAACACCACGATTGAAGTGGTTGAGCAGTCCGTGGTGCTTGTTGAAAAAGCACATAAAGCGAAGATGTTGATTCATCTCGTCAAGAGCCGCAATTGGTTGCAAACACTGGTCTTTACGCGCACCAAACACGGAGCCAATCGTCTCGCTGAACAGCTCGAAAAATCGGGCATCACCTCGATGGCAATTCACGGCAATAAGAGCCAGGGCGCGCGCACCAAAGCGCTCGCTGAATTCAAGGCTGGCTCGTTGCAAGTGCTGGTCGCCACCGACATCGCCGCACGCGGCATCGACATCGATCAGCTACCGCAAGTCGTGAACTACGAACTACCCAACGTGCCCGAAGATTACGTGCACCGCATCGGCCGCACCGGTCGTGCAGGCTCCACGGGTGAGGCGTTGTCGCTGGTGATGAACGAAGAATTATCGATGTTGAAAGACATCGAAAAGTTCAGCAAGCAAGTCATTCCGCGCATCAAGATTGAGGGCTTCAATCCAGCTTTGATCGCCGATCCGGTCTCCACAACCGCCGACGCACGTGACGCCGAATGGCAATCACGCGGCGGTCGCCCAGCGCCACGCCGCTCGGCGAGTAAGCCGCAAGGCGCGCCCCGTGGTGGTGGCGGCGGCGGAGGTTATGGCAGAGGCGCAAGCGGTGGACAAGGCCGCACCAACACCGGCAGCGCAGGTAGCAGCGGTGGCGCGGGCGGAGTCGACCACGGCAGTGCGGGTGGGCAGCAACGCACGCCCAGCAGCCCGCCACGCACGTTTTCGCCCACGGGCTCGCCAAGCGCGCGCCCACGTACGGGCGGCACGACGCGCCGATAGCCGTGCGTGACCCTCTCCCGCGCACGGGAGAGGGTCAGTCGTAGGGCGGGCAACTTGTTGCCCACGCACCCCCTGTCTTGACGCCGCGCCTGATAAGCTTTCTCGCTGATCCCCATCAACGAAGAGCCGACCCTCATGGAGCCCGCCAAGCCACACCAAACCCACATCGGCCTCTACCTCGCATCCTTGCAGCTCTTCTTTACGCTGACCTGGACGGTGTACGTGATCTTCCTGCCGAAGCTTGCCGCGCAGGTCGGCATTCGTCCGCAGGCGGTGATCGTCATCCTGATGCTCGATCAGGTGATCTTTGCTTTCATGGATTGGTTTATGGATCGTCTGGCGGATCGTTGGGCACTGGTGATTGGCCGACTCTCGCGCATCGTTGCCGCGACCACCGCCGCGTCCTGCGTCGCGTTCCTGTTGTTACCGTTTGTCGCGCCTACCGGCAGCGAGGCGCTGTTCCTTGCGCTCACCATTTTGTGGTCGGCCAGCTCATCCGTGTTGCGTGCGCCGCCGCTCGCGCTGCTCGGCAAATACGCGTCGCGCAACTCAGTGCCTTGGCTCGCCTCGCTATCAATGTTCGGCCTCGGCGTCGCAGGCGCTTTGGGAACTTTCCTGACGGTTGCATTGCGAGAAACCGATCCGCGCCTGCCGTTTGCGCTGGCCAGCATTTCGTTGTTGATGGTGACGCTCGGCCTCGGGTGGGCCGAACGCAATCTTGCCGCAGCACCGTCACAAACTGAGGCAGTGACGCTCCCGTCAACAGCAGGCAATGTGGACACTCGCTCGCCGCTTGCCCTGTTTCTGATCGCCATCGCCTTACTCGGCCTCGGCTTTCAAATTCATTTTTCGCTGAACACCGCGCCGCTGTTTCTCAAGTTCGCCAAGCCGCCGGAGCTTGAACAACTGATGCCCGTGTTCTGGATCGGCTTCAGTCTGCTCATGCTGCCGACAACGTTTTTCACCAAACGCTACGGCGGGCTCAGCATCATGGCCGCAGGCGGCGTGGTCGGCGCGCAGGCCGCATTCATTGCCCTGCACGCGAGCAACCTGACCGTACTCACGGCAGCGCAATTCATCGCTGGAGGCGCGTGGGGCTACGTGATGATGAGCGCGGTCACAGCGGCACTGGCGCTAGGCCAAAGCAGCGGCGACGGCAAAAGCAGCAAGCAAGGCAGTATCACCGGCGCGCTGTTTTCGCTACTCGCCGTTGCTACCTTCGCACGCATGATGATCGTCTGGACCGAACTCAACAAAACACCAACCTTCGCCACGATTCAGCCGTGGCTGCCGGTCGCGGCATGGACGTTGGCTGCTGGATTGTTGCTGGTGATTACTGTGCGCAAGGGCGAGGGTGGGGCTTTGCGGCGGGTTTAACGTCCCGTTCGTGGTGAGCTTGTCCAAGCGTGCAATTCAAGTTAGACGAGATTTTTGAGCGATCAGCTTTTTAGTAGACTGCCCCACCGAATGGGGATTGGATACAGTTTTGCGAAAAATCGATACCTGATTAGCAAGCTGCCTCAGGTCGTCGTAATTCCGGCGTAGGCCGGAATCCAAAGCGCCGCTTGAAAACCCCTGTATTTGCTCGCTTCGCAAGCAAATACAGGCTGGATTCCGGTCTACGCCGGAATTACGAAATGGGCGGTTCCTGAGGCATCTTGCTAATCAGGAGTCGATATTGAGCTAAAGCGACGTTACGCCCCAAAAGAATGGACGTTTCTGGGAAAAGCCGTTATCTACAACACGTTTTGATTACGCTAGATAGTGTCGTCACGAGATAGAACATAATACTCCCTTTGATTGAAAGGCTGGGTTATGGCTGAAGACTTTCGACGACACGATTTGTCGGACGCA
>JAYVNO010000080.1:0-17740 GCA_043758415.1 Burkholderiales bacterium
GGCAAAAGACCTCGAATTCCTGAGTAAAGGCCTCTCCATCGTCAACCCGATCATGTCGATCAAACACTGGGATCAGTCGATTGCGATTGCACCGGAAGAAGTGACGATTCGCTTCGAAGAAGGCTTTCCGATCGCGCTAAACGGTAAGGAGTTTGCGAGCCCGGTTGATCTCGTGATGGAAGCCAATCGCATCGGTGGCCGCCACGGGCTCGGCATCTCGGATCAGATCGAAAATCGCATCATCGAGGCGAAGAGCCGCGGCGTGTACGAAGGCCCCGGCATGGCGCTCTTCTACATCGCTTATGAGCGCCTGATCAGCGCCATTCACAACGAAGGCACAATTGAAAATTACCGCACGATGGGCCGCCGCCTTGGTCGCCTGCTGTACGAAGGCCGCTGGTTCGACCCGCAAAGTTTGATGCTACGCGACACGCTGCAAAAATGGGTTGGCCGTGCAGTGACGGGTGAGGTCACGGTTGAACTGCGTCGCGGTGATGACTATTCGCTTTTAGACACCAGCAGTCCGAACGCCACCTATCACCCCGAACGACTGTCGATGGAGCGCGTAGAAGACGAAGCCTTCTCGCCGCTGGATCGGATTGGTCAACTGCACATGCGAAACCTAGACATCTCGGATTCGCGAGATAAGTTGGGGGTTTATGCCAAGGCGGGGATGTTGGCGGCGGGGTCGGGGGAGGCGAAGTTGTTGGAGGACGCACGTGAACGTGACTCCAATTAAAGCGAACGACGGAGATGTGCAAATATCTCTGTCCGATCAGATTAAGACGGCTGAAGTTGTCGCTCTGTATCGTGCCAACGCTTGGTCGTCTGCCGACAAGCCCGTTCAACTATTGGCCGCACTTCGCAACTCCGACGCACTGGTAACAGCGCGCATTTCGGGTTTGTTGGTGGGCATAGGAAATGCGATTTCCGACGGTCATCTCGTCGTGTATTTCCCGCACATGTTGGTGCTTCCATCGCATCACGGTCGTGGCGTCGGCAAGCTCATGATGAAAGCGTTTCTCGACAAGTATCAAGGCTTTCACCAGCTCATGTTGACGGCCGATGGCGAGGCGGTGAATTTTTACGAATCAATGGGTTTTGCGCGCGCAGGCAAAACGGTTCCGATGTGGATTTATGCGGGATCGGAGCATTAGTATCCGCACGCAGTTCTGTTTCATCAGGCAAGGGACGAGGTTTATTTTCAACAGTAATCCGTAGGCTGGGTCACGACCCAGCATGCCAGTCGCCCTAAGCGAGCTGGGTTTTCAACCCAGCCTACGAGATCACCATTCTGCGGTTGCAAACTCCAACGAAAAATGCTGTAATACAATCTTGTATTACACCTCAGAGGCGTTATGACATTGACCGTACGCACCGATCACCGCGTTACGGAGGCGTTGGCGCAGTATTGCGTGCAGACGAAACAGACCAAGAGTGATGTGGTGAAACTTGCGCTTGCAGAATATTTGGCGAAGCAGGCACTGCCTAAACCGACCGTGTGGGATAGCGTCAAAGACCTGGTGTTGGCGCTGGAGGCCGAAAGCGCCCAAGCAGACTCGGGTGCGCCGGTGTTGCAGGCGCGTGATCGTAAAAAACATTTGAGCGACTACTATGCCGAACGCCACGCCGAACGTCACGGCCAAGGCCGCACTCATCGACGCCGGGCCGCTGATCGCGCTGTTTAATCCTCGCGATGCTGACCATGCTTTATGCAGGCAGTTTTTCGAAGAATTTCGCGGCGATTTGTTAACTACATGGCCAGTGCTCACCGAGTGCGCCTACATGCTTTCCAACACTGCAAACGCGCAACGCTCGCTGTTGCAATGGGTTGAAAACGGCGGGCTGGATGTCCGCCATTTGAACGTTGACAACGTACGCAGCATGCTCACCTACACGCAGAAATATCACGACCTGCCGATGGATTTAGCAGACGCGTCGCTGATTGCGCTGTCGATTGAAACCGGAATCACGGACATCGTGTCGATTGACAGCGATTTCGACATTTATCGCTTGCCGAACAAGCGCAAGCTGAAAAATTTGCTGCCCGCATAGTGCGCTCAAAATTTGTAAAAATTCGCCATCAGCTTTTTTCTGAAACGCTTATTCAAACTGGGCTTAGCCGCACATTTAGCTAAGTATCAACTTTTGCCGTAAATAGCATCTAAGCCCAAGTCGAACGGGGCTTAGTCGTAAAAGTTGTACCGAGGATCGTGTGATTTTCGATGACCTGCATAATTGCGCGAATCCCCTCAAACCCGCACGTCAAACTCACGCCATGCCCAGCACCGTTCGCAAACCGCTCAAGTCCAGCAAGCTCCGCGCGGCGGGCTATGACGAGCGCAGTCGGGTGATGGAAATTGAGTTTGTGAACGGCGATATTTTTGAATACAAAGGCGTGTCGCCGGAAACCTACCGCCAGCTCATGGCCTCCCCCTCTCCGAACAGTTTTTTCGAAGACAAGATTGAAGACGCGTTTTCTGGCAAACGCGTCGGCAAAGCGACCAAAACCAGTGCCGATGACGCGTTTGACGATTTGTTTGGCGCTAAATCAAACGACGGTTAGCGCGAGCTTGCTAAGCTGCAAGCCTTAGTCACAAAGCAGCACACAATGGCATGGTGGAATAAAACAGGCAGTTCGTCACCCAAAGGCTGGCTGCTCGCGCTCATTGCGTTGGCCGTCGCGGCCATCGTTGCCGCAGTAATCTGGTGGCGCGGTACGGCGGTGGAGGTGGTGACCGTCACATCGGGGCCGATTCAACATTCGCTCGTATTCTCGTCTCGCGTGGCGAGCGTCGCGCGCACCGACCTTGCCAGCACGCTCACCGCGCGGGTCGAAAAAGTTCTGGTGCGCGAGGGTGATGCGGTGAAAGTCGGGCAATTGCTAGTGGCGCTCGATGATGACGATTTGCGCGCCCAGTTGCAACAGGCACAAGCGGCGCTGGGCACCGCCAACGCACGGCTTAAATCGCAGTTCGAACTGTCTGGGCCGGTAGCCACGCAAGGCCTCGCGCAGAGTCGTGTCAACATGGAATACGCGCAGAGCGACCTTGAGCGTAACAAGAGCCTGCACGCCAAAGGCTTCATCGGCGACGCCAGGTTGCAGGATGTCGAGCGCGCGGCCGTCAGCGCCCGCGCGGCGTATCAGCAGGCCGCCGCACAGGCCACCGCCAACACGCGCGGCGGTGCCGAGGCGCAGGCAACGCTTGCCCGCGTGCGTGAGGCGCAGGGAGCCGTGCTGGTGGTGCGCGCCAAGCTTGAACAAACCAGCATTACAGCACCCGCCGATGGCCGGGTGATCGCGCGCAGTGTCGAGGTGGGCGACGTCGCTCAGGCGGGTAAAAAGTTGCTGACGCTGGCCATCACCGGCGAGACGCGATTGGTTGCGCAGATTGATGAGAAAAACTTGCGCTTCGTGAAAGAGGGCATGCGTGCGGTGGCCTCCGCCGACGCGTTTCCTGACGTTAAATTTGATGCCGAACTCATTTATCTCGCGCCGGCAGTCGACGTGACACGCGGTACGGTGGAGGCGCGTTTGCGGGTGCCAAAGCCGCCCACTATTTTGCGCGACGACATGACGGTGTCCGCCGAGGTGGTGCTGGCACAAAAGCCAAACGTGCTGAGCATTCCGGGCAACGCGCTGCGCGAGGCGGGCGAGCGCAAATACGTTCTGATGGTGCGCGCAGGAAGCGCGCAGGAACAGGACGTACAGATCGGCGTGCAGTCGTTGCAACGGGTTGAAATTGTTTCCGGATTGAGCGCCGGTGACGAGGTGATTGTCGACAGCAAAGTCCGCCCGGGCCAACGGGTGCGCGGCGTGTCGACACCGGCTGCGGTGCGGCCAAAAGGCGTCGATCTGCCGATGCCGGGGCAGTAGCCCGCGATGCGCTTTGAGCTGCAAATCGCGCTGCGCTTCCTGCGTGAAGGGCGCACCCAGTCAGCGTTGATCGTGGGCGGCGTCATGGTCGGTGTCGCGGTGGTGATCTTCATCTCGGCGTTGATCGCCGGACTGCAGGCGAACACCATTCGCCGCACTCTGGGCGCGCAGGCGCACATCGTGGCCAAACCGATTGAACCGGTGGCGCGGCCACAACTCAACCCGGGCGAAACCGGTGTCGCTACCGTGCAAACCGCGCCGCGCAAAATTCGCTCAATTGACAACTGGCAGCAGGTCATCACCGCCTATGAAGCAGTGCCCGGTGTGGTGGCGGTGTCGCCCATGGTGTCGGGCGCGGCCATCGCCATTCGCGGCGAGGGGCGCAGCTCGGTGGCCGTGGCGGGCATTGAGCTGACGCTGTATGACCGCATTGTTGATCTCACCGAAAAATTGGTTGCTGGCAATTTGCGTCTGGAGCCGGGCGATGTGCTGGTCGGCGCCGAGCTCGCGCGCGATCTCGGTGCCAGCATCGGCGACCGCATCACGCTGACCACCGGAACCGCGGGCAACGAGGGCGACCAGTACCGCATTTCGGGCACGCTTGACCTCGGCAATCGTGAGTTGAATCGGCGAGCCGTGTACCTGCCGCTGCGCACCGCGCAATCGCTGTTCGGTTTGCCCGGTGGCGTCACCTCGATTGATTTGCGCGTGCAGGATGTATTTGCCGCCGATCAGGTGGCGACCCAAGTCGCGAGCGTCGCACCGTTACGCGTGGAGAGCTGGATGCTGACCAACAACCAGCTGTTGAGCGCGCTCACCGCGCAGTCCGCGTCCACGGCCATCATTCGCGTGTTCGTGTCCATCGTGGTCATGCTCGGCATTGCCAGTGTGCTGGTGGTGGCGGTGGTGCAAAAGACGCGCGAGATCGGCATCCTGCGCGCGATGGGCGCGTCGCGCGGGCAAATGACGCGGGTTTTCCTGTTCCAGGGCTCCCTGGTCGGGCTGGTGGGTTCGCTGCTCGGGGCATTGCTGGCGACGCTGCTGGTATTTCTGTTTGGCACGTTGGTGCGCGGTGCCGATGGCAACGTGCTGTTTCCGATTGATCTAAACGCGAAATTATTGCTGCTTGCCTGCGTGGTGGCCACGCTATGCGGCACCCTCGCCGCCATCGCGCCAGCCCGTCGCGCGGCACGCCTTGATCCGGCGCTGGCGATGCGCGCATGAGCAACACCGTCCTCAAGCTGTCGGGCATTCACAAGTCGTACAACATCGGCAAACCGGTGGAGGCCGAGATTCTGCACGGCATTGATTTGACACTGGCAGCACGCGATTTCAGCGCGCTGATCGGTCCGTCCGGCTCCGGCAAGAGCACGCTACTCAATATTATTGGACTGCTGGAAGCGCCTACCTCCGGCAGCGTTGAAATCGCCGGACGCGCGGTGAGTTACAGCGATGACGACACGCTTACCCGGTTGCGGGCCGAAACGCTGGGATTCGTGTTTCAGTTTCATCACCTGCTGCCGGCGTTTTCGGCACTCGAAAACGTGTTGATGCCGCGCATGATCAATGGCGAGCCCATTACCGAAAAAGTACGCACGGAAGCGGTGCAACTACTGGCCTCAGTGGGCCTAAAGGGCGCTGAGTCAAAAAAACCGTCTGAGCTTTCAGGCGGCATGCAGCAACGTGTGGCCATCGCCCGCGCGCTTGCCGTCAAGCCCGCGCTGGTGCTGGCTGACGAGCCGACCGGCAATCTCGACACGAAAACCGCAGATGACATTTTTGTGATGCTACGCGCGTTTAACCGCGATTTCGGCACGGCATTTTTGATCGTGACGCACGACGCGCGGTTGGCTGCCACCTGCGACCGCCGCATCACGCTGGCAGACGGACGGATTGTGTCTGACGAACGGAGTCCGTGACTGCGCCGCGTTGGGTCAATGAACCCCTTACACTTGCAACTTCCGCTTTACTGCGCCTCTACACACCAAACCATGCCATCGTTTGATACTGTTTCCGAACTCAACTGGGTTGAAATCAAGAACGCGCTTGATCAGTCTAACAAGGAGATCACCAATCGCTTTGATTTCAAGGGCTCCGATTCGCGCGTTGAGTTGAACGAAAAAGAGAAGACGATGACGGTCTTTGCGGATGATGACTTCAAGATTGCGCAGGTCGATGAGGTGCTGCTCAACAAGTTTGCCAAACGCAGCGTCGATTCGCGCTCGATTGAAAAGGGCAAGCCGGAAAAAATCGGCGGCGACAAAATGAAGCGCGTCGATAAATTGAAAGACGGCCTTGAGACTGAGATCGCGAAAAAAGTGGTCAAGTTACTGAAAGACAGCAAGCTCAAAGTGAGCGGTTCGATTCAAGGCACAGCGGTGCGCGTGACCGGCGACAAAAAAGATAACCTGCAAGCCGCGATGGCGCTGATTAAGAAAGACATTACCGATCTGCCGTTGCAGTTCAATAATTTTCGAGATTAGCGATGCGGTGGGCGCTGCTGGCCGTTGGTGCAGGCACGATGATTTTCCTGGCCGCATGTCAGCCTGCGAAGCCGCCACCCACGCCACTTCCAACCAAAGAACAGACGATCAACAAGGTCAAAACCGATATCGACAAGGCGATGCAAAAAGCCCACGAGGCACGCGAAAGTGCAGAGTCCGAATCGAGCCCAGACAAGAAAGGTCCTTGAGTAATGAAGCTATGTAAACCCGTTGCGCTGGCGGCGCTCGCGTTGTCGGCATTGTGTGTCGCGCACGCGGTTGCGCAAATTTCGCCGACGCTCGCCGATGCCGTCAAAGATGGCCGCAGCGCCGACACGTGGCTGCGCGATGGTGACGAAATCTTTCTTCAATATGCGCCGAAAACCATCCACTTTCACCCCAGCCCCAACCATGCGAAGTGGACGCATCTGCTGAATGCAGAGATCCGCTCAAAGTACGACCGCGTGTGGGGAGCGGACCAGACTCTGTTCGGTGTGGCGCTGTTTGACAACTCATTTGGCCAGTTTTCGCAGTATGTGTACTGGGGGCAAAAATGGGATTTACATCCGAATTTCTATGCCAAGGTGACGGCCGGTTTATTGCATGGTTATCGCGGCAAATATCGCGACAAAATTCCGTTTAATCGTGCCGAAATTGCGCCTGCAATCATCCCTTCGCTGGGAGTGCGCTATGGCAACCTCAGCATCGAGGGCATCCTGCTGGGCGGCTCGGCGGCACAGTTCGCCGTTGGTTACAGCTTCCGCTAGGGCGTGGCAGAGTATGGCTTTGCGCGCGGGTTACACCGCTGAGTCGATGAAAGATCGCGGCATCGGCAAGCTGCCGGGGCTGCTCGGGATCAAGCTGATTTCGGTTGCGGAAGGACTGCTGGTAGCAGAACTCGCGGTGCGTGAGGAACTGCTCGCGCCGAACGGGTATTTACACGCAGCAAGCGTGGTTGGACTAGCCGACACGATGTGCGGCTACGGCTGCATTTCGCATTTACCCGAAGGTGCCAGGGGTTTCACCACCATTGAGCTCAAAAGCAATCATCTCGGCACCGCGCTCGACGGTACGATCTACGCGGAGGCGCGGCCAGTGCATTTGGGCCGCACCACGCAGGTGTGGGACGCGGTCGTGACGCATCGTGAAACGGCAAAGACCATTGCGCTGTTTCGCTGCACGCAGATGGTGTTGTGGCCCACTTAGCGACGAGTGAGAAGTGAACGGTGAGTAGTCGCGGGCTGATAGCCGCCGCACGCACGCTCTGCGACGCCGTCGATGGCCTGCAATTTTCTGCGCCAGTGACCCACACATTAAACCCGCTCGATTACGCCTGGGCGCCGCACGAGCAATACCTGCGCAAATTTGGCACTGGACGAAAGCGGGTCGTATTTCTCGGCATGAACCCCGGTCCGTTTGGTATGGTGCAGGTCGGCGTACCGTTTGGCGAAGTCAACACGGTGCGTGATTGGATGAAGATTGCTGCGCCGGTTGCGCAACCGAAATTGCCAAATCCGTCGCGCCCTGTCGAGGGCTTCGCGTGCACGCGATCCGAGATTTCAGGCCAGCGTCTGTGGGCTCTCTTTTCGCAGCGTTTTCCATGCGCCGAAGATTTTTTTGCTGATCATTTCGTGCTGAACTACTGCCCACTCGCTTTTTTCGACAAGGCAAGAAATGTCACACCGGACAAACTCACGAAAGTAGAATCCGCGCCGCTGTACACGGCCTGTCGGCAACACCTGCAAGTCTGTATCGACACGCTCGAACCCACTTGGGTGATAGGTATTGGCAAGTTCGCCGAAGCGCAGGCAAGGGCTGCGCTAGGCGCTGGAACAATCCCAGCCTACGCCCGGGTGAATATCGGCACAGTCCTGCATCCCAGTCCGGCCAGTCCCATAGCCAATCGCGGTTGGGCGCCGCAAGCCGCTGCGCAATTGACGGCGCTGGGGATTTGGTAGGGCGCACGCTTTCGGCCTGCGTCGAGTCGTTCGGCACGCCCGGAGAGCGTGTCACCCTGATGTGATCACGTCAGCATTTCCTTGAGTGATTAAGCGAATCATTGTTGGCTGATTCGCGGAGCGTGTTGATTAATCAGTGCGTAGCCGTTTCACCGTCGCTAACGAACGCGGGACGCCCATTTTGGCCATCTCTGGGCACTAGGTAGCGGAATAAATGTGCACGATACTACGCCTTGCGCATATCGCCTGCGAGTCGCGCTGCATTGCGCCATGTCAGTCCATAGACTGACAACTGCGGATTCGCGCCTATTGAGGTGGGGAACACCGAGCCGTCCATCACGCTCAAATTTTCCACCTGATGATGGCGCCCGTACACGTTCACCACGCCGTCTTTTTCGCTGGCCGCCATCGTGCAGCCGCCCATCACATGGGCGCTGGCAACGCGGGTTGATAGCGGCTTCAGATCGAGTGCGGCGAGCCCCGCTTTCGCTTCAGCCCAACTGCGATAACCGTTGATGCGTTCGTCCACCGGGAATACTTCTTTCGCGCCTGCCGCGAATTGAAGCTCGGCCATCGCCAGCATGGCGCGTTTCGCGGCATCGAAAAAATACGGGTTCAACGTGTAGTCGAGCTGCGGAAATCCGTCGCTCAACAGCTTGACGCTGCCGCCCGTGCTTTGCTCATTAAAACCATCGCGGCAAAGCGCAATGGTGACCTGCGTGTTGGCCATGTTGGTGATGCGGTTGCGATGATGTTCGCTCATACCATTCACGCTGATCGCGTACAGCACCGGATGAATCGGCGGCACCTCTAACTTGAAACCCATCGCACCGTCAATGGCCTGCGTGTTCAGATAGTGATCGCTGTACGTCGTCTGCGGCGCGCCTTCCCAACCCGCCACTTTCGCGCCCATGTCCGCGCCTGACAACAGCGAAGGATGGAGAAAAGTGCGATGCCCCAAACGCACATAGGGATCGGGCGCTTTTGAACGCATCAGCAGCGCGGGCGAATTGATCGCACCGCCTGCGACAACATAGTGCTTGGCGACCACGCGAACTTTGGCGCTGCCCACGTCGTAGCCCGCGCCCTGCATGCTCACGCACTCCAGCGATTCGACCTTACCGCCTTTAAAAATCAATCGCTGCGCACGGGCGCGACTGACCAGCACCGCACCCCGCGCGAGCGCAGCGGGAATGGTTGTGACCAGCATAGATTGCTTGGCGTTGGTCGGGCAGCCCATGCCGCAGTAGCCCAAGTTGTAGCAGCCCTTCACGTTGCGGCGAATGCGCTCGACTTTGATGCCAATTTTTTGCCCGCCGCGCTCAAGCACAGCGTTGTTTTCGTTCGGCGGCACCGCCCAGTCGGTGATGTTGGTGAGCTTCTCAGCGAGCTTGAACCAGCCCTCCATGTGCTCGTCGGTCAGCTCGGTCAAACCGAAACGTTCGCGCCAATATTTAAGCGTCGGCGACGGCGTGCGAAAGCTTGTCGTCCAGTTCACCGTGGTCGAACCACCGACGGTGCGGCCCTGCAAAATGTTGATGGCCTTGTCGGCGGTTTTGCGCGAAGCAGATTCTTGATAAAGCTGCGGATATGCCTCGGCTTCCAACATGCGAAAATCGGTAGAGGTTTTCAACATGCCCTCTTCAATCATTACGACTTTGAGGCCCGTGTCAGACAGCACATCAGCCGCTATGCCACCGCCCGCGCCGGTTCCGATGATGCACACGTCCGCTTCGAGCACGGCATCTTTGCCCAGTTGCGAAGCATCAATGTGCAGCCAACCTTTGTTGATGCCGTCGCGAATGGGGTCAGAGAACATATTTATCTTACTGCTAACTTTAGTGAAAAAAAGGCGGTGACGTGGTTGTTTAAAACTGCATTGCGCTCGCACTTTCGGCATCAGCTTTGTGTCGTAATCGCCGTTTTACTGGGGCTAGTGGCTAATATCTACTAATATCGACTTATAGTTTAAACAACGCCTAAGCCCATATTAAACGGCACTTTCAGCCAAAAGCTATGCCGATCAAATCCATCCAAATGCTCGCGCAACTGCATCAACATCACGCCAGTTTCGGAGGCCCCGGATAGCCCGTCGCAGTCCATGTTTTTGGATCCGCGTAAAAACTCCCGAGCACCATATCGTGCAACGCAAAATACACCTGCTGTTTGAGACCAATGCTGCTGTCGCGCAATGCCAGCAGCGACAGCACTACGGCGGGCGCGTCGGTCATCTCCCAGTTGCCGTTGAAGCCCAGCATCATGCGCGCCGGTTTAAGCGCGAGCAGCCCGAACAAATCGCCGATTTCGCGTCGGGTGGACGGCGGAAAATTGTCGATCAGCGCGCCCACCGCGTTGACCACACGCGTCAGTTCCGCGTCGCGCCCCGCCATGTCAGTCGGCAACGCTGAGCCCAACACGGCGGCGGCCACCACGCGCAACATGTCGGCGTTGGCCTGAACCAGCACGCCTCCTTTTGGCGCGACGCCGGACTCGCCGATGCGTGGCAATACCACCACGGCGGCAGCGGCAATCGCACCGGCCACACCGACAAAAATGAATCTGCGCCGAGACCACATGGCGTACGTCCTCCTGTTTTCCTCGGGCAATTCTAGGCAGCCGTAGTAGAGTGAGTGGTCTACAGCCCGCATGCTGCGACGCTGCACGTAAAGTGGCGCGCTATGCTGTGCGAATGGCTAAAGATGGCTCTCTCGAAGCAGAACTGCGCAACAACTTTACGGCGGCTCGCGCGCAGCGTAACGTGGCGAACGCCTTGCCGCTCGCATCAGCAGACCGCAGGGCGGTGCGCGCTTTTCAGCAGGCGCGTCTCGCCATGACGCATGCCGACCTGCTGGCATCAACCGAATTCGGCCCCGCTGCTCATTTTTTTCTGACCGAACTTTACTCAACCGAAGATCTGACGCAGCGCGATGCTGACATCGAGCGCGTCATCAAAATTCTGGTGAGGTTTCTGCCCAACAAAGCGCTCACCACACTGGCCGCCGCGCTGGAAATGGACGCACTGTCCGAACAGCTGGATGGTGAAATGGTCGCCGCGTTGCGCCGCGTTCAAAACAACAATGCGCCCTTAACCTTGGATGCCAGCCGCTACCAGCGAGCGTATCGCAGCGTCGGCCAGCCGCAGCAACGCCTGCAGCAAATTGCGCTGACACAATCGATTGGTGGCGCGCTGGATCAACTCGCGCGCAAGCCAATCCTGCGTGGCCTGTTACGCATGATGCGCACGCCCGCCGTGGCCGGTGGCGTGGCCGGTTTGCATGCGTTTTTAGAGCGGGGTTACGCGGCGTTCGCCCATATGAACGATGGCCAGACTTTCATCAAATCAATCGCGAAACGCGAGCGTGATGAGCATGATCGGTTGCTGACAAATACCTGAGTGGTGGCGCGTAGGGTGGGCAGCCTCTGCCCACCGAGCGTTGCATTAAGTCAACGCTCGGTGGGCACGGGGTGCCCACCCTACAAAACCTGCAAGCTACTTCGGCAAACTTTGCAGAAAATCAGCCAGTTGCTGCTTCCAGAATTTCGCCTGCCCTGTCGTGCCGTGGCCCGCCGTTAATTCGCTGCCCGGAATCAAATACACGCGACCATTTTTCACCCGTTTGATTTCGCGATCCATAATCCCGGTCTCGGGAGGATTACGCTCATCGTCAGCCGAATTGATCGCAAGCACTGCCGCCTGAATGCGCTCCAGCCCCGCTGATGGGTTGTAGTCACGCGACGAATCCCATTGATACAGATTGTCATTAGCGTCACCGACAAACGGCGCCGTTAATCGCTGATTCAGGATCGCGTCGGCCTTCTCCCGCGTCGGCGCAGCTTTGTACAGCCCCTGATTGCCGCCGAGCGTGGCGATGCCGTAAAACACCGATGCGAATTGCAGACTCTTCGGCTGTTTGATGTAGTTACCACCGTTCCATTCAGGGTCGTTTTTGATCGAGTCGGTGATCAGGCGACGCAGCATCCAGTTACGGCTCGACATCTCCGAGGGTTGCGCCGCCATCGGCACGAGTGCGTCCATAAACGTAGGGTGCTTCACGCCCCAAATCCACGTTTGCATGCCGCCCATCGAGTTGCCGACGATCACGCGCAAATGTTTGACGCCAAGATGCTCTGTCAGCAGCCGATACTGCGCGTCAACCATATCATCGTAGTTGTATTTCGGGAACGCTGCGCGCAGACCGTCCGACGGTTTGGTCGATTTTCCGGTGCCAATCGCGTCGGGAAGAATCACGTAATAGCGGCTCGCGTCCAGCGGCTGCCCCGCGCCAAAAAGCTCGCCCGCAAAGCCCGCGTTAAGCATGCCAGTACCTGAGCCGGTGGTGCCGTGCAGAATCAACACCGGCTCACCGGTCGGTGCACCGACCGTGACGTAGTTGATGCGCAATTCAGGCATCACCTCGCCCGTGTTGAAGCGGAAGTTTTTGATGACCGCGCTCGCCTCTTTCGGCGCGGGAAAGTCCGCTGCCTGCGCGACAAGCGCCATCGTCGTACACACCGCCACGCATGCGCCGCATACGACGCGCACAAACGCGTTGACTAATTTCATGGTGGGCCCCTTGCTTTACCGTTAAAAATCGATCAATGGGCGAACGTTAGCGCAGTGTCACGCTGACACACAGCACTCGGCTCATTCCAAGCGTGAGGCGCAGGGCCGCGCCGCTATCGCTTTAACTCGACCTTGTGTGACGTCAAGCGCACCGTATTGAAATAATCGTCCATCAACGCTGTCGTGGAGAACTCCGGCGTGGTGTCGGGAACGCCGAGGTAATACACCGTCAGGGTAGGTTTGTTCGCTCGCATATCGGCTTCGGTGAGGTAGAGATGAACTTCACGACTTGGCAGATCGCTGAAAGTGTCGCGATCTGACGCGATGCGTGCCTCCGCGCCTAGCTTCGCCCCAGCGCTTACCCGCTCGCGCTTTTTGCTAAACGGATCGACACCATCCATCGCGACATGGCTGAATTTGCGCGTGCTGTTGATGATGCGCAACCATACCGTTGCCTTGTCGCCCGTCGGTTGCTTGAGCACGGCCCACACAATCGCTGCGTCGGGCACGACGAAGATGCCATCTGCGCCGTGCAGCGCCTCCGCTTTGACCTGTGCGTATGCGTTGCCGAACGCAAACAGCATCAATGCGGCAATCAGCGCGTGCCAGATCGGGGGCGCACGAAAGCTGCAGAAAATGGCGAATAGCTTCATGAGCGGATCAGGTGAATATTCTCGGCCGGGAACGTGACTTGCACCGTATCGCCGGCAGCAAATGCTGATGCTCGGCCTTGCCCAAACAACGTCGCCTGAATGGTGTGTTCACCCACTGCAACGTGGTAGTCGGTCTTTTCGCCGAGGAAAGTTCGCGAAACCACTTTACCCGCCACACCCTGTGCGCCCTCGCGCACTACCGAAAGACGCTCCGGGCGCACCATCACGCGCACGGCGTCGCCCGCCTTTGAGCCGTCTGGCGCACCGGTGACGACGATCGTCTGGCCAAGCACGTCCACCGCCACTTTGCCCGCTTCGACGCTGGTTAGTTTTCCGTCGAGAAGATTGGCGCGACCAATGAACCGGGCTACGAATTCGCTATTCGGATGATCATATAAATCCTCTGCGACATCGATTTGCACAATCTTGCCGCCGCTCATCACGGCGATACGATCAGAGATCGCCATCGCCTCTTCCTGATCGTGGGTGACATACACCGTAGTGATGCCCAGCCGCTTTTGTAGCTGCTGAATCTCGCTGCGCATCTGCACGCGCAGCTTGGCATCGAGATTCGACAGCGGCTCGTCGAACAAAAGGATGCGCGGCTTGAACACGATGGCGCGAGCGAGTGCGACCCGTTGCTGCTCACCGCCCGATAGTTGATGCGGTTGCTGTTGCGCGTAACCGCCGAGGCCGACGAGTTCGAGCACCTCTTGCACGGCACGTTTGATCTCCTCACCGGATTTGGTTTGCACGCGCAATCCGTACGCGACGTTTTCGAACACGGAGAGGTGCGGAAAGATTGCGTAGTTCTGAAACACAAACCCGATATTGCGCTCATTTGCGCGCAATCCCGTGACATCTCGATCGCCGATGTGAATGCTGCCGCTGGTCGGTTGCTCAAACCCAGCGATCATGCGCAGCGTTGTCGTTTTGCCGCAGCCGGACGGCCCCAACAGCGTAAGCAACTCACCGGGAACGACCGTGAGACTGACATCGTTTACGGCGAAAATTTGTCCTTTGACGCCGTGTTCAAATTTTTTGGAAATGCTGGCGAGCGTTATTGGCACCGGCTGCATTGCTGCGACTGTCATGTGCTTCCCGCTTTGCGTTGCGTTGTCATTGAGCGCATATCAACCTCCCAAAATACTTTCTACGCGACCGCCCTCGCCGGTACGCAAGCGTGCCAGCATGCGACCGATTATCCAGAGCACGGCATACACGAGCACCACCACAAAAACAGAGAACGCCGCTGCAGGCCCAAGCGACAGTTCGGTCATATTCTCAAGAATGCGTACTGTCACCAGCGTCCAGTTGATCGAGATCAAGAAAATTGTCGCGCTAATCGCAGTCATCGAACGAATGAACACCACGCCCAGGCCGGTAAAAAACGCGGGCATGATCAATGGCAGTGTGATGCGGCGGAAGGTTGTCAAGCTCGTCGCACCGAGGCTCTCTGAGGCCTCCTCCAGGCTCTTGTCGATCTGATGCAACAGCGCAATGGTGGCGCGGATTCCGGTAGGGCTGTAGCGAAAGATGTAGCACGCGATGATGATGGTCGCGGTGCCGGTCAATTCCATCGGCTTGTCGTTGAAGGCGAGCAGATAGGCAATGCCGATGATGGTGCCAGGCAGGGCGTAATTAATCATCGACACCAGCTCCAGCGTCTGACGTCCGAAGAACGTTTTGCGACTGACAAGATAGCCAACGAGCACGCCATACAAACCACCGAGCGGCATGCCAATCGCGGCGATGATCAACGTGTCGCGAATGGCTGGAATGCCTTCGGTGAAGATGACGTGATAGTGCTTGAGCGTAAACGCGTGATTGGCACCGAAGGCTTTGACCAGTGAGGCGAACAGCAGCAACGCATAGAAATACGTGACCAACAACGCCACCGCGCCACACAGCGCGAACAACGTGTAGCGCATCAGAGGCGTGAGGATTTCGACGCTGCTGCGCGAACCCGCTTTGCCGGTCACGGTGACGTAGCTGCGACCGGCAAGCCAGTACCGTTGCAGAAAGAAAACGATGGCTGCAGGCACCAGCAGCAGGATCGACAGCAGCGCACCGCCGCGCAAATCAAACTGCCCGGTGATCTGCAAAAACGCCTCGGTCGGCAGCACCGGAAAGTCGTTGCCTGCAAGGATCAGCGGTGTGGCGAAATCGGCCAGCGAGCAGGCGAACAGCAGCAGGAACGCGTTGGCGACGCCGGGTATCGACAGCGGCAACGTCATGGTGCGAAACACGCGCCAGCGCGATGCGCCCATGCTGAATGCGGCGTTCTCGATGTTCGGATCAATGCTCGCCAAGATGGGCCGCAGCGTGAGATATGCGATGGGGAAGTAGGTGATGATTTCGGCCCCTGCCGTGCTCATAAACCCATAGATGCCGAAGCCCTTGATGCCGAGCAAATCATAGGTAATCAAACCGCGCGCGCCGAACGAAAACAAGATCGCCACCGAGATGGTGAACGGCGGCGAGATCAGCGGCAACAAGGTTGCCGTATCGATCATGCCCATGACACGCTTTGACAGCCCCGCGCGCACAGCCGTGAACGCAAACAGAAATCCAAGTGCTGTGCCACCCACGCCAACGGCCAACGCGAGCGTCATGCTGTTAGCAAACGCGCGCCGATGGTTTGGGTTGTTGATGATGTCCAGCAGCGGCTGAAACGAGACCGCGCCGTCGGTGACAAACGCACGTGCAAACAGACACGCGAGTGGGTACAGCACGAAGATGCCGAGCAGCACCCACAGCACCAGCACGATGCCCGCAATGAACGGGTCGCGCTGCATGAGGGATCGGGTGGGCGTGGTGAGCGCAGTCATGGCGATGTTAGCGGTGAGATCACAGAACGAATGACAAATATTTCAAACTGGCGTCATTCTCGGCGTAGCCGGGAATCCAGAATCGTCGCCGTCGCAGTAGCGATTAACAAGTGGATCGCGTGGTTACGTTCTGGATCCCCGCCTTTCGGCGAGGATGACGCCGGTTTTTGTTTAATACTGCGACTCGGGCGACGAGCCCGCTTACTTTGCGTTCAGCACCTCAGCGACCCAACGATCTACGATGCGCTTGCGATTCGCGCCTGCGAATTCGTCATCAATCGGGATGATCTTCGCGTCTTTCAAAACAGCGGCCAGCGTTGCCTCGGTCTTGACGCTCGGATGCGCGGGAATGAAGTTGATTTTGTTCGGCGCGTAGAGCGATTGCATCGCGGGGCTCGTTGCCCAGTCGATCAGTTTTTTCGCCGCATCAGGATTTTTCGCGCCCTTGACGATGGCAATGCCTTCAGCCGCCGCGCCGATGCCCTCTTTCGGGAAGCTGATCTCTACGTCATAGCCCTTGGCTTTGGTGTCCAGCGCATCGACGATAAAAAAGATGCCGCCCGCTGCCTGACCGAGACCCACTGGCAAGGTACCGCCACCGCCGCTCTTGGTGTAGGTCTGAATACTCTTGCCCATCTTCTTCATGAAGTCGAAGGCCTTGGTTTCATCGCGACCGTAGATTTCAAGCACTGAGAAGATGCGCGTAACCGCCGTGCCGGAGGTGCGGGCGTCCGCCATTTGCAGCATGTTGGCGTACGCCGGGTTGAGCCAGTCGTTCCACGAAGTCGGCGCAGGGATCTTGTTGTCGGCGAGGAATTTTTTATTCGTCATGAACACCAGCGGGTCGTCGGCAATCGCTGTCCACATGCCGCCTTCGTGCTTGAAGCGTGCGGGCAGCACGGTGGTTGACGGCGGCTTGTATGGCTCGAAAATGCTTTCTTTAACGCCCGCGCCGTAGGTTTCGACCGGGCCACCGAACAGCACGTCCACTTTCGGATTGCCCTTCTCGGCGATCAACCGCGCGAGTGCTTCGCCTGAGGAGAAGCGCAGGAAGTTCACCTTGATGCCGCTGGTCTTCTCAAACTCCTGCAGCATGGGGCGCGCCCAGTTTTCTGGCCAGATCGAATAAACGTTCAACGTTTCGGCGGCGTGGGCTGCGCCGAGCGGCATGAGCAGCGCAGCGGCTAACGTGGTCAAACTGCGGATTGAGCGATTAATGAATTTCATGCAGAGCCTCCTTGTTCCCGATTAAGAACTTGTCCGTAAATAAGAGCGCATGCATGACGCAGCAATTTTTGACTCAATCGAGGCGCATCTTTTGCAGCAATAGCGAGCTATTGCAAAAAAGTGCAACGAAGAGTGAGGCGAAAAGGG
>JAYVNO010000081.1:0-17709 GCA_043758415.1 Burkholderiales bacterium
GCAGCGGCAATATCGAGATATTGCCCAAAAAACAGGCGAAATATGCACCGGGCCGGCGGATTTGCAGCCGATGCTTTTCAAATCCGACAGACTCCTAGGACTGGCGAAGTTGGTGCGCGGAGCGCACCCTATGAATTTGGAGTGCCCTATGTCTGAGTCTGCGCCCTTGAAAAAATTCGCGTCGCAAGCCGATCTTGACGTGAAAAAAGTAAGCTTTGACAAGCTCTCTGACAACGCATATGCCTACACCGCGGAGGGCGACCCGAACACCGGCGTCATCATTGGCGACGATTGCGTCATGGTGATCGACACGCAGGCGACTCCGATCATGGCGCAGGACGTGATTCGTCATATTCGCACCGTAACTGATTTGCCCATCAAGTACGTGGTGTTGTCGCACTATCACGCGGTGCGCGTGCTCGGTGCATCGGGCTACAAACCCGAGCACATCATCTCAAGCCACGACACCTACGATCTGATCGTTGAGCGCGGCGAGCAAGACAAGGCAAGTGAAATCGGTCGCTTCCCGCGGCTGTTTCAAAACGTCGAATCGGTGCCGCCGGGCATGACTTGGCCAACGATGACGTTCAAGGGAGAGATGACGTTGTGGCTCGGCAAGCTTGAAGTGAAACTCATGCAAGTCGGGCGCGGCCACACCAAGGGCGACACCATTGCCTGGATTCCATCGCAAAAGGTTTTGTTCTCGGGCGACCTGGTGGAGTTTGATGCAACCCCATACGCAGGCGATGCGTACTTTGAAGATTGGCCGGCTACGCTCGATGCACTCGCCGCAATGAAGCCAGAAAAACTGGTGCCGGGTCGCGGCGCTGCGCTACAAACGTCTGAGCAGGTCGCCGCAGGACTGCGCGGCACGCGTGAGTTTGTATGTGATCTTTATGCGTCGGTGAAAGCAGGCACCGCGGCGGGCAAGGATTTGAATAGCGTGTATCGCGAGACTTTTGCCACGATGAAACCCAAGTACGGACACTGGGTAATCTTTGATCATTGCATGCCATTCGACGTGACACGCGCGTATGACCTCGCCACGGGCCACGCCGATCCGCGCATTTGGACGGATAAGCGTGATCGGGAAATGTGGGCGGCGTTGGAGGGTTAATGCACATGTAGGAGCGGCTTGCCGCGACCCGCCTTTACACGTGCAAGCGCTGGGTCGCGGCAAGCCGCTCCTACAAGGACACTTCATGACAACTGACTATCAAGCCAAACGTTTCACCTACCGCCGCAGCGCCGATCACCACAACGCTGCGCCTGCGCGCCACCCGGTGGTCATCGTTGGTGCGGGCCCGGTGGGCATGACGCTGGCGCTTGATCTTGCGCAGCAAAGTATCGCCGTTGTCGTGCTCGACGATGACGACAAATTGTCCGCCGGATCGCGCGCCATCTGCTTCGCAAAACGCACACTAGAAATCTGGGATCGCCTTGGTGTCGGCGACGCGATGGTCGCCAAGGGCGTATCGTGGAACATGGGCAAGGTGTTCTTTCGCGACGCGCCGGTGTACAACTTCGATTTACTCGCTGAGGTTGGCCATCGACGACCCGCGTTTATCAACTTGCAGCAATATTACGCCGAGGGGTTTTTGTCCGATGCGGTTGCACAGTCGTCAGCAATCGATGTGCGTTGGCAGACCCGCGTTGTTGGCGTAGTCAACGAGCCCGAAGGCGTAAAACTCACTGTTGAAACACCTGATGGCACCTACGCAATCGAAGCTGATTTCGTCATCGCCTGCGACGGCTCGCGCTCCGCAGTGCGCAAGCTGCTGGGCCTAGAGAGCAAGGGCCAAACCTTCCGAGATCGCTTCCTGATTGCCGATGTGAAGATGGCGGCACCTTTCCCAAGCGAGCGCTGGTTCTGGTTTGATCCACCGTTTCATCCCAATCAATCCGTGCTGTTGCATCGGCAGCCGGACAACGTCTGGCGCATCGACTTTCAGCTCGGCTGGGACGCAGACCCAGAAGTAGAAAAAAAGCCCGAACGCGCGCGCCCGCGAGTGCAAGCGCTGCTCGGGCCAGAGGCCAAATTCGAGTTCGAGTGGATCAGCGTTTACACCTTTGCCTGCATGCGCATGGAGCGCTTTCGTCACGGACGCGTCATGTTCGCAGGTGATTCGGCCCATCTGGTATCGCCGTTCGGCGCGCGCGGAGCGAACTCGGGCGTGCAAGATGCCGACAATTTGGGGTGGAAGTTGGGGCTGGTGGTGCAGGGCAAAGCGCCCGATCTCCTGCTCGACAGCTACGCTACCGAGCGCGAGTATGCGGCGGATGAAAATATCTTGAATTCAACACGCGCCACCGATTTCATCACACCGAAAAGCGAAGTCAGCCGAATGTTTCGCAATGCCGTGCTGGAGCTGGCGAAAGATCATCCGTTCGCTCGAAAACTGGTGAACTCGGGGCGCTTATCGCTACCCGCAACGCTGCACACCTCGCCGCTGAACACGCCGGATGTTGACCAGTTTTCCGGGGCAATGGTGCCCGGCGCGGCGGCGGTAGATGCGCCGGTGTTTCTTGAGGGGCGGCAGACGTGGTTTTTGGGTTTGCTGGGGGATGGTTTCGTCGTCGTTCGCGTCGCTCAAGTCGAGCCGGTATCGTTCGAGCCCTCTCCCCCTGCGGGAGAGGGTTGGGTGAGGGGTATCGTGGAATCAAATGCCACCGTGGCTCTCGTGGTCAACCGCCCCCTCACCCTTGCCCTCTCGCGCGAGGGGAGAGGGGACAGAACGGTGACGCCCAGCATCGAGTGGATCACCCGCTACGACGCTCAACCCGGCAGCACCTACCTCTTCCGTCCAGATCAACACGTTTGCGCGCGCTGGCGAACCTTTGATGGGCAGGCAATACGCAAGGCAATAGCGCGTGCCTGCGGGAGCACACTATGACGATGAACCCACTCAATATCGAACCTAACCTCAAGCATTTTGATGAGTTCTACGAAGCACTGATTGACGCGCATCGCGAACTCACAAACGAGCAAAGTCACCAGATGAATGCAAAGTTAGTGTTGCTTCTCGCCAACCACATCGGCGATCTCGAGGTGTTGAAGGATGCTATGCAAAGGGCCAAGCGATGATGAACCCACTCATCTACCAATCCGGTTTCGGCAATGAGTTCGCGACCGAAGCGCTGCCCGGTGCGCTCCCCGTCGGTCGCAACTCGCCTCAGAAATGCGCGTATGGGCTGTACGCGGAGCAACTCACGGGTACGTCATTCACCGCACCGCGTGCCGACAACCGTCGTTCGTGGCTGTATCGCATTCGTCCTTCTGCAATGCATACGCCATTCAAGCAAATCAGCGCTGTAAAATTCGTGAGCAACTTCGCGAATGTGTCAACACCGCCCAATCAGTTGCGCTGGAACCCGTTACCCATTCCAGCCGAAGCCACCGATTTCGTGGAAGGCATCGTGACCTTTGCTGGCAACGGCGATGCGTTCGCGCAATCAGGTTGCGGAATTCACCTGTACGCTGTCAATCGCTCGATGACGAATCGCGCGTTTTACAACGCTGATGGAGAGATGCTGATCGTGTTGCAAACCGGGCGTTTGCGCTTCGTCACCGAACTGGGTGTCATCGAGGCGGAACCGCAGGAAATTGTGGTGATTCCGCGGGGCGTTCGCTTCCGCGTAGAGCTCGTGGACGCTGAGGCTCGTGGTTACATCTGTGAGAACTTCGGTGCCAACTTTCGTCTCCCAGATCGAGGCCCGATTGGGGCGAACGGACTTGCTAACTCACGAGATTTTTTGACACCGGTTGCCGCGTATGAAGACAAGGATGAGCCGACTGAATTGATCGCGAAATTCGGCGGCAATGTGTGGTCAGCGCAGATGGATCACTCGCCGATGGATGTGGTTGCATGGCATGGCAACTA
Organism: Burkholderiales bacterium; assembly: GCA_043758415.1. GTDB lineage: Bacteria > Pseudomonadota > Gammaproteobacteria > Burkholderiales > Casimicrobiaceae > Casimicrobium. The sequence continues at coordinate 3,882 of JAYVNO010000081.1, forward strand.
CGCGCCGTACAAATACGATCTGCGCCGTTTCAACGCGATGGGATCCATCAGTTTCGACCATCCCGATCCGTCGATTTTTCTGGTATTGCATTCCGCGTCCGACACACCCGGTGTCAGCAACATTGATTTCGTGATCTTTCCGCCGCGAATTCTTGCTATGCAGGACACCTTCCGTCCGCCATGGTTTCATCGCAATATTGCCAGCGAATTCATGGGCCTCATTCACGGTGCGTACGACGCGAAAGCAGAAGGTTTTTCACCCGGTGGCGCGAGCCTTCACAACTGCATGACAGGCCACGGGCCGGACGCTGAGACATTTGAAAAGGCGTCAAACGCGGACACATCAAATCCGCACTACATAACCGATACCATGGCATTTATGTTTGAGACGCGCACCATTATTCGACCCACGCGGCAGGCGCTGGAATCGCCCGAATTGCAGGCGCAGTATTCGGAATGTTGGCAAGGGATTCGGAAGCATTTTGACCCGCTGAAACGATAGCAATACGAGTTACTCAGGCGTCATCCTCGCGAAGCGGGGATCCAGCGTTCTGACCTACTGCGAAGCAGCCGATCTAGCGCTTTGCGTAACGTACAAACTGGATTCCCGCTGCGCGAGAATGACGGCATAAACAGAGAATATTGATGACTAAACTCAACGAAACCCACGACCCGGCACTGAAAAGTTTCGTCGCTTCTGCCAACGACGGAGGCACCGATTTCCCGATTCAGAATCTGCCGTTCGCAGTGTTTCGTCGGGTTGGGTCTGACGAAGCGTTTCGTGGCGGCGTTGCCATCGGCGATCAAATTGTTGATCTGACGTGGCTCAATCGCGCCCGCCTTTTGAGCGGCAACGCAGCGGTGTCGTGCGAAGCCGCCTCGGCCACCACACTCAACGCTTTCATGGAAAAAGGCAGCGCTGCGTCAGCTGCGTTGCGTCTCGCCTTATCGCGTTTGCTGCGGGCAGGTTCGGCACACGAAGCCGAAATGTATTCGTGCCTCGTCTCGCAAAGTGATGCCGAATACGCGCTGCCCGCGCACATCGGCGACTACACCGATTTCTACACATCGGTGCATCACGCAACCAATATCGGCCGCCAGTTCCGCCCCGACAATCCATTGCTGCCCAACTACAAATGGGTGCCCATTGGTTATCACGGTCGTGCCTCGTCCATCAACATTTCAGGACAATCGTTTCCGCGTCCTGTGGGTCAACTCATGCCTCCCGGCGCGGAAGCTCCGACACTCGCACCGTGCAAGCGCATGGATTACGAGCTCGAGCTGGGCATTTTCGTCGGCACCGGTAACGCACCGGGTACGCGCATCGCCATTGCGGACGCGGAGTCGCATGTGTTCGGTTTGTGCCTGCTCAACGACTGGTCCGCACGAGATATTCAGGGTTGGGAATATCAGCCACTGGGGCCGTTCCTGTCGAAGAATTTCGCATCCACTATTTCGCCATGGATCGTCACGCTCGAAGCCCTCGCGCCGTATCGAAAGGCATGGAAGCGTGCGAGCGACGATCCACAGCCGTTGCCGTATCTAGATTCAGTCGCGCTGCGCAGCGAAGGCGCATTCGATATTCAACTCGAAGTTTTGATCGTGACTGAAAAAATGCGTGAGCAATCGTTGCCGCCGTATCGCATCTGCCTGACCAACTACCGCCACGCGTACTGGAGCATTTCGCAACTCGTCGCGCATCACACGGTGAACGGCTGCAATCTGCAACCGGGCGATCTGCTCGGCACAGGCACGTTGTCCGGACCGACTGCGAGCGAAGCAGGCGCGTTGATCGAACTGACCGTAGGAGGGAAGCTTCCCATCACGTTGCCGAGCGGCGAGTCGCGCGCATTTCTCGAAGATGGCGACAGCATCACGTTGCGTGCGCATTGCGAAAAAGCTGGCGCGGCGCGCGTGGGGTTTGGCACCTGTACAGGCACCGTCCTGCCCGCGTTGCCGCTGTAACGGCAAGCCGCGCGCGCTCGTGTCTGCCGTGGGGTTATTGCTACGGTGACGAGGCCGTCGCCAAGCTAGCATCATCATTATGTTTTGCAATCAAAGGAGGATTACATGAAGCCTATATTTGGTTCAGCCGCTACGGCTATTGCCATCGCGCTCACGCTCGCGCCCGCCGCCACGCAAGCGCAGGAAATCACACTCAAGGTGTCGCATTTTTGGGCACCGCAAGCGATGGCTCCGACCAAAGTGATCGGCCCGTGGTGCGACAAAATTAACAAGGAATCTGGCGGCAAACTCAAGTGCCAAATTTTTCCGGCAATGTCCCTCGGCGGCACGCCCGCACAGTTGTTCGATCAGGCGAAAGATGGCGTCGCGGACATCGCGTACACGCTGCCCGGCTACACCGCCGGTCGCTTCCCGCTGATGGAAGTTTTCGAGCTGCCGTTCATGAACGAAAACGCCGAGGCGTCGTCGCAAGCGGTGTGGGATTACTACCTCACGACACCCGCTGTGCAGAAGGAATTCGCAGGCGTCAAGCCGCTGATGTTCCACACCCACGACGAAGGCTACGTTCACACCAAAGACCGCCAAATCAAGACGCTTGCTGACTTCAAGGGCCTGAAAATGCGCGCGCCAACGCGGCAGACCAACAAGCTGCTGGCAAAGCTTGGTGCAACACCGGTTTCGATGCCGCTGCCTGCGATTCCGGACGCCGTGAGCAAAGGCGTGATTGATGGCTTCATGCTGCCGTGGGAAGTGATTCCGAGCGTGAAGCTGCATGAGATGGTGAAATTCCACTCCGAGACCGATGCGAAGGAACGCGCACTCTACAGCGCCATTTTCATGATGGCAATGAATCCAGCGAAATACGACTCGTTGCCCGCCGATCTCAAGAAAGTCATTGACAACAATTCAGGCGCTGGCCTCGTGAGGCAAACCGGCAAAACGTGGGACGAATCGGCCGCACCCGGACGCAAGGCCGCGGTGGATCGCAAGAACACGTTCTACATGATCCCTGCGACCGAATTAGCCAACTGGCGCACCGCGTCAGCAAGCCTTTACGACGAGTGGGTTGCAGAGGCAACCGCCAAGGGCAACGACGGCAAAGCGTTGCTCGGCAAGGCACAGGACTTGATCAAAAAGTACGAGAAGAAATAGCGGTCACGAGCTGTGAATCGTTACGTGGGCAACTCGTTGCCCACGCATCGTTTGTCGTAACAGCTTTTCAATGCAACCCATATTTCACTGGGCCTAAGTGTGATTTAGGCATAAAGTCGACTTATGGCTTAAATGCGCACTTTTCCCAGATTAAATAAGGCTTTCATGAAAGAGTTACTCAAGTCTTTTCGTGGCATCTGAGCCACGTGGGCAACGAGTTGCCCACCCTACGAATTGCGAAACGCCACAAGAAAAACGGGGAAGATTGAACCATGTCCATGTGGATTCGTTGGGTCGAGCGCGCCGCGCTATTTTTTGCAATGCTCGGTGGCATCGTGCTGATGCTCATTGCACTGATGACCGTCGCCTCGGTCATCGGCCGCGCGGGGTTCGGCAAACCAGTGCCCGGTGACATCGAAATCACGCAGTACGCCATCGCCGTGGCCATCTCGGCGTTTCTGCCGTACTGCCTGTTTTCCGGCGGCAATCTCATCGTCGATTTTTTCACTGCGAAAGCGAAACAGCGAACCCGGCGCACGCTCGATGCGATCGGCGCATTCACGCTCGCGTTCGCCATGGGCCTGTTCGCCTGGCGCACGACGGTCGGCATGTTTTCCGTGAAAGAGGCGGGTGAAACCTCGATGGTCATCAGCGTACCGTTGTGGTGGACGTATGCCGGCATGGCCCCCTGCTTTGCGTTGGCCACGCTTGCTGCACTGGCCCTCGCAGTAAAGCTCTGGCGCGGCGAAGCACAGGCTGGCGGCGCGACATGACCACGCAGATGTTGATTGGCGTCGGGTTGCTCGTCCTGATGCTGTTGCTCATGGTCGTTCGCGTGCCGATTGCGGCGACGATGTTGATTCCGGGCTTCATTGGATACTGGCTATTGGCGTCGCCCGAGGCGTTGCTGGCGCACTTGAAAGGCGTCGCGTTTGCGCGGTTGTCCGTGTACGACCTATCAGTAATTCCGCTGTTTTTGCTGATGGGTTATTTCGCAACGCAAGGTGGTTTATCGCGCGATTTGTTTCGTGCGGCGAATGCGATGGTCGGTCACGTACGCGGTGGCATGGCAATGGCCGCGATCCTCGCCTGCGCTATGTTTGGCACGGTGTGCGGCTCGTCCGTTGCGACCGCCGCAACGATTGGTCAAGTCGCGATTCCCGAGATGAAACGCCTCGGTTACAGTGGCCGCATTTACACCGCGACGCTCGCTGCGGGCGGCACGCTTGGCATCCTGATTCCGCCGTCAGTGGTGCTGATTGTGTACGGCATTCTGACCGAGCAAAACATCGCGAAACTTTTCGCTGCCGCGATCATTCCCGGCATCATCGCGACCATCGGTTATCTAATTTCAATCGCGTGGTTCGCCCGCAAGTATCCCGAGCATTGCCCCGCCGCGCCGCGCATGTCGCGCGAAGAACGCATTGCGGCTTACAAGCCCGTGTGGCCCATCGTCATCATTTTCATCGTGGTGTTTGGCGGCATTTATGGCGGACTGTTTTCGCCCACTGAGGCCGCGTCGGTCGGCGCCATTGCGACGTTGCTGGCAGCGCTTCTCAAAGGCGAGCTCACGTGGAAGGGTGTCAACGAAAGCTTTCTCGGCACGGCCTCCAACACTGGCATGATCTTCCTGATTTTTCTCGGTGCCGACTTGCTGAACTCTGCGCTCGCGTTGTCGCAAATGCCCGCGCAGCTAGCCGCATGGGTGTCGGCCTCGGGCGCGTCTCCGGTGTTGATCATCGTGCTGATTCTTGTTTTCTACATCATCCTCGGCGGCGTGATGGACGAGATGAGCATGATCCTGCTCACGCTGCCCATCGTGTTTCCGATTGTCATGGCGCTCAACATTTATGACCTCGATCCGCAGAGCAAAGCGATCTGGTTTGGCATGCTGATTTTGATGGTGGTGCAAATTGGGCTCATTGCGCCCCCTGTGGGGTTGAACGTCTACGTGATCAACGGCATGGCGAAGGATGTTCCGATGGCTGAAAGTTATCGCGGCATCATGCCCTTCCTCGTGTCAGACTTCATCCGCACCGCCTTGCTCGTCGCGTTTCCGCCGATCACGCTGTGGCTGGTTCAGTACATGAATTGACAAGGAAGACTCAACAACAATGGCAACTTTTCTACTCACTGATTTCGACGCAACGTCTTACGCGCTTGAAGAGAAACTCTTCAACGATGCTGGCGTGCGTTTCGTCACTGCGCAAGCAAAAACTGAAGACGACGTGATCCGCGCCGCGACCGAATGCAATGCCGATGGTTTGTTGATTCAGTACGCACCCGTTACCGAGCGCGTGCTCGCGGCGCTGCCGCGCGTAGGCATCTGCTCACGCATCGGCGCAGGGTTTGACACGATTGATCCGAAAGCCTGCGAAAAGCTCGGCGTGTGGCTCGCCAATTCTCCCGATTACGGCGTCGGTGAAGTCGCAACGCATGCGCTAGCGCTGGCGCTCGACATCATTCGCGGCACCACGTTTCACACCAATGATATTCGCGCGGGCAAATGGCATTACGAATCTAACGGCAAGCGTCGTCGCGCGACCGAAATGACCATCGGCATCGTCGGCCTCGGCCGCATCGGCAAGCGCATGGCTCACGTGTCGCGCAACCTGTTCAAGCGGGTGATCGCGTATGACCCGTATCTGATTGACGGCGATTTTCCGGCGTTCGTCGAGCGCGTGCGCGATCTGCACGAATTGTTCGCGCAGGCCGATGTGGTGTCACCGCACACACCACTCAACGATGAAACGCGCGGCATGCTTGACGTCGGATGTTTCGCTGCGATGAAGCGTGGCAGTTACGTGGTCAACACGTCGCGGGGTGCGGTCATCAACATTGACGATCTGCTGGATGCGCTTGATTCGGGGCAGCTTGATTCTGCGGGGCTGGACGTGTTGCCGACTGAGCCTGCGCGTCCGGGGGAGCGCTTGACGGAGCATCCGCGTGTGGTGCTCACGCCGCACTCAGCGTTTTATTCCGTTGAGAGTGAAGTCGAATTGCGCACCAAGGCGGCGAAGAATCTCATCACTTGGGCCAAGACTGGGCGACCGGATTATCCAGTGGTGGTGGGTACGCGAAAGCTCGCATAGGTTCACATAGGGTGCGCTCCGCGCACCACGAGAGGATCGGTGCGCGAAGCGCACCCTATATATTCCCGCCATCGCAAAACATTACACACAGGAGATCGCCCATGAAAGCACTCGTCTGCAAACAGTTCGGCCCTATTGATGATTTGACCATTGAGGACTTGCCGATTCCGACACCCGGCCCCGGCAAGGTCACCATCAACATCAAGGCCGCGTCACTCAACTTCCCCGATGCGTTGACGGTACAAGGCTTGTATCAGGTCAAGCCGGACAGGCCATTCGTGCCCGGTGCCGAGTTCGCAGGCGTGATTCACGCGGTAGGCGAAGGCGTCACCAACGTAGAAGTCGGTGATCGCGTGATCAGCACGGGCCGCGGAGGCTTCGCGGAATACGCGGAAGCCGACGCGCGCATCCTGATGCCGATTCCGCCGAGCATGAGCTTTGAGCAGGCCTCTGCATTCGTGTTGACTTACGCGACGTCGCTGCACGCGCTCAAGGACGTGGGCAATCTGCAACCGGGCGAAACGTTGCTGGTGCTCGGCGCTGCCGGTGGCGTGGGTACGACGGCAATTCAACTGGCCAAACTCATGGGCGCGACGGTAATTGCGGCGGCGTCAACAGACGAAAAATTAGCACTATGCAAATCGCTCGGTGCCGATCATTGCGTGAATTATTCGGCGGCTGACTGGCGCGATCAGGTCACCGCTATCGTCGGCAAAAAAGGCGTCGACATGGTGTACGACGCGGTCGGCGGCCCCTACTCGGAACCAGCGCTGCGCTCGCTTGGCTGGCGCGGTCGCTTCCTCGTTGTCGGATTCGCGGCGGGCGACATTCCGAAGATTCCATTGAACCTTGCGCTGCTAAAGGAGCGACAAATTCTCGGTGTGTATTGGGGCGACAGCACGGTGGCCAACCCCAAAGGCCACCTCGCCAACATGCAGCAACTCGCCGCATGGTTCGAGAGCGGCAAGCTCGCCCCGAGCATCACCGAAACGGTCACACTAGAAGGCACCAAGGACGCGTTGAAACGGCTGTCGTCGCGTCAGGCGATGGGCAAGATTGTGGTGAAGCTGTAACGGATGCAGCCATGCCTGCCCTGCGCTGCACCGTATTGTTATCGTAGGGTGGGCACCCTGTGCCCACCGTGAGTTCGTAATACTTGCCTGGGCTCAATTAGCCGCCGGTCGTGGGCGCAGAGTGCCCGCCGTATCATCATGTGTTACTTGTCCCGCTCCGCAGCAACCACCGCTTGAATCACGTCCGCCAAAATCACCGGACGCGGCTGATCGTCAATCTCGACGACGACGAGATAGCCAACGTCCTTGCCACCCGAAACAAATGCCTTTACCAGCGCCAGCTGGTCGCTATGAACGAGTGTACCGTCCTCCTTCGACCAATACTCCATCGCGACCAGACAACCTGCTGACGGAGCCGCCGGAAAGTACGGCGCGCCTCGGTAGTAAGCGGAGTTAACTGTGTTGCCGTGCGCGAGAATTTCGTCGCGTCCCGCGAGGCCCGCCAGCAGCGCTTCCTTGATAGGAAAATAGTTGCGCCAGGATGCAGGCAAAAAGCTCATGTAAGCCTGCTCTGTCCATGCGACTTTGTTCTCATCCGATGTGGTCACCGGTAAGGTGTCACGCGCTGTTGGCAAGTCGAACAGCGCGACTGGTGCCTCCACCGGCAGCATGGACTCAAGATACGGCGTCGGCCCAATCCAGCGGTTGGTCGCCGTGCCTGTGCCCTTCACCACAAACACGCCCTGCGGCGTGTTGCCGTTGGTGATCGTGCCCGGTAAATTCGTTCGCGCCATGGCGAGCTGCGCGATGTTGAAGTAGCTGCCATCGGCGTTGCGCACAAAGCGTCCGTCCACGCCGCGCACTAGCGCGAGCCCCGCGCGCTCACGATCACGCCGCTGAAAACTGAACACCGCCGGATAGCCCGCGCGGAGCGGCGCGGCAAGCAGATCAACCAGCGGAGGTCGCAGCGCCAAATCCTCCTGCGGCGCGACCGTCAAACGACGCTGCAGCGCGCGCAACCGTGGCTCGCTCGCCCAGTCAGGAAACTGCGATTGCATCATCGTGGCCAGCATCTGCCGCTGCGTCGCGGAGTCGTCATTGCGCAATAACGTGTAAGCACCAATCGCAAATTCACGCGGCGTTTTTATATTCGGCAACAACGTCGGAATCAGCGGCGCAGTCTCGGCCCAGAATTGCGTATGCGCGGCGCTCAACACGGCGCGTTGATACGCGGGGCTCTTCTCATGCGCGCCCGGAAGCACGGTGAGCAGATGCGCACGCACGAGGTCTTTTTCGATGTTGAAATGCGCAGCAGCGGACAACGCTTTGGGCAATTTTTCGTCCGCCACCGGCCCCGGCGGCAGCGCGAGCACGGCGCGCAGCGTTGCAGCCTCCTCTTCAAACACGGCACGCTCTCCCATCTGCGAGGTCAGCGCCGCGTTGAGCGCGGCCGGACGCAGCGCCACCAGTTCAGGCACGGTTCGCCGCACCGCACCCGACGCGTCAACGCTTCGCTGCGGCGTCGCACAACCCGCGAGCAGCAGCATCACAGCGACCCATGCGAGCTGAATTTGGAACCATTGTCTGTGCATGTTTTGAGGCGCTTTTACGAGTTTGATTAACGCATGGCAATGCTATCGCGACGGTATCGTAGTGCCGTAAATTGAGCACCAATCGCTTCGATCTGGAAGCGCATTGTTGTCAAATTTTCTATAACAGCTTTTTCTCTTAACCCTTATTTACTATGGGGCTAGACCACATTTTAATGAATACTCGACTATATGCCATTTATCTATCTATGCCCATATAAAACAACGCTTTAACTAAAAAGCTGTACGGTAAAAACACAACTCGCCGTCGCCCGATAGACTCCCGTCATCGCATTGCGAAAGTGAGCAAAACCAGCCATGACTGCCACCACACTAGACAGTAAAGCCACGCCACGCGGCAAGTTTCCGCACATCCGCCGTGCGGGCGATTTTCTATTCGTCTCCGGCACCAGCGCACGGCGAAAAGATAACTCGTTCGCAGGCGTTGAGCTCGATGCGATGGGCGCAACTCATCTCGACATCCGCGTGCAAACCCGCGCCGTGATCGAGAACATCCGCGACATCCTCGCCGCCGAAGGCGCGACGCTCGCCAACTGCGTGGAGATCACGAGCTATCTCGTCGACATGAATGATTTCGCGGGTTACAACGAAGTGTGGGCCGAATATTTTGACCACACCGGCCCCACGAGAACGACGGTCGCCGTGCATCAACTGCCGCATCCGCATTTGCGGATTGAGATGAAGGCTGTAGCCTACAAGCCTCAGTAGTTCCCGTTCAGGCTGAGCTCGTCGAAGCCTTTCTCACAAGTTACGATTCACGTCGACAAGCTCAGTGCGAGCGGAGGTAAAACGCCATGAATAGCACCATCGATTTCCCCAACTGGCTCATCGACAACGCGCATCAGCTGAAGCCCCCTGTCGGCAATCAGCAGTTGTGGCTTAACACCGATCTCATCGTCACCATCGTCGGCGGCCCGAACCAGCGCACCGATTTTCACGACGATCCGTATGAAGAATATTTCTGGCAATTTCAGGGCAACGCCTTCCTGAACATCATAGATCGCGGCCAACGTGACCGCATCGAACTCAAAGAAGGCACGATGTACCTGATGCCGCCACACCTGCGCCACTCCCCGCAACGCCCCGAACCCGAGTCCCGCTGTCTCGTGATAGAACGCTCACGGCCTGAAGGTGTGGTCGATGGCTTTGAGTGGTATTGCCTGAAGTGCGATGGGCTCGTGCATCGGGTTGAAGTGCAGTTGAAGAGCATCGTAGATGATTTGCCACCGCTGTTTGAGGCGTTTTATGCGAGTGAGGAATTGCGGACTTGTTCGCATTGCGGGGCGGTGCATCCGGGGAAGGGGTAGTCTGTCCCGCCTACCGTGCCCGCGTGGATGTTTGTACTCGCGCGTCGTTTGGACAATGGCGCAGTGCGAAGCGTCAAAATATGTATGCATATTGAGTAAAGGAGCATTAGCCAACCATGGCGAAACCACCGAAGTCTGGGAACTGTGTCCATTGCCTCAGTTTCGCCGATGATCTGAACTGGGATCATGTATTTCCCAGGTCGTGGTATCCCGACACTACGCCTCCCAATCTTTCTAAGTGGCAGGTTCCGAGTTGCAGATTGTGTAACAGCGCGCTCGGCGTAATCGAAAGCGAATTTTTTGTTCGTGTCGCTCTCTGTCTCAATCCGAATGACCCCGCATCAAAGAGCATTGTGCAAAAGGCCTTGCGGGCGATGAAGCCACAATACGCGAAAAGTTCTTCCGACAGGCGAGCGCGCATCTCGTTGGCGAAGCGCGTGACGTCGAGTATGTTGCAAGGGCGCGAAATTCCGAGTCACGGTATTTACCCTGCTCTTGGCGAGCGCTGGGGGCGCCCCGCAGGGAGCGGCATTGCATTGACAATTCCGGTCGAGAGCTTTCGGCGCATTACAGAAAAAATCGTAAGAGGTATCACGTACATAGATGGCCACCTTTATATTGAACCGCCACACGCGATCAAGTTCTTCGCACTAAATGATGAAGGGGCTAAATTTATGCGAGAAACCTTGGATGCATTTGGCGCTACGTTAGCTCGCGAACCTGGCATCATAGTAAGGCGCGCAGTTGCCCCTGAAGACGGAGTGAGTGCGTTGTACGAAATCGAGTTCTGGAAGCAATTCAAGACTTATGCAGCGGTAACTGACGAGTCGTCCGAACGGCTTATCCCCTCTCCCCCTGCGGGAGAGGGTTAGGGTGAGGGGTATGGTGGCACACGAATCCACTCAATTCGCGCGAACACTTCGCCACAACCAAACGGACACAGAGCACGAGCTTTGGCAGTTGCTGCGCGGACGTGAGCTGGCGGGATTTAAGTTTCGGCGGCAAGTTCCGCTGGGTGAGTATGTTGCGGATTTTGTTTGCCTAAGTGAGCGATTGATCGTTGAGCTGGATGGCGGGCAGCACTTGGAACGCGTAGATTACGATGCGCGCCGAACGGCTTGGCTGACATCGCAAAATTTTCGTGTGTTGCGGTTTTGGAATAACGATGTTTTCGAACAAAGGGAGGCTGTTTTGCAGACAATTCTCTCTTCATTAACCGCCCCCTCACCCTAACCCTCTCCCGCGAGGGGAGAGGGGACAAAACCCGCCTCTCGCCGACGAGCAACGAACAACAATGACCTCCCCCTGCATCGACATCCACAGCCACTTCTTCCCGGCTCACGCCCCAAACTTCGCGGCAAAATTCGGTGACCACTCCGGCCCGTGGGTAACACTCAAAAACAACGAAGATGGCACCGGCATGATGATGCTGGGCGACAACCCCTTCCGCCCCGTTCACTCGGCACTGTGGGATGCGCAAGCCCGCATCAAGGAACTCGACGCCAACCACGTCGAAACGCAGATCATCTGCGCAACGCCGGTCATGTTCGCCTACGACGCGCCCGCCGAGCAGGCGGCTTATGTGGCGAGTACTTACAACGATCTGGCGCTCGCGATGTGCGCTAACAGCGACGGTCGCCTCAAAGCGCTGGCGCAAGTGCCGTTGCAGGACGCTGAGCTTTCATGCAAAGAGCTGACGCGTGCGATGCGCGCGGGTTGCGTGGGTGTGCAAATTGGCAACCACGTTGGCCCACGAGAGATGGACGACGAGGGCATCGTGCGCTTCCTCGCGCATTGCGCGGCTGAGGGCGCGGCGGTGCTGGTGCATCCGTGGGACATGCTGGGCGGCGATCGGCTCAAACGCTGGATGAGCGCGTGGACGGTCGCAATGCCTGCGGAGACGCAGTTCGGCATCATGGCGATGATCTTGGGTGGCGCGTTTGACCAGTTGCCCGCCGACCTGCGCATCTGTTTTGCGCATGGTGGCGGCAGCTTCCCGTATCTGCTGGGGCGGCTGGAAAATGCTTGGCATCGGCGCGATATTGTGCGCGGCATTTCAAAACATCCGCCGAGTCACTACCTGAATCGTTTCAGCGTGGACAGTGCGGTGTTTGATCATCGCGCGCTACGTTTGCTCATCGACACGATGGGTGCCGATCACATCATGGTCGGCAGCGATGCACCATTCCCGCTGGGCGAGGAGCACATCGGTGACTTGGTGCGTCAGCAGCCCGACGTAAGCGACGCGGCGCGACGATTGATGCTTTGCGGTAACGCAACAGCATTTTTTCGGCTGTAGTCTGCATTCGCTGTGCGCGCACATCCATTCTCGTCGCGCCGGTGCTGGGTTACCCCTTCGCGCTCGACGAATCTTGCGGCTAAACTTCATCACAATTTCGCAAACGGAGGTGGTATGACACGGTCTCTTCTCACGGTGGCACTGCTCGCGGCAACGACGCTGGCGGCGTCCGGTGCCGCGAACGCACAACTCAAAATCGGCTTCATCGCCGAGCTTTCCGGTCCGCAAGCACCATTGGGGCAGGATCAGTACGATGCGTTGATGATGCTGATCGAACAGAACGGCGGCAAGCTCGGCGGCGTGCCGGTGCAGATCATCAAGGAAGATTCGCAGCTCAAACCCGATGTGGCCAATCAGGTGGTCGACAAGCTGCTCGAAAAGGACAAGGTGCAGATCATCACCGGCGTCACCTTCTCGAACATCATGATGGCCGTACACAAGAAAATCACCGACAAAGGTGTGTTCCTGATCGGCTCCAACGCGGGGCCGTCGCCGATTGCGGGCGCAGCCTGTTCGCCGTACTTTTTCAGCACCTCCTGGCAGAACGACAATCAGGCTGAAGTCGTCGGCAAGTACGCGAGCGACAAGGGCTACAAAAACGTCATTGCGATGGCCCCGAACTATCAAGCGGGCAAAGATTTCGTGTCCGGTTTCAAGCGCACCTTCAAGGGCGGCACGGTGACCGATGAAATCTATACACCGCTCAATCAGCAAGATTTTTCGGCTGAGTTGGCACAGGTTGCCAGCAAAAAACCGGATGCGCTGTACATCTTTTATCCGGGCGGTCTCGGTGTGAATTTCGTGAAGCAGTTCCAGCAAGCAGGCTTGAACAAGAGCATCACTGTGATGAGCACGTCAACGGTCGATGGCAGCACGTTGCCAGCGCTCCGCGATGCAGCACTGGGCATGCTCTCCGGCACCTTCTGGGGCCCGGATTTCCCGAACGAAGCGAACCAGAAATTCGTCGCCGCCTTCGAGAAAAAATACAACCGCATTCCTTCACAATACGCGGCGCAGAGCTATGACGCAGCACAATTGCTCGACAGCGCGATTCGCAAAGTGAAGGGCAAGATTGAAGACAAGAAAGCGTTCCACGCGGCGCTCAAAGCGGCCGAATTTAAATCCATTCGTGGCAATTTCAAGTTCGGCAGCAACCAGTTTCCGGTGCAGGATATGTACATGTTTGACGTAGCGAAAGACAGCAAAGGTCGAGTGAGCTTGCGCACGGTTTCCAAGCCGCTGGTGAATCACGTAGATGCGTATGCGGCGTCTTGCGTGATGAAGGCGCTGTAACGAAGCGTTTCGACGCCATGCGTAGGGTGGGCACCCCGTGCCCACCGGGTCGTGACCTAGGAGTCTGTCGGGTTTGAAAAGCATCGGCTGCAAATCC
>JAYVNO010000082.1:0-17645 GCA_043758415.1 Burkholderiales bacterium
GACGAAGCCGGGCTCGAATAACAGATAGCTCGCGAGCGACGCTCCCCCCGCGTCGCTGATCAATCCACCCAGCGATTTGCGAATGCTTAAAGGCAACTCGTTGACGTGTTGCAGCGCCAGCGCATCGAGCGATTGCGACGGCTGCATCGCAAACACGCGCACGGGACGATACGGCAACACGGCGGCGACCTCAGGCGGCAACCGTTTGAGCGTTTCTGTCACCCGTTGCGCCTGCTCCACGTCGGCCTGCAAGGTGTCGTGAAACACGCTGGCCATGGCGTGAGCGGCGACCGCGCTCAAGCCCGGTTTTTCCTGGACCGGCGCATCGCTACCCAGGCCAGTGCGTTTGGGCTGCCCAACGCCAATCACCATGATTCGATGCGCACCCAGATGCATGGCGGGGGACAGCGGTGAAATCTGGCGCATCGAGCCGTCGCCGAAGTACTCGAGCTGGCCATCCACTTTCAGCGGCGTTGCCGGGAACACGAACGGGATTGCACTCGATGCCATCAAGTGCTCAATCGACAAACTCTGAAACTCAGCGCGGCGACCAGGCCGATGCCACGGGTCAGGCGCGGAGTCGTCGTCGGAGTGGCAAAACGTCCAGTGCACGCCGCTCGAATAACTCGACGCCGTGACCGCGACGCTCGACAGCGTTTTGCTGGCAAGCGCGCCGTCAATACCCGGAAACCAGATCGCCTTACCAAGCGTTTCGATCAGCGGCGCGTTGTCCAGAATCGCGCCATGTGCCAGCGCTCCCCGCGACAGATTGAGCGCCGCGAGATATTTGTGACTGCCGCCAAACCACGATCCGGCGGACGTCTTGTTGAGTTGATAAACATCAGCCGAACGCACTTGTTCCCAAAACGCTGCCAACTGCGCAAACGACTCTAGCCCTGTTTGTGCGCAACCGGCGATATAGGCGGCGTTGAGCGCGCCTGCGGACGTGCCCACCAACACCTGAAACGGAAACCACGGCACATCCGGTTTCCTGCTTTGACCCAGCATCGCGGCCATCGCCTTCAACACACCAGCCTGATAGGCGGTGCGCGCACCGCCACCCATTAACACCAATGCGCGGACGTTATTTGTTTGCGCGGCGATGCCAGCGTAGATGATTGTGCCGAGTGCCATCAGTTAGCAATGTAGCTACACGCGGGGGCTTTGGTGAGAACAATGCGCCATAAATTTCGCGGTTGGCTTGAAGCAACAATGTCAGTCACACGGTGCCGTATCGCCGCGTGGTGCGCAGCGCCCGTCGCCGCGTACGACCAACGCGAACCCATGTGGCCGCTGCCACTCAATCGCCCTCGCAGCTCGCAACGCCTTTCACCATCGTTGCCCCACCTTTGCCGTCGCGAAGGGTGAGCACCGCCGCGTACGAGTCGTTGCCGTGCGCCGCTGCGCGAGGCGCGCGTTTGCGAATCAGGTCCACGCTTAACGTCCGGTCGCCTTGCTTGAAGACGCTGCTCCAAGTGCCATTTGCCGCCTTTCGCGGTTCACCTACGCGCGCCAGGGACACCGTATGGCGGTCAATTTTCATCAGCGCGACGTGCTGACATTCGCCGCCGTCCGGCTTGCACTGAGGGCCCTCGATCATCAGGAATTGGTTGCCACCCGCTGCGGCGGTGCGGCTGACCGCGCATGTGGTGTGGGTAAGTTGCGACAGGGACGCGCGGCCCAGCACGTCCACCCGAGGTCCGACCGCCGCGGCGACGCTTGTGCTCGTAAGCAGCAAGAGCGCCATGAGCGCTGAGTGTTGCCGAGCGGCAATCCCGCGCGGTCGCTGCGTTTGGGATGCGGCTACCGGGAACATAACGTCAATGTCCACCGGGCAAATGGCCCCGCCACTGCGCCAAAAAAGGTGCCGGATTGGTGACGTCACTGCGGCGTTGGTACGGCATGATGCTGCGGTTGGTGAGCGAGCCTGTGGACGTACCGTGGCTGTAGACCTCAAAGTGCAACATACGCAACGCTCCGACCTGAGCAATTTTTTGGCCAGCGGATGGCGTTCGACCGCCACAGTAGCTTCCGGGGGCAATTTCGGCATAGCGGACGAGAATGTCGCCATGCCTGATTTCTACCGCGTGGGTCACTGGATAGCGCGGTGGCCCCGTAAACTCGTAAGGTCCGTTGACCAGTACGCCATCGCTAACGGCATAAATGGCCGCTCCGGTGGGTGCCAGCAAATCGCAGCCCGCATGCTTGCGGCCACCCCGCGGCGCACCGAAGTATCGCGCTCCGCCGGTCCAGTCCTCGTGCGGAACACGCGCCAGTGGAAACAGGAAATGACCACTGCCGTGGCCACCACCTGCTCCCGGTTTTAGCGCCGGAATGCTGCCCGCCTTTGCTTTTTCCAGCGCCTTGCGCACGCTGCCATCGCCGTTTAGCGCGCGCCAGGTCGCTGGGCCAACGATGCCGTCCACTGCAAGTTTGTGCGACGCCTGGAAGCGGCGTACGGCAGCATCGGTCAACGGTCCAAACGCACCGTCTTCCTTCAACTTTGGCGACGCGCCTTTCAGGTTGAGCACATGCTGGAGCATAACCACGCCCGGACCCGAACTGCCCATGGCGAGCATATGCCCCGCTCCACCGCCGTGGCCGCCGCCTAAAGCCTGACCGACGCCGCGCACGGCCTGCTTAATGGCGGCCCCCGCTACTTTGCCGACGCCGCCGCCGAGCCCCGGCCCCGCGCCGTGCCCGGTGTTTGCCCCGCCAAGATGGCTAAGTGCCTTGTTGATGGCATCAATTGCATGCTGAATATCGTGGCTGAGTGTTGCTAATACTGACATTTGCCGACCCTCCAAAATGTACGGCGATACCCAAGCACCCCGCGAGCGTTGATCGCCTGAAAACGCCCGAACGGTAAACCTACGCGAACCAATAAATATAGGAAAAGCAGCCAACAGCTTTTAAGCCACATCCCCGTCACGCTAGCGTGTCATGCCCTATTCGTGACTACTCGACTATCCAATAAATGACCGCTAAGCCCCTATGAAATAAGTCTTTTCATTAAAAGCTGAATACATTTCGCCGCCCGTTAAGTGTCCGCGTTCGCTGATTTGACGGCGACCACGACGAGCCCGATCACCGGCGCGTTCCCTTCAGTCCGGATCCGCGCTTGTTCGATGTGCACCGCTGCGAATCTTGCACTAGTGAGTGCCTCGCCGACGTAACGCTCCGACTGCTGATAGCGGCCCGTCGAAGTAAGCACGAAACCGGGCACGCTGGCGTTGTCCGCCGCATCCGCCAGACGCTCGACTGTAAAAGCGAGGCATCCTCCTAGGCGCAAGGCCGCAAACGCATTCGCAAACACCTCATCAAGCCGTCCAAAATAAACCAGGGTGTCGGCCGCAAACAACACGTCAAACTCATCGTCGCGTGCGGCGAGATAGGCCGTCAGCTCAGCGGTGGCCAGTTCGTCGTACAGCGCAAGCGCGCCCGCTTTGGCCAGCATCTTGGGCGACAAGTCGACGCCGACCAGGCGGCGCGCGTGCGGCTTGAGTAACGCGGCGGCGAGTCCGGTGCCGCAGCCTAGGTCGAGAATGTCCAGCGATGACGCAGCCAGCCCCATCATGTCAGGCCGCACGAGCTCAAGCTGCGCCATGAGCGCCTCCGGCGCGCGGTATTGCAGGGTCTCGCGAAGCAGCGCGTCAAATTGTTCCGCGCCTTGGTCAAACGTTTTCTGGACGAAGGCATCGTTGGCGCGGTCAGGCACCTGCTCATGGCTGTGTGCCGCCAATAGGTGCGCAGCGGTAGTGTCAAGCGGGGCAGCCGCGCACCAGGCACGAAGTACGGCAACCGCCTCTTCGCTGCGACCAGCATAGGCGAGGCTTGATGCCAGCGGGCCGTAAGCCGCAACCACCGTGGCATCCTGCGCGACCACGCGTTGCAGCAGGGTGATCGCTTCTTCCTGAAATGCTGGATACCAGTGCAGCAGGGTACCGAGCTTGAGCAGTGCGTCGGAGTGCTCGGGCTTTACCTCAAGAGCGGCGCGATACCAGTCGGCCGCCTCCGCACCACGATCCTGCGCCGCCATGTGGTCGGCCATCTGCACCAACACCGACACGCTTTCCGGGTTGGCCATCAGCGCGAACCCCAGGGCAGACTCGATCTTGGAATTCTTGTCAGCGAGCGCGGCGACTGCGTCCGCCTCACTGGTGGTGGCTTCGTCTCCAGCGATGGAAGGAAGTTTGAGATCACTCATGGTCGATTAAGCGTAACCAGCCAGCCGATGACTGGGCGCCCCGCTTCGCTGCGTAATTTGACGCGATTGACGCACACCACCTGTAAACCTGCCGCCGTTGCCGCCGTCGAGACATGCACCAGGCTGTGCGCATAGCGACCACTCGACAGCAGCCGGTGCGGATGGCTGTCGTCGTCAGACACCTCCACGGTATAGAAAATGTGCCCGCCCGCCCTCACTGAACGCTGCGCCGCCGCCATCACCGCATGCAGGCTGGCGAAGTAACACAGCGTGTCGGCGCAAACGATGACATCAAATTCAGCGGGACGTTGCTCCAGGAAATTCACCAACTCGGCCTTGTGCAGATCGCTGTAAACCTTTCTGGTTTCAGCCTGAGCCAGCATGCCGCCCGACAGATCAAAGCCTGCGAGTCGTTTCGCCCAGGGCTGCACCAGCGGCCCGCAAAGACCTGTTCCGCAACCTGCGTCCGCGATGTCTAGATCCCCGTTGGGAGCCGGGTAGACCACGGAAAACGCCGCCGCGATCAATTCGGGCGCGTGATACTCGAGCACCGCGAGTGTGTCATCAAAGGTCGAGGCGAAACCGTCAAATACCTGCTCTACATAGGCGTCACTCGCACGCTCATGGGTATCGGGATCGGTCAACGCCGCAAGGTGATGTTTGAGCACCGGGTTATCTGGCTCTTCTTTCAACCACTGCTGGTAATGCTTGATTGCCTCATCGTTTCGCCCGAGATGGATCAGGGCGCGAATCGTGTGCTCGCGCGGAGCAAATTGCGGCAACAGCACAATGGCCTGACCGCAGGCGTCAACGCTCTCAGCGATCCGATCCATCTTGACCAGAGCTTGCGACAGGCCGTACCAGGGGATGCCCGCGTCCGGCACTATCTCCGTGGCACGACGAAACGACTGCTCAGCCGCCACCGGATCATCCGCACGCATCTGCTGCCGACCCAGATTATCGAGGGCGTTAGCCGCCTGCGGCGTTTGACCGCCCAGCTCGGCACTCCGTTGATAGGCGGCGACGGCGTCCGCCTTGCGGTTGAGTCGTGCGTACACGATACCGATATCGTTCCACCGGGCGGGATCGTCGGGAACCAGCTTAATGGATTTTTCCATCAGCGTGAGTGCTTCGGCGTGTCGCCCTTGCATGTTGCGCAGCGCCCCCAGCAACGGCAGCGCGCTCGGCTCATCCGGCAACGCCGCGAGCACCTTGTTGAGCATGTACTCGGCTGAAGTGAGCTGTTTGCCAAGAAGCAATGTTCGAACCAGATCGAGCGACTGCTCAAGCGTCATCCCGACTTCGTCGTCTTCGACGGCGGGCCTGGATTTCCGCTGCTGCTTTTTTGCGTTCATATCGAAAGTTTCAAAGAGGATGCTGCTTATTACTGAGTCAACAAAATAAGACCGGTTCGGCAGGCTCCCTCTCCCTGGGGGAGAGGGTTGGGGTGAGGGATATGGCGCACGTTTCCGGCTCGCGATGCAATCACCCTCACCCCCCGCCCTCTCCCCAAAGTAGAGGGAGTCATACCGGTTGCGTTAGGACACATTTAGTTGACTCATTAATAAGTTCGAGAAGATGGCGATGCACAAAACCGAAACGCCCAGTCAGGCACGACGGCGGCGGTCAGAATCGCTTGATGACCTGCGCTGCCTTCGCCCCTTTTTGCTCGCGCGCCGGAGTGCATGTCGGCTCTCCTCTTATTCAAAGACGTATTCAAAGTCCCCGTTAGCGACACCGATTGCAATTGTTTTCAGCGGCTGGCCGTCCATTGTCCGTCTCAGGTACTCCTCGGAGAGTTTCGGCAATATCGTGTTGGTCAAAATCGCGTCAATCATACGACCGCCGCTCTCAATTTCAGTGCAACGCGAGGCGATGAGCGAGACCACCTCCTCGCTATAGCTGAACACGGCTTTGTGGTTCTCGGCGATGCGTTTTTTGATACGACCGAGTTGCAGGCGGATGATGTTGCCCAGCATTTCGTCCGAGAGCGGGAAGTATGGCACCGTCTGAATGCGACCCAGAAGCGCTGCGGGAAACACCTTGAGCAGCGGTTCGCGCAGGGCTTTGGCGATGTCCTCCGGTTGCGGCATCAATTCCGGGTCACGCGTCATGCTCATGATGAGCTCAGAGCCGACGTTGCTGGTGAGGATGATCACGCAATTTTTGAAGTCGATCATGCGGCCTTCACCGTCCTCCATTTGACCTTTGTCGAATACCTGGAAGAAGATTTCGTGCACGTCCGGATGGGCCTTTTCGACCTCGTCAAGCAGGACCACGCTGTAGGGCTTGCGCCGCACGGCCTCGGTCAACACGCCACCCTCGCCGTAACCGATATAGCCCGGCGGCGCGCCCTTGAGCGTGGAGACGGTGTGCGCCTCCTGGAACTCGCTCATGTTGATGGTGATCATGTTCTGCTCACCGCCGTAGAGCTGTTCGGCCAGCGTGAGCGCGGTTTCAGTCTTGCCGACACCCGACGGACCGACCAGCATAAACACGCCGATCGGCTTGTTTGGATTGTCGAGCTTGGCGCGGCTGGTCTGAATGCGCTTGGCGATCATCTCCAGGCCATGGCGTTGACCGATGACGCGCTGGTTGAGCGTATCGGCAATTTTGAGGATCGCCTCAATCTCATTTTTGACCATGCGACCGACTGGAATGCCCGTCCAGTCCGCCACCACCGAGGCGACTGCCTGAGCATCCACTGCGGGTAAGATCAGTGGGGTATCGCCTTGCATGGTTGCGAGCTTGCCCTGCAATTCGCTCAGCTCGTTGAGCATCACCGCACGGGCATCGTCGCCCAACGTAACCGCCGTGTCGACCTTGCCGTCGCCACTGCCGCGCAGCTTGCCGCGCAAGTCGAGAATTTGTTCAACCAGCAGTTTTTCGTCGTTCCAGCGAATATCGAGTTCGGCAAGCTTTTCGGCGTGTACGGCACGCTTCGCCGAGGCTCCGGTGAGGCGGTCGCCGATGACAATTCCCACTGCCGCTTCACGCTCAATGATGCCGATTTCAACATCGAGCATCTCGATTTTGCGCATCGTGTCTTCGACCTCCGGCGGTGTCGCATGCTGACTCACCGCTACGCGGGCGCAGCTCGTGTCGAGCAGGCTGACAGCCTTGTCAGGCAATTGCCGCGCCGGGATGTAGCGATGCGAGAGATTTACCGCGGCGGTGATCGCCTCGTCGAGCAGCAACACTTTATGATGTTTTTCGAGCACCGTGGCGACACCGCGCAACATGGCGACCGCCTTCGCCTCGTCAGGTTCCGGCACCTGCACCACCTGAAAGCGTCGCGTTAACGCCGGATCTTTTTCGATGTACTTTTTGTATTCGGCCCAGGTGGTGGCACCGATGGTGCGCAAGGTGCCGCGCGCGAGCGCTGGCTTGAGCAGATTGGCAGCGTCACCGGTCCCGGCCGCACCGCCTGCGCCGACCAGCGTATGCACTTCGTCGACAAACAAAATGATCGGTTTCGGGCTCGCCTGCACTTCATCAATCACCTGACGCAATCGCTGCTCAAACTCACCCTTCATGCTGGCACCGGCCTGCAACAGGCCGATGTCGAGGGTCAACAGCGACACATCCTTCAACTGCGGTGGCACGTCGCCTTTGGCCAGCCGCAGCGCAAAGCCTTCGACCACAGCCGTTTTGCCGACGCCTGCTTCGCCCGTCAGTATTGGATTATTTTGCCGACGACGCATCAGGATGTCGACAATCTGTCGAATCTCTTCATCGCGTCCGGTGATCGGATCAAGCTCGCCTTTCTTTGCCTTTTCGGTGAGATCGACCGCATACTTCTTGAGCGCTTCCTGTTTGCCCATTTGCGCCGGTGCCATCGCGCCGCTTGCCTCTCCTGGTTCGCCGCCCATGCCCGAACCGTCGCTCGCGGCAAGCGTTTCTTCAGGCGAGCCCTTAACAATGTCAGGCAGCTTTTCGGAAAGTGCATCAATACCGACCTTCTCGAACTCTTTCGAGATGCCGTACAGAATATTGCGAAGCCCCATCGTCTTGACCAGTCCCACCAGGATGTAGGCGCTGCGAACCTGGGAATCGTTGTACTTGAGTGTGCCGTATACCCAGGCACGCTCCACTGCGTTTTCGATGTGCTCGGACAGGTCCGAAATCGCAGTTGCCCCTCGGGGCAGCTTGTCAAGGGCCCTGGTCAGGTCGGCCGCGAGCTTCGATGCATCAATGTCAAAGTGACGCACAATTCGATGCATGTCGCTGTCGTTGGTGCTGAGGATTTGATGCATCCAGTGCACCAACTCGACATAGGGATTGCCTCGCAGCTTGCAGAAAACCGTGGCTCCCTCAATGGCTTTGTAAAGCAATGGATTCAATTTTCCGAACAACGCGGTACGACTAATTTCAGACATCAGTTATCTCCCCACAAAAAAACAGACTCGCCTCACGATGGGCGAGCATTGGTTAAGCGTTCCATATCCAGCATTACATCATCGGCATCGGCTGCCCGTTTACCCGGTGGCATGCCCAGCCAGCTTGTCCAGCCCAATTGGCCATAGCTTCCAAGTCGCACCGAAGGGACTTCTTCGCGCGTGAGCACCACTTGTGCATCCCACGCGAGCTCCACGCCCATGTAATTACGGACCCAGTCGCGCACTTGCAGAAAGCGTATGCCTCCCGGCAGGTAGCGCTCGAACTCGGAGAGTGACATGGCACCCAGACGCAGACGAAATTTGTGCTGCACGTCGGGCACCAGCGAACCAATGATGGCCCCTTGCCCCAATCTGGACGAGGCGGCACCGAGCTCAATGCGGTGCAGGCCGCCATCTCCGGCAGTGGCAACGGACGATAAGCGCGTCAAGTCTCCAGCAGCCATTTTCAGCCACTGTAAACAATATTCACGCAACACCACCGGCACCCGTACGAGGGCGGAGAGCGCGCGCACCAGCCCTTCCGGGTTTCGCGTGAGGCGTGCCAGATGCCCGGCATGATGCAGTTTAAGATGGTCGGGTACCGAGTCTCGACCTTTAAGCGATGGCTGACCCATTCCGATCAGACTCGCCGCGTAGCGTCCAAAATGATCCCGTCCCGGATTGTCAAGACTGGTCGCTGCCTGACAGTCGGCCCACGCGCGATAAGACAGCAGCAGCATGCGATGCTGGAAAATGTCGCAGAAGCGCGCCATCGTCTCGTCTTTGTAGTGCAGGGTGCGCTCCTGCACGTATTCGGTCAAATGGTGCGGTAGTGGCCCGTTAGCGCCAAACAGGCCAAAGTGATGCACCGCAAGCCGCCCCAGGCCGTGGGCTGCGACGCCGGGTTTGTAAAGATATAGAGTCGCCGGCGCGAACATCAGCGAGGCGTGCTGGGTGAGCCGCAGTGGCTCGTCGCGCGGGCGTGGCGCGCGACCCAGTGGTGCGGCGCCGGGTGTGCAGGCGTCGACATAGCGCAGCGTGTAATAAAAATCAAATTGGGTCGCATCAACCGCCAGCCCTGCAAACAGCTTTGCGAGTCTGGCCGAAGGTGGCGCTAACTCGACGAGCGGCGAATCGAGAAATCGGGTGCTCATACGCTGGGACGACGCCCGATTCGCGGCGACCAAGTGCCTATCAGGCCTCGCTGTAGGCTGCGCAAAGCGAATTCGGTGAACGAATTAATACCGACGTGCCGTGAAAAAAACTGGTCGAGCACGGCCCCGAGTAACCAGGGGCTGACACCGGCAAACGGTACTTCATCGACCTCAAGCTCAAGCTGTACGCCGCGACCGAACACGATCGGCCCGCGGCTGGGCACCCGCCGATCAACGGCGCGAACTTTAAGCTTTTGCACCGCTTCAATTTGTGCGTCCGCGCCCGCTGCGCCCAAGCGCGCATAGAGCCCCAGCAATTCCCGCAGCGCACTTGCACCCTGATCGCTGCTGGCGTCGGTCAGTGTCAGATAGTTCAAACTCAAATGGGAAATCAGCCGCCAGGTCATTTCACGCTCCGCCAGCGCAGGCGTCGGGCGGGTCGGGGTCACAAGGAAAGTGATCCGTTCAACCGGGGCAGACGTCATCAACGTGAGATCCGAGCCCGCATTACCCATCGGCGTTAGCAACGGCAGATCACGGTTGGTGCACAATGCCTCCACCGTAATTTGCCGAAGCTCCGAGGGAAACGGCGCTTCCTTCGCGTCGACCAGTGAAAGAAAACATTCGCTGCCGATGTAGCCAGTGCGCGGGCCGTGTCGGCGTGATTGTTCGGACAACACTCGTTGCTCCCGGCGCACGGAAAAGTAGGCACCCGCACCGCGATGATCGGCGTCGGCGGCGGCATAAAACGGATGAAAAAGCATCTCACGGTCGGAATCGCTCTGATGTCCAGTGACTTTCGCGATGCTGTGAATCTCGAAATCAAGCGGCCGGCCGCGATCAATGACAGCGTGGTACTCAAAGCGGGTAGATGTGACCGGAATGCGATCAGACGTCTTGGTGAAGAGATTGACCACCGGCGTGCAGTGCAACACGAAGTTTGCGGCATCAATCACAGCTTCGAGCGCTGCGTTTGCTGCCTTAAGCAATATCACCACTTCAAACCGCGTGCCATCAATCTTTCGTAGCGCCCGTTGCAGGCCGTTGATCGAGAAAAATCGGTAACGCTCAGGAAAAGAAAAGTATTCGTGCAACAGCCGATGACCATCAAACGCTCGCGAATCTAGCGGCAGCAACGCTTGATCAGTCGAAAAACCTTCGACCGTGAGCGCGCCCGGTTCATAGGGCACCAGATCGCGAATCGGCAAGCCACTACGATGTACCATGAGGCCTAGGCATTGCGTATGAATTAACTCCTGCAGCTTACTGGCAGTGTCGGTATTGCCGTTGATGAATAGCGGCAGGGAGTTCAGTCCGAGCTCGGATACTTGAGTCTGTGCGGTGGTCTCGAAGGTGAGTCTCAACGCGCCTCTGACCGGGGCGCCCCAACGATAGCCCGTGATCGGCAGGTCGGGGGGGGCTGCGGTCAGGCGTGCCTCGACCAACCGCAGCGGCCACAGGGTCAGATCGTGTGCGGTACGAAACTCGCAGGCCGTTTGCTCCTGCGACGGCAGCCTCGCCCGCATGCGCGAGTGCTTGGGCAGCAGAAAACCATCCGGCGAACCGCCCTCAGATTTTGGCGGTTCGAAAAGCGCGATTCCCATGGCAGGCGTCGGTGCTAGGTAGCCTGGATAAACCAGATCCAGCAGGCGCTGCGAAAAACGCGGAAATTCGGCGTCCATCTTGAGCTGAATGCGCGCTGACATGAATGCAAAGCCCTCGAGCAGGCGTTCCACATACGGATCAGATACTTCAAAATCGCGCATACCAAGTCTAGCTGCCACCTTGGGAAACAGCGTTGCAAATTCTGCCCCCTGCTCCCTGACGTAAGCCAGTTCGCGGTTGTAGTAATCGAGCATCCTGGGATCCACGTCAGCTCCCCGAGCTCAATTGATCGTTTAGAGTCATTTGCCCTGTTTCAAGATCAAGCTCTGACCGAATCAACAATTCAATCGGAAATGGCATTGACCACAGTTCCCCGCGCAACTCGAACTGCAAAACGTTGTGGTGCCCCATGGCATCCGTGGGCACCAACGCTTTCACCTTCAGCGTGTCAGGCAATATCCGTGGCTCAAACACCAGAATCGCTTCATGGATGCTGCGTTCAAGTTCCCGCCAGTCGACACCTGAAAAATTCTTGCCGGACAGAACCGGAATTCCGTAGTTAATCACCGAGCGTCGTATCTCGGGATAAAACTCCAGCTGGTTCTCAGTGTTGTGGCAGGTTGTATTGAGGAGCCAGACCAGGTCGCGTAAAACAGTGCGCTTGAGCCGCCCTTTGGACACGACGGAGTGCTCGAGCGTTTCCTGAAGCTTCTCGGGCTCGTCGTCACACAGTCGATCCAGCAGTGCCGGTTGCAGTCGATCTCCTTCATTGCGAAGGACGGTGCGATTTTCCATGCCGAGCGCAGTCTGCTTAATACCGGTGCAATATATAAATTCCGATCAACTCGGAGTTGCCGCTGTTGACGCATCCATGGAGATGAGCCGTGTATCCAGAATAGCGTGCTCGCCCAAATCGCTGGCCCACAGTCGTTGCCCTGTGCCAAACCACATATCAGGATGCACCTCAGTCCATTCTGTCCGCTTTGAGCGCTTTAACTCGTCCGCTTCGGTCGAACTCGCCAATTCGGTGCCAGGATATCGCGTGGGAATCAGAACCGCTACCCGCCCCTCGTTGGGCAACATGACCTCGCCCGGCGCCCACACCAGATCGCGAAGATCAGCGGGTGGCTCCAGAATCAGACCGCTGCACGATTCCAGCGGCAACCAATAGTATTGACCGTTGGCGATCACTTCGAGCGTCGGCCCCAGGCGTGAATCGGCATCTGCCAGCCACTCGCAACGCACACCATCGATCAGGCACGGTGACGCCGCGGCATCATCCATCGCTTTCTCGCGGAGCGAGGCAGCGATTGCAAAATCACGGGTGCCGTCATGCTTCAACGCTTCTATCAACGAGCCCGCCCAGGACGGGGGTGTTCCCATAATCTGCGGCGTTCGCTTGCCTTCGAAGACCTCTTTCCGGAAAAGCTCGCATTTGATCGCCTCACGATAGGTTTGCGCCATCGGCAACGATTTGGCATCCAGTTGACCACAGACCTGAAGCTGAGCCAACGCCCGCTTCCAGTTGCCGGTGATGCATAACAATTGAAACAGATGGGTACGGAGCTTGGCGTTGCTGGCATCCGCGCGAATCTGATTTTCTAGATCAGCTAATTGCATTGCCAGTGGTCTAGACGGCATGTTCGACATAAAAATCCTGAGATGACCAGACGAACAGAGCATCGCTGCCTGCGGTGTTGAAACGAATGCAGGCCGTGCAAAAAAAGTGAGCCGCAGTAATCGCGCCCAACATCAAATAATTGCGGCCTGCGGCGACGACGGGCGGGCGAGGCGCATCGCACCTCACCCACCAGCAGAACACGCCAGCTTAAATCTTGACGTTCTTCTTAACGTCCCAGCCGGCCGTGACGGTTGCACCCTTGGAGCCGGTAGCGGTTTGCGACGTGCTCTCCATTTTGATCTTCGAGAAATTGAACGCAATTCCCGAGTTTGGCACGTCGGCACCTTCATGGCCGCTAAATTGAACTGACGAGATCACCAACTCGGTGAAAGTTACCTTGAAGAAAATCATCGTAGAACCGCCGGTCTTTTGCAGTTCAAGCGTTGCTTCAGGAATGTGATCACCCCCGCAGCATTTCTGGAACAGGATGGGCGACGATTTATCGCCTTTGGGAACAAAGTTGAAATCGCCCATCGCGACTTTCCCGTGGCCCATACCGGTTCCGACCGCCGCCGTTCCCGAGTTGTGAGCGCCAAAGCTGTAACTTTCGAGTTGCATCCAGTCGGTGTGGTTAGCGTCTTGCGACTCTCCGTCAGCACCGCTGATCTTTAAGAATGCATCAAATGACATGGTTTTCTCCTAGCAAGTTAAGGGACAAAAATTTCTTGGACTCGATCAATCATTCGTAATGCACGCTGATCTTGTCCTACTCGTATAGACGTGACGAGTCGCACTAAAGCGTCATCGTTAGCGGCGCCGGCGCGAATATGCACACTACGCCTTCCCCTTCACCGAGGGGAGTTTCGAGACCAACCTCAGCGACACGGTCAACCCCTCCAGTTGGTAATGCGGTCGCAGGAAAAATTTTGACGTGTAGTAGCCGGGGTTACCCTCGACCTCTTCGACCGTGACTTCCGCTGCCGCCAGCGGTCGTTTCGCCTTGGTCTCTTGGCTGGACGTCTCCGGGTTTCCATCAACATAGTTCATGATCCAGTCGTTGAGCCAGCGCTCCATGTCGGCCCGCTCCTGGAACGAACCGATTTTGTCCCGCACGATGCACTTGAGGTAGTGTGCGAAACGGCAACACGCAAACATGTAAGGCAAACGGGCCGCGAGGTTGGCGTTGGCGGTGGCGTCTGGGTCGTAATATTCCGCCGGTTTATTCAGGGACTGGGCACCGATAAACGCCGCAAGATCACTATTTTTGCGATGAACGAGAGGCATGAAGCCATTCTTAGCAAGCTCGGCTTCGCGGCGGTCGCTGATGGCGATCTCGGTCGGACACTTGAGATCGACACCTCCATCGTCAGTGGGGAAGGTGTGCGCAGGCAAGTCCGTTACGGCACCGCCCGATTCGACGCCGCGAATCGACGTGCACCAACCGTAGTCCTTGAACGAGCGGTTAATGTTCGCGGCCATCGCATAGGCTGAGTTAGACCAGGTGTATTTGGCGTGCGAGCCGCCCTCGGTGTCCTCCTCAAACGCGAACTCATCGACTGGATTGGTGGTGGCACCATACGGCATACGGGACAGGTAGCGCGGCATGGTCAATCCGACATACTTGGAGTCATCGGATTCACGAAGTCCGCGCCACGCCGCATACTCGGTATTGCTGAAGATCTTGGTGAGATCGCGTGGGTTCGACAGCTCCTGCCATGAATTCATTTGCATGATGTTCGGCGATGCCCCGGCGATAAACGGAGCATGCGCCGCCGCAGCGACGCGCGCCATCTCACCGAGCAGCTCCACATCAGGCGCCGTGTGGTCGAAGTGGTAGTCGCCGACCAAACAGCCGTAAGGCTGACCGCCAAACTGGCCATATTCTTCTTCGTACAATTTTTTAAAGATCGGGCTTTGGTCCCAACCGGTACCCTTGTAACGACGCATGGTTTTGCGCAGATCATTTTTTGAAATATTCAACACACGAATCTTTAACATTTCGTCAGGATCGGAGTTGTCGACCAGGTACTTGAGCCCGCGCCAGGAGCCCTCCAGCTTCTGGAATTCTTCGTGGTGAAGGATCATGTTCATTTGATCGGACAGCTTTTTGTCAATTGCTGCGATCAGGCCTTCGATCGTGCGGAAGGCATCGGTGGAGATGGTATTGCTATGGGCCAGCGCCTGCTGCGCCAGCGTTTGCACCGCGCTTTCAATCGCACCGCGCGCCTCGTCGGTCTTCGGCTTGAACTCCTTGTTCAGGAGGGACGCAAATTCGTTGCCTTGAAACTCGACGGCTGCGAGACTTGATGCGTTCTGGGATTCGGTAGCCATGATTTATTTCCTTTTCTGCTTGGGTCAGCGTGAGCTTCTGCGACTAGGCGTTTGGCGCGTCGTTGGGCTTCGGAGCGGATGACAGTGAAGCCATCAGCGCGGGATCCTGAAGCACCTTTGACAACAACTCTTCGGCTCCGGATTTACCGTCCATATAGGACAGCAAATTATGCAGCTGCGTGCGTGCTTCAAGCAGCTGGTTGAGCGCACCCACTTTCTTGGCGACCGCTGCGGGCGAGAAGTCATCCATATTTTCAAAGCTCACATCGACGGACATGTATCCCTCACCGGTGAGCGTGTTCGGCACGGTAAACGCCACGCGTGGCTTAATCGCCTTCATACGAGCATCAAAATTATCAAAGTCGACCTCGGTAAATTTTCGATCAGCGATATCCGGTAGCGCCTCTTCTGACTTGCCAGACAAGTCAGCCATCACACCCATC
This sequence comes from Burkholderiales bacterium, assembly GCA_043758415.1. Lineage (GTDB taxonomy): Bacteria > Pseudomonadota > Gammaproteobacteria > Burkholderiales > Casimicrobiaceae > Casimicrobium. The sequence goes on from JAYVNO010000082.1 coordinate 15,741, forward strand.
ACAAAAGGAATTTGAACCTTCTTCTCGGATCCGTAAACCTCGACGTCGTACTCAATCTGCACACGCGGTGCCCGATTTTTTGCGATCCACTTTTGTCCACTTTTCTTGGCTGCCATGATCTGTTGCTCCTGTGTAAAAACGAAAAAGATGATGAACCATTAGGTTCACGAGTCTACGGCTCGGCTTGTTTACCTGTCAACGTTTCGAGATGCGAAACCGAATCAGGCGAAAGCTCTCGCATGATGTCGAGAAACGGCATGCTTAGCATTCGCTGCGCGCGCCGCGCGAAAAGCGATGCCGGGTTGCTCGGTTCGTGCCGTTCAAGGTAGGCACACACCCGCTCCAGCGCCCGATGAACGTCTTCGCGATTTTGAATGGCACCTGTCCCCCCGACTCCGGACATCGACGCGCCACCGCTGACAGCCGCGTCACCGGACAGCGCAGGCGCGTCATCGGCTGACTCGCCCGTCGCCGCTGCAAGCAAACGTTCAAAACCCCGAGCGACGGGCTTAAGCACATCAGCCAATCGTCCCATGTCAGGGGCTTCGGCGGCATCAACGCGATCATCAACCAGCTTGCATAACGCCTGATAGCTCGTATACGCCTCGGTTACCGCAGCCAGCTCGGGGCTGTTTGCCACCAACGCATTGGTCAATATGGGCTCGATCTGTGCCAGACCATACGCCGCCTCCGGCGCTTTGTTAAAGGCAAGCTCAACATCTCGAAAAGTCAGTGCCAGCGGAAGCTTTGTGACCGGAGCCATGCGCAAGGCTGTAATGAGCCGATTTTCTGTGGAAAACTCAGAAGCAGAAAAAGCGGCGATCGCATTCATGCGCAGATAGGGGTCACTGTCGCCGTCAACCTCAATGCGCGGGTGAATTGCGTCCCAATGTTGCTCGCACAGCGCAAGCGCTAGCTTGATGCCGCCAGCAAAATCCTTAATCCCATGCAGGTGGGTGTTTGCAAGCGTCAACCAGGCAACAATGCGCAAATCCTTGGTGCGCGTCAACAGCGCCTGAGCCAGACTATCGACTTCTCGCCAATCAGGCTCGCCCGCAGGAATCACCGTATCGCCGAACTGCTGCTCAGGTTTTCCGGCAGCCGCCTGTGTCAACGCCAGAAACTCGTTGTCGTATTCGCAGTCAGGCCCGCAGGGTGAGTCCCCCGCAATCGGCGCTAAAAAGCGATCAAAATCAGTCACTGTTCCCCAATCTCGAATTTCTAGCATCCGTTGCAAACAATGTCTTCATCATGCGCTTGGCGGGTATCTGACCCGGCTCTATCGATGATCGGACACGTCTAAATCGAAGGCTACAACGGTATCCGCTAGAACACAAGGGGCGAACGCGATGGTCGCGTTACGCCAAGTTACAACGAAGCTGCGCTCAGAGAGATAGACGCAAAAATCAGGTGAAACGCGTCACGCCGGCTGCATCGCCATTGGCGGCATGGTGCGCTGATCGTCGTCGACTGTCGTCGGCGCGCTCAAAAAACAACGAACGAGGAGCGCACTGAAATTGTCATGTCCTGGAGCCATTCGCCCACGCACTGCGGCTACTACATGATCCCGCCACTGGCTGACTGTTGCGCTCATGGCGTGAAGCCTGCCCAGCGTTTCTTCGTCCACCAGCTCCCACACGCCGTCGCTACAAAGCAGCACGCCGTCGCCCGACGCGAGATCGAATGATGCCGCACTGACAAAGGGATCTATGGTCTCCTCGTTAGCCCCAAGAGAAGCATAGAGAACGTTTCTCTTGGGATGCTCGCGCAGCTTTTCAGCCGGGTATAGTCCGGCGTCAATGAAACGCTGAACCAGGCTATGGTCATAGGATTGGGCGACAACCACATTCTGCCGAAAAATATAACAACGTGAATCGCCGAGATTACCAATTAGAGCTTTGCGCT
>JAYVNO010000083.1:0-6002 GCA_043758415.1 Burkholderiales bacterium
GAGACCACCGTGCCCTGGGTCCGCACTTCGCTGCCAACATCGAGATTCGCGATCTTGGCTTTAATCAGTTCGCTGATTTCAGAGGGATTTAGATTCATTACTTTTCTCCAGAGCCGGAGTGTGTTGTTTGGTTTTTGTTCGGGATCGAAGCTTAAGCTTTGATCTGGCGTGACATCTTGTTCAATTGGCCGACCACGGTGCGATCAATCACTTGGTCACCCACGATGATCTTGGCACCGCCGAGGAGCGTTGCATCGACTTGTTCAATCGCTTCGATCTGACGACCGTAGCGCTTGGCTAACGCGCCTTTCAGCTCATCACGTTGCTGCTCAGTCAGCGGAAACGCGGAAACGATAGTGGCGCGAGCCACGTTATCGTTGTCGCGCTTCAACGCCTGAAAGTGCTCGTTGATTTGCGGCAACAGTTTGACGCGATCCGCATCGAGCAACACGTTGATGAAGCTGGTCGTGCCCGCATCGAGCTTGTCGCCAAGCAGCGTGGTGAACATCGCCTGCTTTTGTTCAACGGAAAGCTTTGGGTTATCAACAGCGGCAGACACTTTCGCATCGGCTGACACCGAGGCCAGCGTTGCCATGGTGTCGGCCCATTTCGGCAACGCGCCGCCTTCGCGCGCAAGGGCAAATGCGGCCTCTGCGTACGGACGGGCGATGGTGGCGAGTTCAGCCATGGCTACAGCTCGGCCTTCAATTGGTTGAGCAATTCAGCATGCACTTGCGGATTGATTTCGCGCGACAGGATGCGCTGGGCACCTGCAACAGCGAGATCAGCCACGCGGTCGCGCAACTCTTCTTTTGCCTTCACCGACAACTGCGCGATTTCGTCCGCAGCCATCTGCTTTTCACGTTCGCCGGCAACCTTCGCCTCAGTCTTGGACGCTTCGATGGTATTGGTGCGCTGCTTTTCAGCCAGAGCGACGATCTCGGTGGCTTTGGCTTTCGCTTCAGCAATGAGTTTGTCGACTTCTTCTTGCGCGGTGGCGAGCGAGGCTTTGCCTTTTTCGGCTTCGGCGAGACCGTCGGCGATCTGGCGGCGACGGGTTTCAATGGCTGTGGCCAGCGGCGGCAGCACAAACTTCACCGTAAACAGGATGAAGATGCCGAAACCGATCGCTTGCAGCAGCAAAGTCATTAGGTTGATACCCACGACGTCGACCTTTCTGGGATTCGTTTAAGGCGAAAGACTACTTGAGCACGCCGAGCAACGGATTCGCGAAGGCCAGCAACAGAGCGATACCGACAGCAATAATGAACGATGCGTCGATCAGGCCGAGCAGCAGGAACACTTTGCCTTGGAGCTGGGGGATCAGTTCTGGCTGACGAGCGGCGGACTCAAGAAACTTCGAGCACATGATGCCCACACCGATGCAGGCACCGATAGCGCCGAGGCCAACGATCAAACCGATAGCGATGGCGGTGTAGCCCTGAACTGAGGCCAGGATTGCGATTTTTTGGAGAGCTTCCATGATTTTTTCCTAAATGTAGAAAGTGAAGTAACTTAAGTAACGAAACAGACTAGTGATGCTCATGCGCCATCGCGAGATACACGGCGGTCAACATCATGAAGATAAACGCTTGCAGGGCAACGATCAGGATGTGGAAGATCGCCCAGCCAGCATGCAGCACACCGCCAAAGATCGCGCCACCGATGCCAATGCCGCCCAACATGGCGATCAGCAAAAAGATGATTTCGCCAGCGTACATATTGCCGTACAGCCGCAATGCGAGCGACAGCGGTTTGGATACGAGCTCGATCAACTGGAACAGGAAGTTGAACGGCGCGAGCAGGATGATGCCGAAGATGTTGTTCGCAGCGAATGGCGTGCAGAACAACTCGTGCGCGTAGCCACCAAAGCCCTTGGCCTTGACGCTGAAGAAGATGACCATACCGATAACTGACAACGACAGCGCCAATGTGGTGTTCATGTCGCTGGTGGGCACCGGTTTCCAGTGCTCGAAGCCGATGAAGTGCATGCCTGCGGCGAACCAGTCGATGGGCAAAAAGTCCATCGCGTTCATCATCAGCACCCAAACGAAGATGGTGAGTGACAGACCGACGACGAACTTGCGGTCACCGTGAGTAAAGATGTCTTTGACTTGCGTATCAATGAAGTCGTAAAGCAGTTCGAAAAACGCTTGCGCCTTGCCCGGCACGCCTGTGGTGACCTTGCGCGAGATCATGTACAGCATGCCAAACGCGAACAGCCCAAGCACCATGGATGTCACGACAGTGTCGACGTGCAACGTCCACGTGTCTTCGCCAAGACGAAAACGATGCACCAGATTGGTCAAATGGTGCTGGATGTACTCGGTGGGCGATTGCGCTGCCGCAGTGGCATTGGTAGCTTCGGCCATAGTGTTCTCGTGTTACCGGGTTACGTTTTGCGAGTCAGTTGTGTTGTTTTGTGTCAGCGTTGGCGCGGGTGAACAAAGCTGCTCGCCACGCTAACAAGGTCACCAAAAATGTCGTAAACAGCGCTGGAACAACCAGCGCATCGTAGAACTTGATGATTACGCCGAGCTGAACGGCGATAAACACGAGTTTCACGATCTCCGCCCGCAGAATCAGCCATAGGCCCGCACCCGTCGAGTGGATCAAACCAAAATTTGCTACGAACACATAAATCAGCGAGGCGAAGACGTTGGTCAGACCACCCAATAAGGCAGAAACCGCTCCATGCTCCCCCGAGATGAACCCTGCGATCACAGCGAACCCGGCGGTGATGCCCAACTGCCAATACAGCATGCGGACAATGGCCGGATTTTGCAGACTGATTTCACTCAACATGGGCGCAAACTAAAAGAGATTTCCATCACGGTGCGCGCCGATGTTCTTGCGCTCACGGGTTTATGTAGTTTCTTGTAGCTGGCTCAATTGTGTGATGCCAATCCAACAAAGCCCATGATTATAGTCAGCTTGACGGTTTTGTTGCAACGCACAAATCTAGGGAAGTTGAGACGACTTGCGCGGTTTTAGGTAATGGCTTTTCGCTGAACACGCTGTTGAATATGGGCATAGCTGCTGTTTTATCTATTTATCGACTTTATGCGTTTTATGCCGCCATGCCCAGTTGAAATGGGCCTTTCAGCCAAAAGTCATAACCGATTCGGCGCGCCCCAAACGTGCGGCAATCGCACCAAACCCTGCTCCCGCGAGTCGCCGGACACCGTGAAATCGCGCTCGACCGTGTCATACAAACGCATGCCTTCCGGATCGAGCGCATGGGCACGCAACTTGTACGCCCCGGGCAGCAAGCGCCAATCGGAGAAAGTGAGTGCAAACTTGAACTGATCTGTGCCGTCGCTGAGCAACTCAGTTTGATCGATCTCCGAGGTAGTGCCATACACTGGTGTGCCATCGATTCTGATGATACCGAGCGCCACTTGCGGACGCCGACCATCGCGACTTTTTAGCGCGCCGTGAACAGTCAAGCCGTCAGCATCGCAGCGTGCAATTTGCAAATTTGTCACCGCATACTGGCCCAACGCGGTGTCATCAGTCGCTGCCGCCGCCTGCTTCGCGCCCGCCTGTTTCGCCTCATGAAACGCCTGATACGCGATGGCCACATCGTTGGCGCTACCGATCATGCGCATTGCGCCGTGATCGAGCCACACCGCGCGTTGCGTGAGTTTTTTGACGTGATACAGCGAATGCGAAACCAGTAGCAATGTGCCGCCGTCGGCGAGATAGCGCTCCATCCACGTGATGCATTTGTTCTGAAACGATTCGTCGCCCACGGCGAGCACTTCATCGGTGATCAGCAAGTCCGGCTTCAACGCCGTGACCAGCGCAAAACCGAGGCGCACCACCATGCCCGACGAGTAGGTTTTGATCGGCGCATTGATGTGTTCGCCGATGTCCGCAAACGCAATGATTTCGTCCAACTTCGCGTCATACGCCGCGCCGACGAGCCCCTGCAACGCGGCGGCCAGTTTCAGGTTTTCGCGACCTGAGTATTCGGGATGAAAACCTGCGCCGAGTTCGAGCAACGCGCCGACGGTTCCGGTGCGTGCGACGCTGCCCTGACTCGGTTGCAACACGCCCGCGATGATTTTCAACAGCGTCGATTTGCCCGCGCCGTTCTCGCCGACCAACGCGAACGACTCGCCGCGCCGGACGCTGAAATCAATGTCTTTCAGCGCATTGAAGCCTTCGGTCAAAGGCAACGCCCGCGCCACACGCCACAACGCGCCAAAGCCCGCGCCATGCCGCCCGATACGTGGGAAGGTCTTGCTGACGTGGTTGATAGCGAGGAGGATTTCGCTCATAAATAATCATCCACATGCGGCGCGACGCGCTTGAAAAACGCGTAGCCGAGCCATGCAATCAGCGCGGCACCCGCCACGAGATACCCATCAACGACAGTGAAACCCACACCCGCAAGATACGTGTCATGCATGCGCTCAATCACCTGCGTGAACGGGTTCGCAAGCACAATGTCGCGCCACGCCTCGGGGATCGAATCCAGCCCGTACTGAATGCCGCAGACAAACGACAGCAACATGAGCAGCGGCCCGAGCATGCCGTCAATGTCGCGCACCAACACCTGCGCCGCCGACACGATCCACGCGAGTCCGAGCGCCGTCAGGAACAACGCGATCCACGCAGGCAGTGAAAACAAAATGCCGCCCACATGCATTGAGAAGCCAAGCGCCTTGAACAACAAAACGATCACCGTGAGAGCAAGCCAGTTCAACGCAAACGTCACGATCACCGTTGATAGCGGTACGAAAGCGCGAGGCAGCGCGGTTTTTGTAATCAACGATGCTTGTGCGATGAGGCTCGTCGCACTGCGCATCACGCTCTCGGCAAACGCAAGCCACGGCCATAGACCCACTGCGAGATAGGCGACGAAACTATCGCCGTAGCGCGCAGGCACGGCAGCGCGCATGAACAGGCCGAACACCAGCGCATAAACGCCCAGCGACAACAGCGGTTGCGCCAGCCACCACACGGGCGAGAGCGCACCGCCGAGAAAGCGGTTTTTGATTTCGCGTTCGACCAGCGCGCGGAAAAGCGGGTTCATCATTCGCGCCGTAGAATTTTTTGTAGGGTGGGCAACCTCTGCCCACGGTCGCGGCTTGGTGGGCAGAGGCTGCCCACCCTACAAAATCTCCAAAATCGTAGGCTCATGGATGACAAGCCAAAACCGTCAACACTTCATCCGCCAACGCCTGATTCGCCGCAGCCACAATGGTTCCGTCACTCGCAATCGTCAGCGACTGCCCCGCCCAGTCACAGGCAACACCACCGGCCTCCGCAATCGGATTGACCACGGCCGCGAAGTCCACCGTCTTCAACCGCGTTTCAATCACCAGGTCAACATGTCCCGAGGCCAGCAGCGCGTAGTTGTAGCAATCGCCGCCGTAATAAATTCCTTTGCTTGCCGCCTTCAGGCGCTCAAGAACACGAACGTCTTCAGCGCGGTCAAACATGTCCGGCGTCGTGATCAGGATGATGGTTTCTGACAACGGTTTTCGCGTTGTACTCACCCGCGCAGCGCGGCCATTAAACGTTGCGCCGAACCCTTTCACCCCCATCCAACGCTCATCAAGAATCGGCTGATCAATCACCCCAATCACCAGCTCGCCGTGATGCGTGAGCGCAATCAGCGTACCGAACTGCGGTTTGCCGCAGGTGAACGCTTTGGTGCCGTCAATCGGATCGATCACCCAAACCCACTCGGCGTCAAGGTTGGTGTCGTCATGCTCTTCGCCCAGCACGCCGTGCGTCGGATAAACGCGGGCAATTTCTTCGCGAATGCGGATCTCGATCTCCATGTCGGCGAGCGTGACCGGCGTCGCGTCGGGTTTGTCGATAACTTTGAGATCAGAGCGGAAATAACGTTTGGCAATCGGTCGCGCGAGGTCGGCCAGGTGCGCCGCGAAGGCACTGTATTGAGAAAGGTCATGCATATCGACGATAATTTTCGCTGATCTCAGAATATCTTTGCGATGTAGGAGCGGCTTGCCGCGACCCGCGCT
>JAYVNO010000084.1:0-17529 GCA_043758415.1 Burkholderiales bacterium
GCTCAAATTACGCGAAGCGGCGAACGAGCACATGACGATGTTGGAGCACAACCCTGAGCGCGTGATGAGCTACTTTCAGGATCGTCGGGTTCGCTATGCGGCTTAATACTTCATAGGGCCGGAGCAATAATGACCTCCGAAGCGCAAAAAACAACTCTCAGTGCTAGACGGGACTCAGCAGCGGGTTCATCCTCACGCAGCGTGAAAATTCCGGGGTATGATTGCATACGCATGCGGTGTTTGCCATTATTTTTTGTCAATCGAGAGATCGGCGGCGTATCGGCAAAACAACGTGAGTTTCTTTGTATTTTTTCGTCGCTTGAGCAGCCTTACTCTGACTTGAGCGTCGCACATCTAGGGGGTTGCTGATGAAACACGACACGCCGACACGATTCAACGTAAAGCCGCTCACGCTGCACCTGTCCTGCCTGTTCAGCGTAATCGCTGCTGGCGGAGCGGCAGCGCAAACGACGGACACCGAGGTGAACAAGCTGGAACGGGTTGAGGTCACCGTGCAGCGTCGTCTCGAAAACAATCAGGATGTGCCTGCCTCCGTAAGCGCCGTGAGCGCGAAGAAATTGGCTGAGCGAAACATTACCGACGTGTCGCAAATGGAGGGCATGGCCGCAGGCTTCACCTTCGGCCGATCTGGTACTGACGCACGGCCCGCTATGCGCGGTGTGCGCACCGAGAACGTGGCGATTAACGGCGACACCACCATTGGTTACTTTGTTGACGGCATTTACAAATCGCGCGCCCAGCAGGCGATGGCTGGTTTTGTTGACGTCAATACGGTTGAGATTCAGCGCGGCCCGCAAGGCACGCTCTACGGTCGCAACACCTTTGGCGGCAATGTGGCGGTCACCACCAAGGCACCGCAGTTCGGCAAACTTGATGCAATGGCTAACTTCACGGTGGGTAGCTACGGCAAAGTGCGACTTGACGGTGCGGTCAACATCCCCGTCAATGAGATGCTCGCCTTTCGCGTGGCGGGCGCGGCAGAGCGTGCCAATGGCTGGGTCAAAAACGATTTCAATCCATCGGCAGACTTGTTCGACCAAGACCTGCAATACGGTCGCGTGTCGGTCAAGTTTGCGCCAAATGATCGCTTCGATGCGTTGCTGAAAATTGAGAGCACCAACCAAAAAGGCAACGGCGGCTCTGCATTTGGCTACAAACTGGTGGGGAGTTATTTCGACGTGCCGTCGTGCCAGCAGCTGTTCAACACGACGTTTGTTCCTCTCAACACGCGGGGTGGCAACCGCGACGGTGTGAACGATTGCAACCGAACCGTGGGTGCAGGTGCTGGCACCGGTGCCAACGCACCCGGAACGGCGGTCGATCTGGGTATTCCGATCTACAAACCTGACAATGCTTACCGTGTAAACAACGATTTTCAGTCGTCGCTCAATTTGAAGGACACTAGCGGCTCATTGAATCTCGCCTACAACGGTGATGCATTCACGCTGAAATCGATTACAGGCGTCACTGATTTTGATGCAAGGCGCTCGCAGGACACCGACTTCTCCGCCTCAACAATCGGCATCGACTATCAACGCACCCAAGCTAAAACGTTCTCGCAAGAACTGCAAATCCTGTCAGCGGGCAGCGGACCATTGAGCTACGTTGCTGGCTATTACTACTTTAAAGATGACCTGCGCGGAACGTTCATCAACGAGCAATTGCCGCGCACCATTCGTTCGAGTGCGGTGGCTGCACCTATTGCACTGCAGCAAAACGGCGCCGGTTTTTTTGATGATCCGATTGCTCGTACCGTTTCCAACGCCCTCTATGGTCAGGTGGGCTATGACATTAACAAGCAGTTAAACCTCTCGCTTGGAGCGCGCTGGACTGAGGATGTGAAATCGTTCAAGTTTGCCAACGCCAACTCGGTGCTCCCTCGCACCGCTGCGGGGGCACCGAACGGCAACCTGATTACGCTCGGCACCGCGATGCCGCCCGGCTCCGCGTACGGCACTGCTGGCGTTTCAAACTGTGTGCCTGCGCGTGGCCCTGGCTTCTACTGCGACCCTAACGACCCCACAATCCTTTACGGAGCGACGTACTCGGATCAGAAGTTCACCAAGACCACCGTTCGCGCGGGTGCAGATTACAAATTAAGCGCCAAAAATATGGTGTACGCAGCGTACTCTACCGGCTTTCGTTCGGGCGGGTTTAACTCCGGTCAAGCGATTGAAGGGCTACGCACCTTCCTGCCGGAAACGGTCAGTGCGGTCGAATTGGGTTCCAAAAATCGATTTTTGAATGACACGCTGCAAGTCAACGCCGCGCTCTTCATGAACGACTACAAAAACCTGCAAGAGCAACGCCAGGTAGTCGTGGGCGCCACCACGACATCCATCGTGTTTAACGCTGCCAAAGCCCGCGCCAATGGCTTTGAGCTCGAATTTGACTGGTTGCCCACCAACGCGCTCACCATTGGAGGTACGTTATCGATTCTGGACGCGAAGTACACCAGCTTCCCGGATGCGCCGCTGCCCTTCGGTACGTCCATTCTGGTTGCCGACCCCACTGCCGCGGCCACAGTGGTCAACGGCGTAACCATTGCCCCAGCAGGCCAACGGCGCGTGTTCGCACCCGGCTTCAAGTGCGGCTTGGTTAGCGGCACAGGCGGGGCAGGCCAAGCCGGTGCTGCGTACGCGTGTGACTTGAGCGGGGGCCGGATTCCCTACTCACCGCGCTACCAGGGCTCACTGGCTGTCGGATACGACATTTTCGTGGCAGGCATGAAATTCACCCCGCTGGTCGCTGTCACTTTCTCGGATAGCTTCTACGGCCAGCCGGCCAATGTAGACCTGGTGAAACAGGCCGCGTTCGCGAAGGTCGATCTGCGCTTAAACGTACAAATCAATAAGCAATTGGGTGTGCAGCTCTACGCCGATAACGTGACCGACAAACAAACCGCAACCCGGTTCGTATGGGGCGGTGGTGGAGCCTTGCAGGCGAGCTATGCCCCCCCTCGGATGTTTGGCATTAAGCTCTCTTACAAAATGTAGTTTGTAGCGCAGAGCAATTTCCCGCGCAGAAGTAAAAAAGCCACCTTCTGGTGGTTTTTTTTGCGCCGCACGCCCGTCGCTCCGCGCTAACACTGGACAAATAAAAATCTACCTTGTTGCTGCGCGAGCGACTTTGCCGCGACTCACGTTTGCGTAGGTGGGGTTCCGGTAGCGCCGCCCCTACATCGAGTTAAAAAGCGACCAAGCCGAGTCGACATTGGCGGGCGGCCCACTACTTGACCACCCTCGCGCGCGCCAGCAAATCTACGCCCATCTGCAACATCAGGTGCGGCAGGTCGATGAACACCCAGTTTTCACTGAGAGTGCCATTGGCCACCCGCCACCAATCCATCACCCGCATGCTGATCTGACGGTTTGTGGCCGCAACACCTAAGTAGTCACCGGCATGGGTGGCAGTGACGCTTGGCCAACCCGTTGAGGCCACATACGCCCCCTCAGCAATGCGAGCGCGATGGTTGCCACCTTTACGATCAGGAAAGGCGACCAGAAAGGGCTGTTGATGATGCGCCTGAAACCCTTCCACGCGGCGCGTCGAACCAATGCCAGCCGGACCGTACCACATCATGTCGGGGCTCCAGTGCGCGTGCATTGCCATGCTCTTAAGTGAGCCTTCCTTGTATTGATGCAACCCGCCGATCATTGCTTCAACGAGCTGGATTGACTGGGCCGTCGCCTCTAATGGCTGCGCTGCATGCATGAGTCCCGCGTGATCTTGCGGCCCCGGCACCAGCATTTCGATGCCCGATGGAAGGGGCAAAACGCGAATGCCCGTTTGGCGCAACAACTCGATCAAGTCCACCAAAATACGTGCCTCAACGATTTGTCCGTTTTCAACCCGGTAGAACTCGCCAAAGCGCAAAAACGCCGGGTTGTGGCTCGGCTCAATCCCGAACAACGGTGCGGAAAACGTGCCGCAGTAGTGACCCGTGGTCGCCACCCAAATGCCAGCCCCTCCACAAAATCGGCCATCAAACACGCCCGCCATCAACACGTCGGCGCGTCGCTCCAAGTCTGGAAACGCAGTGGCTAGCGCCGTAGACCATCCGCGCTGAATGGAATCAAGCCCATGCAGTTCATTGACCGGATGACTGCAATGCCACACCGCATCGGCCGCAACTAATCGCTCGATGTCTAAACTACTGAAGCTTGCCGCTTGTGTCGCCTGCATCCATTGCCACACCACCGCCTTCGCTGCTTGTAAATCGTTGCTGTTTTGAGCGGATTGCATTTCGTGCGCACTCGGGTGTGATTCAGGTATCTGTGTCACAGCGATTTCCTAGGAATAACCGACCATTAAAATACTGCATACGTATGCTACATTGCGAATGATACGCAACACACCGAGCGGATAAGATTCACATGAATCGATACTTAAAACGCGGCAAAGACGCGCAATCGCAAGCCAACGACGATAGCAAAGTGCGCGCGACGGTTGAGGCCATCCTGGCCAACATCGAGGCGCGCGGTGACGAGGCCGTTCGCGAGTACTCCAAAAAATTCGACAACTGGGATCCAGTGGATTTTCGTCTGTCGCAGGCGGCTATTGAGGCGGCTGTCAAGCAATTGAGTCCGCGCGAACTGGAGGACATCAAGTTCGCGCAAACGCAAGTGCGCAATTTCGCCCAACTTCAGCGCGACAGCATGCAAGACATCGAAGTTGAAACCCTGCCCGGCGTGGTTTTAGGGCACAAACATATTCCGATGAATGCTGTGGGCTGCTATGTGCCGGGCGGTAAATACCCGCTGATCGCCTCGGCTCATATGAGCGTGTTGACCGCAAAAGTGGCTGGCGTGAAACGAATTGTGGCCACCGCGCCGCCCTATCAAGGAGCGCCGCATCCAGCCATCGTGGCCTCAATGCATTTTGCCGGTGCTGATGAGATTTTCGTGTTGGGCGGCGTGCAGGCAGTCGCCGCCATGGCTATCGGCACCGCATCGATAACGGCGGTGGACATGCTGGTCGGCCCCGGCAACATGTTTGTCGCCGAGGCGAAGCGGCAGCTATACGGTCGCGTAGGTATCGATCTGTTTGCGGGCCCCACGGAAACGCTGATCATCGCTGACGACTCCGTAGATGGCGAAATGTGCGCGGTGGATCTGCTCGGTCAGGCCGAACACGGGCCTACCTCGCCCGCGATTTTGCTCACGAACTCGGAAGCCCTCGCCAAGGCGACGCTGGTAGAAGTTGAGCGGCAACTCACGATATTGCCTACCGCTGGAATCGCAGCGATAGCATGGGCAGAGTACGGTCAAGTGATCGTCTGCGACAGCATCGATGAGATGGTACAGGTCGCCGACGATATTGCCAGCGAACACGTGCAGGTGATGACGCGCGAACCTAATGTGTTTTTAGATCGGATGACGAACTACGGCGCACTCTTCCTCGGGCCACGCACCAACGTGAGTTTTGGTGACAAAGTTATCGGCACTAACCACACGCTGCCCACCAACAAAAACGCGCGTTATAGCGGCGGTTTGTGGGTGGGGAAATTTCTCAAAACCTGCACCTATCAGCGCGTCACCACTGACGAGGCGTCAGCACGCATCGGCGAGGTGTGTTCACGCTTGTGCCACATGGAAAATTTTGCCGGGCACGGTGAACAGGCCAACCTCCGCGTGCGTCGCTACGGCAAGCGCGACGTGGCCTGGTATGAGCCTGTAGCGGCGCAGTAGGCAGTTCACGTGTCAGTGGCAACGCCATTTCGACTTGACGGTAAGCGCGCGTTGGTCACAGGCACCGGACGCAGCCTGGGCGCGCGCATGGCGAGCGCCCTGGCGGATGCTGGCGCCCACGTAACGTTGGTGGCGCGCACTGCGGCCGACCTCGAGCGCGTACACGCCGATATTGCAAGCCACGGCGGAAGAGCGGTCACCGCAACGCTGGACGTCACCCAAGCCGGCGAAGTTAGCGCCTTTTTTGCGGCGCAACGCCCGTTTGACGTGCTGGTGAACAACGCAGGCACTAACCGTCCGGCGCCGCTCGTTGACACCGTTGATGCCGACATCGAAGCCGTGTTCCGTTTAAATGTTATGGCTGCATTTCGTATGGCGCGCGAAGTTGCCCGCGGTCTCATCGCACACAAGCAACCGGGCTCGATCATCAACGTGTCGTCGCAGATGGGCCACGTCGGCGCGGTCAACCGCACCGTATATTGCGCCAGCAAACACGCGTTGGAAGGCATGACAAAGGCGCTGGCTTGGGAGCTTGGACCGCATAATATTCGGGTGAACACGCTCTGCCCCACCTTCATCGAAACACGCCTCACCGCGCCGATGCTCGCTAAACCGGAGTTTAGGGATTGGGTGGTAGGCAACATAGCGCTGAACCGCGTTGGCCGTCAGGATGAAGTCGCAGGGCCGATCGTTTTTTTAGCAAGTGAGGCCAGCTCATTGATGACCGGATCAAGCTTGATGATTGACGGCGGCTGGACAGCGCGATGAAAGACAGTCGGCCGGTCAGTTCGATCGATGTAGCAAAACGCGCGGGGGTGTCACAGTCCGCAGTGAGCCGTGCCTTCACGCCCGGTGCAGCCGTGTCTGACAAAATGCGGGCCAAAGTGATGGTGGCCGCTAAGGCGCTGAAATACCGCCCCAACGCAATCGCGCGCACGCTGTCAACCAACCGCTCGCACATCATCGGCATGGTGCTCTCGCAACTGGACAACCTCTTCTACCCTACCGTTGTAGACACGCTGTCCAGAGCACTCCAGCAGCATGGCTTCCACTTGATGTTGTTTTTCGCGGAGGGCCGGGACGTTGACAACGCGCTGACGCAACTGCTGGCCTACCAGCTCGATGGCGTCGTGCTGGCCTCCACCACCTTGTCGTCACGGCTCGCCAAAGAGTGTGTCAACGCCAATATTCCGGTGGTGATGTTTAACCGCAGCGCTGACGGTGCGCAGGCCAGCAGTGTCACCAGCAACAACCGAGAAGGCGGACGAATCGCGGGTGAATTTTTGCTGAAGAACGGCCACAAGCGGATTGCCTATATCGCCGGACGCGAAGACTCGTCTACCAACCGTGATCGCGAGGCTGGCCTGACTGGGGCCCTTGCCGCAGCCAATGCATCGGTCTACCGCCGTGCGGTGGGCAACTACGAACGCGAGGATGCAGCTAACGCAGCGCGCGCGCTCTTCGCTGGAAAACAGCCCCCCGACGCGGTTGTGGTGGCCAGCGACCACATGGCGTTTGCGGTCATTGACACCTTGCGCTTTGAGCTTGGCAAAAGCATTCCCGGCGATGTATCGGTGGTGTCGTTTGACAACGTGCCGCAGGCGGCGTGGCCCGCCTATGAGTTAACCACTATCGTGCAGTCGGTTGATGCGATGGTGAACGCCACCACCAATTTGCTGCTGGATCAGATCAACGCGAGCGAAATTGTCAGCAGCGACGTGGTTGTGGGCTGCAAGCTTATTGTGCGCAAATCAGCGCGCCTGTCACCCGTGCCCAATGCGGCGGTGAAATCTTGAGTGATGAGAAGTCCTTGCGCCTTGGCATGCGCGGATTCGATGCCGAGTTTGCCGATCTGCCGCACTACATTCGTGTCATTACAGACCGGATATGGGAACAACGTCGCATTGACGACGTCAAGCGCTATTACAGCGATCCGTGCATTGTGGAAACCCCGCTCGGCGTTTCCAGTGCGGTGAGTGAAGTGGTCGCTGGCACCGAGGCAACGCTCAAGACGTTTCCAGATCGCCGCTTGTTGGCGGAAGACATCATCGTCTCGGGAGACGACGAAAATGGCTATCTGAGTTCACACCGCATCATCTCTCCGATGACGCATTTAGGCGACGGCAGCTTTGGCATCGCAACTGGAAAAAAAGTGCACGCACGCACTATCGCCGATTGTGTATGCAAAGATAACCGCATCGTTCACGAATGGCTAGTGCGCGACCACGCAGCCATCGCCTACGCCGTCGGCAGCACTCCAAAAGCACTGGCCACGCGGTGGCTTACCGAGCGCGGGGGTTGGCGAAAAGCCGTTGCAGGCAATGCGCCGGTCGGCTACCAATCGCACATCAGCGATGCTGCCGCTGCGACGCGGTATGCAGCCACCATCGCGGGGTTTGCTAAACGTCAGGACGCTACGAACGCGGTCATTGACATTTACGATGAGGCGGTTCATCAAGTCGCGCCCGGTGAAGCGCATCACTACGGGCATGCGGAGCTGCACTCATCTTGGAAATCACTTTTTGCAGCGTTTACGGTTGAACATTTCGCCGTTGAGCACTTGGTAGAAAACGTCTCAGCAGAGCGTGGAACTCGCGTTTCGCTTCGCTGGCGCGCTCAGGCGAAGCACGCCGCGTCGGGCACCACGGGCCAGCGCTTCGGCGACGCAACCGGTCGCAAAGTAGAAATCATGGGTATCAATCACGTTGAAATCGCGAACGGAAAAATTCTGCGCGAATGGGTGTTGATTGACGAGGTCGCGCTTTGGATGCAAGTGCTGTGACCAACGCAGGGTCATCATCATCGCAGCAACACGTTTTCACTCACCACGTCGGCGGTACCGGCGACAGCCGGCATCGACGCCTGCAACGGAAGCTCCGAGCGATTCTTGGCGTGGGCCCCGGTCTTCACCGGGGTGCCGGATCAATGAGTCGTCGTAGATAAACGATCCATCATGGCCAGAGTTCAACTAAAAAATATCCAAAAATCGTGGGGCACGGCCGTTGGCGTGAAGCGCCTCTCGCTCGACATCGCGGACGGTGAATTTTTGGTGCTGCTCGGCCCGTCAGGATGCGGCAAAACGACCACCATGCGCATGGTGGCGGGCCTTGAAGACCCGAGCGAAGGCGAAATCTGGATTGGCGAGCGCTGTGTCAATGCGCTTGAGCCCATAGATCGCGTCGTGGCGATGGTGTTTCAAAGCTATGGCCTCTACCCAAACATGACGGTGTACGAAAACATCAGCTTTCCGCTGCGCATTCGCGGTACGCCAAAGGCCGAGATTGACCCTGCTGTGATGCGCGCGGCTAAACAGGTTGAGCTGACCGATTACCTGGATCGCAAGCCGAAAGCTCTCTCCGGCGGGCAGCGCCAGCGCGTGGCTTTGGCACGTGCCATCGTGCGCCGACCGGCCGTGTTTTTGATGGACGAACCGTTATCGAACTTGGACGCGAAGCTGCGCGTTTCGATGCGCTCACACATCAAGCACCTGCATCACAGCCTGGGCGTGACCACGATTTACGTGACCCACGACCAAATCGAAGCGATGACGCTTGCGGATCGCGTAGTGGTGATGAGCAAAGCTGAAATTCAACAGATCGGCACGCCTGAGCAAATTTATAACGATCCGAGCAACCTGTTTGTTGCAGGATTTATTGGTTCGCCCGCAATGAATTTGGTCAAGGGCAACCTTGTCCGTGGCACTTTCGAGGCGGCGGGAGAAGGCTTTGTAATCAAGCTGCCCGGCTTTTCGAACATTAGCCAAAAAAACGTGGTGCTCGGCGTTCGCGCTGAAGATTTGACGTTGGTCGGCCCCGATCATGCCGCCATTCAGGGCGACGTATTTACCGTCGAGTTAACGGGCGAGGCTACGCTCGTCACGCTTAAACTTGGCCACCAATTTATCACCGCAAAAGCCGACAAAACGTATCGCACGAACATGGGTGATCGCGGCGGTTTTACGGTCGCCGCCGCTAAGTGTTACCTGTTCGACGGTGCCACTGAACTTCGATTGCGGATCGATTAATTCGTTATGCGAAATCGCCTCGACGCCATTCCCCACAAGTTTGACTCCCTTTCCTTGGGCGGGAGGGCGCTCCGGTCACCGAGCGGCGTAGCGGGCGAAGTCCCTCTCCCCAGCCCTCTCCCCCGAGGAGAGGGAGCCCGCCGAGCCGCTTGTTGCCGCACGTGGCTCATACGGGCATGACCGCACACAACGTTGGTCCAAACACCGCAGGCCTTGCGTTGTTCGCAGCGCTAGCGCTCGGTTGTGCAACCGCCCACGCCAAATGCGCAGACATCACAGGCAGCGGCAACATCAACATTGTCGGCAATGCCTTCCCCGCGCTACAGCACATCAGCCGTGCCATGGAGGCATGCAATCGGCGTGGCCTTTCCGTGTCGTTCAAGATGACCCCCGAGGCGCGCCAGGAAACCGAGCGCGCGTTTGGTTCGGGCGGCGCATCTGCGTTTGACGCGGCGGTAGTGTCCATGGGCACCTACAGCGTTTTGCGCAGCAAAGGACAACTGCAATCGATGACCGATTTGGTCAACAAGTACCGCGCTCGCTACAACATTGAGGAGCGGATGCTGGTCAAGTTCAACGGAGCGGTGATGGCCATTGCCTTCATGCAAAACGCTCAGAGCTTTTTCTATCGCAAAGATATTTTTGACCGACATGGCTTGAGCGTGCCCACCACCTATGCAGAGATGGTTGCGACCGCTGCGATCATCAAAGCCAAAGAACCGAACATTGAATTTCCCATCGCGCAAACATTCGCTAAAGGCTGGGACAGCGGCACCGAGTTTGCCAACTTGATGGTGAGCGGCGGCGGACGATTTTTCAAGCAGGGCAGCGCAGAGCCCTCGTTCAATGAGCTCCACGGCGAGCACGCCATTGAGACGATGAAATCGATGTTGCCTTACATGACGCCCAACGCCCTGGCATCAAACAGCGACGATGTGATGAATCAGTTTCAGCAAGGCAAAGCTGCCATGGGTGTGCTCTGGGCGAGCCGCGCCGCACGCATGGACGACCCTGCAGCATCCAAGGTCGTCGGCAAAATGGCATTTGCACCAGCGCCCGCTGTCACGTTGGACGGCAAAATCGCCACGCACCTGTGGTGGGACGGCGTGGTGATGCCAACGAACATGGCGGGGGATCGTGAGACCGTGTTTCAAGTGCTGATGGAAGCACTGGGTGAGGACACCACACGCGCCGGCAACGACACCGCGATCTGGATTCGTTCGGTGTACCAGCCGACGCGATTTGCCCGTGGCGTGCTCGCGTCAATCAATAGCGGCGGGCCGATCTGGCCCACTGAGCCATTTTTCAGCCTTGCCCACGGCGAGATCGGAAAAATTTTGCCGGAGGCGCTCACCGGTCGACTCACGCCCAAAGCCGCGCTGGACGTAGCAGCTCGCGCCTACACCCGGGCCGCCACCGAACAGGGTTTCATCAAAGCGTCCGTCGGCACTGCTGCGGCGGCGAGTAGTCCGTGAAAACCAAGACGTTCTTTCAGTTTATTGGCCCGTCACTGGCGTTGATGCTCGTTTTGATGGCGGCACCGCTGCTGCTGACAGGCTACTTATCGGTGCGCAACTGCTCGCTGCAAATGGAGCTGGTAAAGGCGCAAGAGAGCACGCCGTTCGGCACCCACGAAATACTGTCGTATCAGGCCAGATTGGATGCCGATGGTAAGGCGTTGCGGACGTGTGAATTTGTCGGGCTAGACTATTACCGAAAAGTATTGGGCCTGAACGACGGTGCCGCGCAAAATGCTAAAACCGACAAGCCGCAGAACGAGTTTTTTGCCGCGCTGCAGTTCACGCTCATCTACGTTTTCGTCACCCTACCATTTGTACTCGGCATTGGCTTTCTACTTGCACTCGGAGTGAATAACGTCACGCAAAATTTGAAAGGAGTGTTCATCTCTGCTTCGCTTTTACCGTTCATCATCACACCGGTTGTCGCTGCCCTGTCAATCAAGTGGCTATTCCGCGACAACGGCTTGGTGCCCTACCTTTTGTCGCATGCAGGCATCCAGATATTCTGGATGGCCGAGGCATGGTCAGCGCGTCTGCTCATCATCATTTATGGCATTTGGCACGTAGTGCCGTTTGCGTTCATCGTGCTCTACGCGGGTTTGCAATCAGTGCCGCAAGATTCCCTGGAAGCTGCCACGATTGATGGTGCTTCTCGATTACAAAAAATGCGCTACGTCACACTGCCGCATTTGATGCCACTGATTGTTTTTCTGTCGCTCATTCACCTGATGGACGCATACCGGGTGTTTGAACCGGTGATGGTGCTGACGCAGGGCGCATTCACCGCGAGCGTGCAGTACCTTACGTACTTCATCCTGTTGCAAGAAAACAATCCGTACAAAGCAAGTGCTGCGGCGGTACTCACGCTGATTGGCATTTTGATTCTGCTGATTCCGTTGCTGGTCAAAACCTATCGCGAACAGCGCCGAGGTGCGTGAGTTGACACCTAAAAGCAAAGCATTGCAATGGTCAATCTACGGCGGGCTCACACTGTGGCTGTTGATCGCCTCAATGCCGATTGTGTGGACGGCGATCATTTCGTTTCGCCAGTATGTTGACGCCTTTTCGTCCCCCGTAAAGTGGGTCGCTCCGTTTACGCTTGAAAACTACAGCGCTTTGTGGATCGACAAATCGTTTTATCGCAATTTTTTGAATACTGCGCTGGTCACCTTCGGCACTGTCACCATATCGATCGCGGTGGGCTGTCTGGCAGGTTATGCGCTGTCGCGTTATCGCGGCGCACTCGGATTTTGGTTGCTGTTGGTGGCGCTAGTGTTCCGGGCGATTCCGCATTCCAGCCTGTTGCCATCGTTCTTCACCATGTTCGACGCGCTCGGAATTCGTAACACTTATTTCGCGCTGATTTTTGTGCTGGTGGCGATCAATCAGCCGTTCACCATCTGGATGTTGCGCTCGTTTTTTATCAACATCCCGAGCGAGCTGGACGAGGCGGCACTGGTCGACGGATGTAGTCGTTTTCAGGCGTTTCGTTGCGTCATTATTCCCGTGATGTGGCCCGGCGTGGTGACCACAGGTTTATTCAGTTTTTTGTTGGCGTACAACGATTTTCTGCTCAGCTCCGCACTCACCAATGCCGAGAAAATGACCATGCCAGCAGCCATCGCCAACGCCATCAGCGCCGAGAGCGAGGCGCTCTTGATGCAAGGGGTTGCGGGCGCAGTCAGCATCACAATTCCGCTCATCATCCTCATCGTATTTTTTCAAAAGCAAATCGTCGGTGGTCTCACCCAGGGCGCTGTTAAAGGTTAGTGCAATTCATCATGGAAAACACCGTTATTGTCACTCCAGCCGAGGCCGAGCGCCGTCACCTCAAACGCAAAGACTATGTGCCCTGCGTCGACGCTTTCATCGATTGCCGCCTGCCCGGTTCGATGCCGAAAGAAAACTATTCGATGATCGGGCCTGGCGTCACGCAAAACGCTTCGCAATTCATTAACCTGCAGGAGCCGCACGGCTTTAACATCGGTGCGGCCGGCATGTATCCGGGCGTTACCAACAATCTGCACCTTCACTTCACCAGCGAAACCTTTATCGTGCCCACCGGCGCCTACACCCTGCGCTGGGGCGTGCACGGCGACGAGGGCGAACTGCCAATTGAGGCTGGCGATATCGCGGTGATGCCGACATGGTTGTTTCGCGGGTTCACCACAGCGAGTGAGCAATTCGGTTTGCTGATGACCGTGCTCGGTGGCGACGATACCGGCGGCATCATTTGGAGCCCGGATGTACTCAAGCGGGCACGCGAGACCGGGCTCTGGCTCAGCAAAGCCAACGAGGTGATCGATGCAACCTTGACCGGCGTGAGGCCTGATGCAGACGAGCTGCTGCCGCTGATGCCCGAAGCCGAAATTGCCGCGCTGAAACGGTGGAGCGTTGCCCAAATGCGAGCGCGCGTTGTTAAAAAATCCGAGCTTGATTTTCGCGAAGCAACGCTTGACAACGCTGCGGGATATCACTGGAAAATCGCACCTGCTGTGGGCAACGGCTTGTCGCAACATCGCGACCATAGTCCCCTCGTTCTAGAGCCGCAAAGCTTTTCAATAGAGTGGATTAGGATCGAATCCGGACACAGTTCTGCGCCCTTTAGTGTGACGGAAAAGATGGTACTGATGAACCTGTCCCCGGCACTGGAGGTGGCGCTGAACACGGGCACCGACACCGTCGTTCAAACCTTGGGTTTCGAGGACATGATCTCGATCCCGGCGCACGCGCTGCGCACGTTCCGTTGCCCCACAGGGGCTCCCACTAGCGAGGCGGTGATGGTGATCGCGGGCGACCACGTGAAGCGCCCCGCGTTCAGCGCCGCTTTGGTTGCCAAGGCTCGCGCCAATGATGTGATGCTCGACGCTGGCGGCAAGCTCGCATGCGCGTCGGTGCTGCCGCCGATGATGTTGGCGGAGCATTGATTTGGCATGACCCCCGTGTACCTTTTGCTATAAGAAATCTCAGCTATGAAAACTTCCACCGAGCGCATCCTCACCACCCACGTGGGCTCTTTGCCTCGCGCGCAACCCGTTGTTGATTTGATTTTTGCGCAGGAGAAAGGCGAGCCTATCGATCTGCCGTCGTTCAACGCCACGATGTTTCAGGCGGTCGATGCGGTGGTGAAACGACAGGTGGATGCGGGCATTGACATCGTCTCCGACGGCGAGATGAGCAAGATCAGTTACGCCACCTACATCAAAGACCGTTTCACCGGATTTGATGGCGACAGCCCGCGCCGCACACCCTCCGATCTGCTTGATTTTCCGAGCTTCATGAAGCGATCATCGGGCGCGGGCGGCACGCCCACCTATCGGCGACCCTGTTGCGTCGGGCCGATCAAAGTGAAGAGCATGCAGCCGCTGGCCGACGATATTGCACACGTCAAATCCGCAGCTGCGAGGCACGGGGTCGCCGAGGTGTTCATGAACTCAGCCTCGCCCGGCGTGATTTCGTTGTTTCAACCGAACCAGCATTACGTTGATGATGATGCGTATCTCGAAGCGCTGGCGCAGGCCATGGCACACGAGTACAAGGCTATTGTCGATGCTGGCCTGCTGCTGCAACTGGACTCGCCCGATCTCGGACTCGGTCGCCACATGATGTACCGTGACCTCGATGAGGCAGCGTATTTCAAGCGCATTGAGCAACACGTTGAAGCGCTCAATGCATCACTCGTTGGCATTCCCGCAGATCGGATCCGCATGCATGTGTGCTGGGGCAACTACGAAGGGCCGCATCACAAAGACGTGGGCTTAGACAAAATTCTGCCCATCGTGATGAAAGCCAAGCCGCAGGCGCTCTTGTTTGAGACCAGCAACCCGCGCCACGCCACGAATGGGAGGTGATACGTGACATGAAAAACATCATCCCGGACGACAAAATTTTGATCCCCGGTGTGCTCGACTCCACCACCAATTTCATCGAGCATCCACGGCTAGTGGCGCAGCGTCTGGGCAACTTCATTGACACGGTCGGTCGCGAACGCGTGATCGCTGGCACCGATTGCGGCTTTGGTACGTTCGCCGGCTTTGGTGTGGTCGATGCTGAAATTGTTTATGCCAAATTTGAAGCAATGGTCGACGGCGCACGCCTCGCCACGGCAAAATACTGGGCTTAACCCCCCACGACCCTACTAACTCTTCACGAAAGCTTGCCATGCGAAAGAACACCCTGAAAGAAAAAATGCTCGCAGGCGTCGGCACCACCAACGGCTGGTGTGCGTTTGGTTCGTCGTATTCGGCTGAAATCATGGGCCACGCCGGGTTTGACAGCGTGACGGTGGACATGCAGCATGGCATGTTCGATTTCAACGCAGTGCTGCCGATGCTGCAAGCGCTGTCGGCTACGCCCACCACGCCCATCGTTCGCGTGCCGTGGAACGACACCGCCCTCATCATGCACGTGCTCGACGCCGGAGCCTATGGCATCATCTGCCCGATGGTGAACAACCGCGCGGATGCTGAGAAATTGGTGGCGGCGTGTCGCTACGCGCCGGTCGGCATGCGCAGCTACGGCCCCGCGCGCGGCCTGCTGTACGGCGGCGCCGACTACCCTGATCACGCTAACGACGAAATCGTAGCGCTTGCCATGATCGAAACCCTTGAAGGCATCAAGAACCTCGACGACATACTGGCAACAAAGGGGCTCGATGGGGTCTACATCGGGCCTAACGACCTGGCGCTGGTGCTCGGTGCCCGCGCTGGCACGGATCTCACTGACAAGCGCTGCATCGACGCCATTGCTCATATTCTGGCGCGCGCGCAAGCGCACAAAAAATTGGCGGGCATCTTCTGCGCAAGCGGCGATGTGGGTGCCATTCGCCGCAAACAGGGGTTCACCATGGTCACGCTGAGCCACGAAGGCAGCTACCTGATGCAAACCGCCAAAGGCCACGTGGCCGCCGCTTTGCGCGAGCCACCCGAAGGCAGTGTGCCTGCGGTGTCTACGGGGTATTAAGGCGATTTGTTTTGGGCTGTAAGGGAAGCACTGAACATAGCAATACTTTTGTCCTTCCGGCGTAGGCCGGAATCCATGCCCCCTACGACCCATTGATGTGTAGGGACGCACGGAATCCGGCCCGGTCGTTACCCGGCGGAGGCCGAGTGGGAACGACGAGAAACGAATCAACCCACTTTCCCTCCTATCAGCTTTTCGCTGAAACGTCGATTTGATGCGGGAAACTACGCGGAAACGCCATTTATCGACAATTGGCATTTTAAGCGGTTTTGCCCATATTAAACGGGGTTTACGCAGAAAGTTGTTTCGCAAAAATAGCGTACAGAATTATTGCGCCAGCCGTTGCGACGTTGAGCGATTCGACGCCCGCCGCCATCGGAATTCGCAAGCCGCCGCTGAGCGCACGCGAGACGGCGTGGCTTAAGCCGTGACCTTCGTTTGAAAGCACCAGCGCGTTGTCTGCGGCAAATTTTGCGTCGAACAACGACACCGTTTTCACACCAGCGATGTCGCGCGGCAGCGTCGCCCAGCGTGCGCCGTTGAACGCCGCAAGCGCGACCGGCAAATCCACGTCTTCGAGCACCTGCGTGTGAAAGTGTGCACCCTGCGCGGCGCGCAACGTTTTCACGCTCCACGCAAAGGCGCAGCCCGGCGACAACCACACTTGTGCGACCCCCGCTGCGGCGGCGGTGCGGATCAAGGTGCCGACGTTGCCGGGATCCTGCACCTCGTCCAGAGCGAGCACGAAGCCAGAAGTGCCCGCGGCGGGACTCGAAGGCACCTTGGCAATCGCCAGAACGCCAGACGGGCTGACGAGCGTGGACAACGAGTCAAACAGCGCGGGTGCCACGATGATGGCCTCGCGGGCGCGGGTGACAAGCGCGCGCTGCGTGAGCGTGAGTTCAGCATTCCCCCCGGCATCGCGGACGGCAAAAATTTCAAGATCACCGACGCGCTCGACGTAGCTCTGCGCCAGGTGCTCGCCTTCGAGCAGGCACATGCCGTCGCGCTTCCTTGCGGGCGCGGAGCGCGACAGGGCGGCGAAGCGCCTGACCAGCGGGTTGTCGCGGGAAGAGATGGTTTTAAGTGTCACGGTCAGCGCATCGAGGTTTTGTAGGAGCGGCTCCGGCGCGACCCACCCGTCATCGTCTCGTCAAAGTGGATTTTGCTCATTGCGCGTTGGTCGCGGCGGAGCCGCTCCTACAGGTTAGGTCAAGGGCACCTCTAATAATTCATTTTTGGGGATGCAGTGTCGCAGTTGGCAACGTCGGCCCGGAGCGCAGCAACCGGAGCGTACGCGCAGGTCACGTGA
>JAYVNO010000085.1:0-5969 GCA_043758415.1 Burkholderiales bacterium
CGGCAAAGTGCGCTTTAAGCGCCCCATCAATATCGCCGTCGAGCGCCTTGATCTGGCGCTCCAGGAGCGCGATCACAGCGGGGAGACTCTTTCGCACCAACCACGGGGCAATCGCGTTCAATGCACCGACGGCGTGGTCAAAAGAGCGTTCGACCGGTAGCGTCAAAGAAGTGTCATTCTCACCAGCAAATTGCTCACGGAACTTCATTGTGAGCGCGTTGACGGACGCCGTGCTAAGTACCTTTTGCGTGGGCAGCGCGAAGCGCGACTGAATGCCGCCACGAGCGACCGTGTCGGTGGCAACCAGTACGTTAAACAAAGCGTCGACCTCGGCCACATCAAAGGGCGGCGCGACGGTGGTGATCAGGGCGGTCATCACTTCGCCTGCAGGAATGCCTTTGGGCGAGATCGTTTGCGTCGGCGGTTTCTCGATGATGACGGGAAGTTCCGACTGCTGCGCTAGCACGCCGAAATACGCAGGCAAATCGCTAAAGGTTGCGACCTCGGTAGACGGTAACTCCTGCGCCAGCCAGTGCATCAGTCGCAGTGGGTTGAACACATGGCGCTGCACGGTAAAGTGCTCCACCAGCCGCTCGGCGATGCGCAGCCGGATGTGTTGAGCTTGGTAGGCGTTTTCGCTGCTGAGCGTGGCAATAAGGGCTACGGTCGCCTCCTCAGTGGTGGGCCGCCTGTATGCGGCTTTGTCCTTTTCGCCTTCCCGAAAGCTCGCCCAGGTCCACAAATCGACGTCGGAGCATTCCACCTTGTTCAATCCATCCGCTGCTGCGGTGCTGCCCGCCATGGAACGCAGCAGCACGGGAAAAGCCTCCACCCGCCGTCGCATGAAGCGAAACAATTCGGGTTGAAACAGTTGCAGCACCGCGAGCGCGAAGACAACGCGCGTATCGATGCTGACGCTGCGGCCTTCGTGAATGCGCTGCCAGCTCACAGCGATTCCGGTGGGCTGCGCGATACCGCGTGCACGAGCGACGCGGCAGATTTGATGCCACAGCTCCACGGCGCGGAGCAGTTTGCGCGGCACGTAAGCGTCGAAGCTGGCAAGGAGTAGGCGGAGTACGGGCGGCTCAGAGTTTGGATCGTTGCCTGTGCGAGTGCCGCTGAAGGCGTGCTTATTCAATTCATCGGCACTACCAAGCTTTGCGTGATCCGCGTCCGAGAGCCTTGAACCGGCTTGCTTACCTGATACAGCGCCAAACCAATGCGAATCCGCATCGCTCTCCACCCGCCGTTCAATGGTGCGCACGAAGGCAATCGCTTGCCCCCGCGTCAACGCAGGCAAGCGAAACGGCAGATGAACAATTTTCTCCAAATACTCAAAACCGGTGATGGGCATCTGCGGCTTTTTGTTGACTAGCGCGTACTCCTTGTAGCGATGCCCAATTCCACGCTCAATCACCTCGTCGTCGAGCGCGAGCACAAACGCGAAGCTATCGACGTTGAAGACGGTTTTGATGAGTTCGAGAACGGCGACGGCCTTCTCCGGAAGACAACGATCCAGATCGTCAACAAAGACAACGAAGTTAATGTTGGTTTCTTTGGTGAGTTTGGCCTCACCAAACAAATCCTTGCGTGCCGCGTATTTGCCTGGGCGCGTAAGCGCGGCCATCAGCTCATGGATGCGATAGAAATACAGTCCATCGTGCGACGCTGTTGACACCAGCCCTTTCGCGTCCTTACGCTTTTTGTCCTTAGCGTCGTCATCATCGTTCCCTACGCCTTCTTCTGCGGTATCAGCTGCCGCTTCAAGCCATCCGCCCCATTCATCGGGAATGTCGATTTTTATTCCGAACAGCGTGATGCTGCCCAATATTTTTTGGATGATAGGGAAGGCCGCCTTGGCAATCTTGAGCATTTTCCCGGTGGGTTTCGCGATCTTCTTGGCGACAGCGATGCTGCTCGCGCCAGCCGCCACTACCTGCCCTGCCAATGATGGTGGTTCGCGCAAGGCGTCTTTCAGCGCGTTCATCACGTGCAGCAACATCGGCACGTGCAGATATTCCTCGTGCTCGTACTTCCATGGCTGAAACCAGACAGGAACGGTGAGCGTGTCCCCTTCGCCGTGGTTGTTTTTATTCAGTTGCTGCTTTTGCTGCCCAGCTCCGCAGTCGCGCGCGCAAAAATCTTGCTCAGAAGATAAGACTTGCCAGCGCCCCATTCGCCGAAAATGCCGACCACCAGTGGATCATCGCCAAGCTCAGCCTCTGGACGTGCGCTTCGATTGAGCGCGTGTTCAATGCGCTGCCACAGCGTGTCTGTATACACGTCATAACCCAGCGGATCGGTCGCGAGCTTTTTAGCCGTTGCGTCGGTGTCCGTCTCGTTTGCCGCGCCGCTCGATGGTGATTGTGTAGATGACACGTAGCCC
The DNA here is from genome assembly GCA_043758415.1 of Burkholderiales bacterium. Classification (GTDB taxonomy): domain Bacteria; phylum Pseudomonadota; class Gammaproteobacteria; order Burkholderiales; family Casimicrobiaceae; genus Casimicrobium. The sequence goes on from JAYVNO010000085.1 coordinate 2,387, forward strand.
CCTTTGTTGTGGCCTATCGTATTAGCGCGCAAGCTTCACCTTGATCCAGCGCCGCACGCACATCGCCACTTTCACGCTGTTGGTCAAGTTCCATTGATGTTGGTCAGCTTTATGGTGAAAGCGGAATCCACCATGCAACTCAATACCTACGAAGCAAAAACTCATCTCTCCAACCTGGCGGATCGGGCGGCGAAAGCTATTGCGCTAATTCATGCCGTCGACGCAGTGTATTTTTCGTCGGCATCTATTTTGGAGATCGGACTTAAATGGAAGCGCGGAATAATCGCACGCAAGCCTCGCCAGTTATTTCAAAGCCAGGTCGAGAATGGCTTGATAGAACTGCCCGTTGATGTCGACGCAATAATTCTGTCGTGCGAATTGCAGCACGCACACAGCGATCCGTTTGACCGCCTGCTCTATGCCCAAGCAAAGCTAAACAAGCTACGCTTGCTTACTGTCGACTCAACACTAAAGGAATTCGGCACCTTAGTGCTTTCACCATAATGAACACCACTTTCAACTTCTCAGGCAAAGTCGCCCTCGTCACCGGCGGCGTTTCAGGCATTGGTGCTGCGGCATCGCTTGCGTTCAAGCGGGCGGGCGCGAAGGTGATTGCCTGTGGCGTGACCGAGCAAGAAATGAACGCGGCGAGGGTGAATCCTGACTTCGCGGGTGTGCGCTGCGAGACGTTGAATGTGCGCGATGGTGAGGCGGTGAAGCGTCTTGTCGGTTCGCTCGATCAACTTGATTTTGTGGTGAACTCGGCGGGCATCATCCGCCGTGCGGCGGAGCATGATCCTGAGACATTCGCCGAAGTCATCGACGTGAATCTCACGGGCGGCATGCGTGTGGCGACTGCTGCTCGTCCATTGCTCGCGAAGAGCAAGGGCGCGATTGTGTTCATTGGTTCGGTCATGAGCTTTTTCGGCGGCCCGGTGCAGCCGGCTTATTCGGCATCGAAGGGCGCGGTGAAGAATCTCGTAATGTCACTCGGCGCGGCGTATGCACCTGATGGCATTCGCGTGAACGCGGTAGCGCCCGGTTGGGTGGTGACCGAGCTGTCACGCGGTGCTCGCGAAAACCCGGAGCGCAACGCGCAGATCATGGGGCGCATTCCAATGAATCGTTGGGCAGATCCAGCTGAGATCGCTGATCCGATTTTGTTTTTGTGCTCCGATGCAGCGCGGTATGTGACGGGGTCAATATTGCCGGTGGATGGTGGGTATTTGAGTGTGGGTTGACGCGGCTGTCCAGACACAGCTCGGAAATGAACGGACGGCCCGTCTCAAACATCAAGCCAAATATGTCGAAGCACCACAGGCGGAAGATTTGCTGTGCGATTGTGAACAGTTACTTCTACACCTAAGGCCAATTTGGAAAACGAGCACAACTCGGGCCCTTGTAGTACGCCTGAGTTCCTCTTCGCCGATTTAGTTTTTCCATTGAGCGCCTTGCACAATGACGAATGTGGTCGAAGAGGAGGATTCGGAGGTGTGCGGACGTATGCGACCATGCCCGCAAACCGCATCGCCCATGCATACTTTCCATCGCAAAACCGCGCGATCCCTTCATCGCAATATTTTGCGACGCTGTGATTTGCATCAACAATTTTGCATTCGACAAAATACCCAAACTGTCTTGGGTCGCTGAATGTGAATTTTTCTGCCGCGCGCTTGAAGAACAGATCGGGCGAAATCTTTTTTTGTTTGCCGTCGTGACTCGTGGTGCTGGCTTCGCGATGTGGGTCTTGAAAGTGATCCTTGCTGAAACCCAAAGTGATCGTCCCGTCCTGTAACAGTCGGCAAAGCGCCGCGTGAATGCGCTCCGTTATTGCCTCCTCGTTAGCGGTCAGCATCCAACCCGGAGGTAACTCCGCATCGTGCAAAACACGATTCCACGCTTCCGCGATCGCTTCTTCAATCGTCTCAATTTGCAATTCGTCCCAATTCGGATACGGCGGCTGTAGTTCGCCCGTGCTGGGTGCAATACCAAAGTCGCTAAGCACGCTTTTGCTTAACCTTGAAAGCTGGTTCGCTTCGCAGCAGGTCAAGTGCGAGCAGCCTTGCGCGCGTACGCGTCCAATATCGGTTTTGCGCCAGAAAGCCAACTATCAATTGACCATCAGACGGATGCATCAAAACTTTAGAAGCCCAAAATCGATCAGCGAGTTGAGTTCCCAGCAGCGCAATGCCCTCGTCCGATTTATTCACTGACGTGTCCGACGTACCAATGCTCAGGTATCTCCAACTCGCCGAATCCAAAGTTGTCACTCGCTGAATCATGACACGCTTGCCAGTACGTAGACACCAAGGCGAGAGAATTTTTTGCACCTGGGTGACGAATTCGCCGATGGCGCTGTTCGTCGGAGCGCTTTGCGCCCATCCTTGTGCATGCCTATAGGTCAATTGAGTCGCAAGCGTGTCGGCTATAACGCGTCCATCGATCTCATTCAAGCCATAGATGTCCGCAACTACCGTGTCCAGAAAACACCACTTAACCTTTGACGTTCGCAACATTGACGCGCATTCTTGAAGGGTCCGCTTTTGCGTTGTAGTTAAAACCTCATACCGAATAACAGGAAACCGATCTATGTCCTCCTTTAACAAGGCGTCACGCTCAACGCCAAACTGTGAGCTTGTTAGGAGCGAGTAATACAGAAAAAGATTGCTGTAGGACAAAACAAAGACGTACTCAGCATACAAGTGTGCGCGGTCAGAAGGGAAAAGTCGTGCGAACGAATAACCAACATATGAGCGCTTATAGGCGACGTCAAAATCGCAGATCAATGCGCCACGCTCATCGCGTTCAAGCTTCGGTGCTTGGCGAAATAGAACCAGTGGGCCTTTATAAATGTCTGCATCCTTCGGACGATGAAATCGCGTTCCTGTAGGAATTTTTGGCAAAGCAGATGGGTCGACAACCCTCCCCTGCAACAAGGTTTCTTCGAGAGTTGGTTGGTTATCGAGGTATGCCGCCTGTTTAGTGCCGTTTGCGGGTAGGTATCCTTCGCCATGACGCACTTCGTCGATTTCGCATAGGGGCACAGTTTCGCGTTCGTGAATACGCGCAAGAATTTCGCCATCTAGTGCATTGCCACGAAAGAGTGTTTTGAATAGAAACGGTTGCTCTTTAACGTACCGGTTTAGTATCGGCACCGCCGCCTCTGGATCGATTCGAAACTGCCCGACATCATTGAGCGTGGTTTCGCGATTCGGACTGACAAAATAGAAACCGTCCTCGGCGGTTGGCCTTTCATTGCGCCCTACTAGCAGGCAAAACGGAGCGGATACGCGAGGCCAGATGTTACTTTCCATGCGTAGCGCCGCTGCGTTCACTACTCCGGTAAATCGAACAGCCTCAAATAGCAACGCACGCGCCTTCCCTTCATCGGTCTGCCGGAATAGTAGACGTGCGTGAACCGCAAAGCCGATCGCGCCCCCCGGCTTGACCCACTCTAATGATTTCCAAATAAACGGGACGTCCGGAACAGAAGTGGCCCCGGTTGTCTGAACAGCAAACCCCGATTATTAAGTGGAGGTTGGGCGGGTTGAAGCGCGATGTAGCTTTATCCACAGGCTGTGCA
>JAYVNO010000086.1:0-5901 GCA_043758415.1 Burkholderiales bacterium
GCCATCTGGCCGCGCAGAAAATAATTAAACCCGAGCTCGGTACGCAGCCGGGCGCTTTCGTTGCGGTCTCCGCCTTGTTCAGCGGCGTTGCGGGCCGGAAGTTGTTCGCCCGAAGCTTGACGGTTACCTTGGGCTGGATTTCGCTCGGGAGCCACGCAAGCTACACAAAGCGCGATCAACGTCGTCAGCAGTCCGAATTTGAACCCACACAAGCACTTTGAAGAGTGAATTGAATGCATCGAATTAGTCCTCAAAAGCTGGCCTGCCTAGGCCGGCAAAGGGCGCGCCGCCCGAAATTCTCCAGACAGCCGGTGAACCCGGCTTTCCCGCTGGGTACGATCCTGCACTTCACCGGCCAACTGCCCGCAAGCCGCAGCAATGTCGTCGCCCCGTGTCTTGCGGGTGGTGGTGACAATGCCGGCATTGATGAGCACTTCGGCAAACGCGCGCACTTTTAACGGGTCAGATCGTTTGAACTGAATCAGCGCACCAGCAACGGAAAACGGATTGAAGGGGATCAAGTTGAACTTGCACGGTATATCGCGCGTCAGCGCAACCAACTCGCGTGCCTGTGCGGGCGCGTCGTTGACCCCATCCAGCATGATGTACTCAAACGTCACAAAGTCGCGTGGCGCTTTATCCAGATAGCGCACGCAGGCCGCCATCAATTCACGCAGCGGATATTTTTTATTCAATGGCACCAGCGTATCGCGCAAGCCGTCGTTGGGAGCGTGCAGCGACACTGCCAAGGCAACCGGACAGGAATCACGCAGACGATCCATCATTGGCACGACACCCGAGGTCGAGAGCGTGACCCGGCGGCGCGACAATCCGTACGCATGATCGTCAAGCATCAGCTTTAAGGCTGGCAGCGTGTTGTCGAAGTTGAGCAGCGGCTCGCCCATGCCCATCAACACCACATTCGTCACGGGCCGCCGCTGTACCGCCTCCGCCATGCCGGGAACCGCTTCAGATCCGCGCGGCTCGCCTTCCGCACGCAGCAATCGATTGGCCAGCCAGAGTTGACCGATGATTTCAGCGGTGGTCAGGTTGCGTGAAAACCCCTGCTTGCCGGTCGAGCAAAAGGCACAGTCAACCGCACAGCCAGCCTGGGTTGAAATACACAGCGTGCCGCGATCTTCCTCCGGAATGAACACCGCCTCAACCGCATTACCATTGCCAACATTGAGCAGCCATTTTCGGGTGCCATCGCGGGCAACATGATCAGAGATCACCGCAGGCACGGCAATTTCCGCTTGTGCGATCAGTTTTTCACGCAGCGATTTTGCAACATCACTCATGTCCGCAAAATCTGAAACGAAGCGCTGGTGCATCCAGTGCGATACCTGTCGCGCGCGAAACGGCTTTTCACCCCGCGCGCCAAACCATGCCGCGAGGCCATCGGCGTCAAAATCGAGCAAGTTTGTCGTCATGGTAAGAATTGGGCGCGGTACGGTCGATGCAAATGCCGTGCTCTACGCTTATCGAGAGTAAACGTTCAGCGCCGGAAAGAAGTAGGCGATTTCAATCTTGGCAGTCTCAGCTGCGTCCGAGCCATGCACCGCGTTCGCGTCAATGCTGTCGGCGAAATCGGCGCGAATCGTGCCGGCTGCGGCTTTTTTCGGATCAGTGGCGCCCATCAAATCCCGGTTTTTCAGGATCGCGCCCTCGCCTTCTAGCGCTTGCACCATCACCGGCCCGGAGATCATGAAGCCGACCAAATCCTTGAAAAACGGCCGCTCTTTGTGTACCGCGTAGAAGCCTTCGGCTTCCGCATGAGACAGATGGATCATGCGCGCAGCAATCACTTTAAGGCCGGCGTCTTCGAAGCGCTGATAAATTTTACCGATCACGTTTTTAGCGACTGCGTCGGGTTTGATGATCGAGAGGGTGCGCTCGATTGCCATAGCTGAAAAACTCCAAATAAATTAAGGTTTTGAGACGAGAAACTTAGCCTGAAATTATAGCAAGTTTAGCCCCGCTCGTCACTCCTTGATCGGTACGGCACCATCATCGAAACGCCGTTCAGCCGAGCGTCAGCAGATCCTTTTCCCGCCGTACAGTGCGGTGCTCATGGATCCAGGCAAGCCGGGTGTCGTTGCTGCTGTCGCGTAGTGCCTTGATCAAGGCATTGAGACGGGCCTCGGACGGCTGGCGCAGGCCGGCGTGTTCAAGCCAGCGGCGCAAGGCATTTTTGCAGCGCGCGTCGCCCAATTGCTTAAGCGTTTCGGCATGCAGTCCGGCGCCCGCTTTCGCCAGTGCGAGGTCGGCGTCTGCCTGCACATCGAGCAATTCGGCAGCCTCCGCTTGATGCCGCGCCGCTCGCGCCAGTATCGTAGTTGCTGCCGGAAAACCTGCCGCCAACAAGGGCATCACGCGATGGCGCAGATAGTTACGCCGGAAACGCTCGTCGGCATTGCTTTCATCGTCAATCGCAGTCAAATTGTGTTGATGCGCATACACCGCCAATTCCGCACGCGTACACACGAGCAACGGTCGCCAAAGCGAAATATGGCCGAAACCGTTGGTGGGCAAAGGTTTCAAGTGAGGCATGCCAGCCAGCCCTTTGGGCCCAGCCCCGCGCAACAGCTGCAATAAGACTGTCTCAGCCTGATCGTCCGCATGATGCGCCATCCCAATCACGTCGGCTTTGACCGCAGCGAACGCCGCATAGCGGGCGCGCCGCGCCTCCTCTTCAAGACTCGTGCGTGGTGCGCGATTGACCTCAACCCGCCGTACACGCAGCGGCACATCGAGCCCCGCACACACCTGCCTGCAATGGCGCGCCCAGGCCGTCGCGTTGCTGCTTAAACCGTGATGAACATGGATCGCACTCAACGAAAATGGCAGCAACGCGCGCGCTCGCGCCAACTGGTGCAGCAACACGGTGGAATCAAGACCGCCGGAGAACGCCACGCAAATGCGCGGCGCAGTCAACCCTGACTCAAGCTGAAGTTGCCGCAACCACGTGAGCGCGCGCCCGGCAGCATCGCCGGGTTTAAGCCGCTTGTTCCTCAAACTTGCCATACTGCATAAAACGCTGATAGCGTGTTTCGAGCAACTTTGGCAACGGCACATCAGTGAGCTGGCGCAGCGCCTCGGCGAGCGATTTTTTCAACGTCGTCGCCATGGCCTGCATGTCGCGATGTGCTCCGCCAGGCGGTTCAGTCACAATCTTGTCGATCAAGCCAAGCGTCTTCAATCGTTGCGCAGTGATACCGAGGGTCTCGGCAGCCTCTGGCGCTTTGTCCGCACTTTTCCACAAAATCGATGCGCAGCCTTCGGGCGAAATGACCGAATACGTCGAGTATTGCAACATCTGCACGACATCACCCAAGGCAATCGCCAACGCGCCGCCGGAACCACCTTCGCCGATCACGGTGGTGATGATCGGCGTTTTCAGTTCAGCCATCGCATAGAGATTGTGGCCAATCGCTTCCGACTGCCCGCGTTCTTCGGCGCCAATCCCGGGATAAGCCCCAGGCGTGTCGACCAGCGTGAACAACGGCAGTTTGAATTTTTCGGCCGTGCGCATCAAGCGCAAGGTCTTGCGATAGCCTTCCGGGCGCGGCATGCCGAAGTTGCGGTAGCCGCGCTCTTTGACATCGCGCCCTTTCTGGTGCCCCAAGACCATGCAAGGCTGGCCATTGAAGCGCGCCAGACCGCCGACAATCGATGGATCATCCGCGTACGACCGGTCGCCATGCAACTCGTGAAAATCGGTAAACATCGCCTGAATGTAATCCAGCGTGTAGGGACGCTGCGGATGACGCGCCACTTGCGAGACTTGCCACGGAGTGAGTTTGGCGTAAATATCTTTGGTAAGCGCCTGGCTTTTCTTTTTCAGCCGGTCAATTTCCTCTGAAATGTCGACCGCCGAGTCATCTTGCACATAGCGCAACTCTTCGATCTTTGCCTCCAGCTCAGCAACTGGCTGCTCGAAATCCAGAAATGTCGTTTTCATAGGCGATGTCGCGAGTCCTGTTGCCAGGCTCAATATTCAACGGGCAACGGGTCAAGACTGCGCCACATGTACCAGGTGCCGACCGAGCGCCACGGCGCCCAATTTTCCCCGACCTCACGTAGTTCGCTCAAGGTTACCGTTTCGCCAGAAAAATAATGCAGACTAACCGCCTTGCGCAATCCCAGATCGTCCACCGGGAAAATATCCGGGCGCATGAGATTGAACATGAGAAACATCTCTGCGGTCCAGCGGCCAATGCCGCGGATACCGATCAGCGCGGCGACCACGGCGTCGTCGTCCAGCGTTTGCCAATCTTCGGCTTTCACGCCGCCCTGTTTGAAATGCGCAGCTAAGTCCAGAATGTATTCGGCCTTGCGTTGCGACAGTCCGCAGCCACGCAATTTTTCAGCTTTGGCGCGCGCCAATTTCGCCGGCGTGAAATCAGGATAGGCCGCAGCGACCCGCTCCCACACCGCTTGCGCTGCCTTCACCGAAATTTGCTGGCCGACAATTGAACGAGCGAGCGTCGCAAAGGGATCACCGCGCGAAGTCAGACTCCCCCCTTCATATTTTGGAATGATCCGGCGCAGCACCCGGTCGCCCTTCATTAACTCTCGCTTGGCGTCATCCCAATAGACGGGAAAGGCTAACTTGACGGACGCCTTTGCAGGCGCTTTTTTTTCGATGGGACGCACGCTCATGTAGCGCCTTTGGTCAAATCATATGCTGGCGGGACGTTGTTCATGAAGTTATACGAATCGGCAGGTTGACGAGCAGGTTTTGCGGCTTCATCCGCACCTCGTTGTTTTGATCCATTGCCAAAGCGAGATAAATTGGCGCGTCTTTCACGTCCGGGCGCAACATACCGCAGTCATCAAACGACAGTTCCATCAAGCATAGAATCCGACGTGAGCGCTCGTAGTCTAATTCGAAACCATTATAAAGGTCATTGAGCAGGGTGGTGGCTTCACGATCGAGTCCGCAGTACCAGTTTAGCCTTGCGTTGTCGATTGATCGCACCGGCTTGATCAACACGGCGGCACCAAAAAAATGACGGATCCAGCGCTCCAGCACGCGGCACAGCGCCATCAACCCCTCGCGGCCAAAATTGAGTTGTAGCGCGGTGTCATGGCGCTCATCACGCGCCCAGTAAATATCGGCGCTCTCACTCTGAAGCACATCCAGTTCGACCGCCTTGAGGGTCGTTTGTGCCTCGGCAATCAGACGCCCGATACCACCGTATTGGCTGCCATCCTGAGCACGAGTGGCATTCATCTCGACTGTTTCCAGATCGGCCAAAATGATGCGTCCATCGTCAACATGGGCGCGCTGCTCGCGAAACATTAGCTCGGCGGCGCGCGCCATCAGCGCATCGTCGCATCCTTCGAGAATGTTGCGCAGAATCGCTTGCGCCATCTGATCGGCGAACAGGGGTGGCAACCCGCTGGCAGCGAAATCGCGCGGTGCTCCGTCGGGGGATCGGAACAATGCCATATAGCAGCCTTCGACGGTGCCCGCGGCGAGCAGGAGTTCGCGCAACCGGAGCACGATGCGATACGCTTCGCGCGCGTCTGCATCAGCCATGGCATTGATCTCGGCCGGCGTCACAGTACGGCGCGGATCCTCGATCAGTGCAGCAAACAGCGCACGCTCCTGCGTGCACGAATCAGCCACCGGCGCCACCTCAGGTCGCGCAAAATACGCACGCAAATAATCGTCCGTTACGCTCAGCATGCCGAGCGCGTCTCGCTGAAGTAGATGAAATCCGGAATGGCGCCAAAAGTCGGGCATGGTGGAGGGCAACCGAAAAACGTGCGGTCTGTGACGACCGGTCAGCACAAGGCTTTTGCCGGGCCGCCGAGTCAACTAAATGCTGCCGCGATTTTGCGTGGCGCGGTATAGTAACGCAACGCTCAAAAATCCCAGCAATACCATCA
>JAYVNO010000087.1:0-17227 GCA_043758415.1 Burkholderiales bacterium
GAAGCGCAAATATCTGCCTGGATACCCAGGTTGCGACGCGAGGCTACGGTTATTTGCGCCAATGGGAAGTGTGGAGTGTCCGCCGACTGACTACGGCAAGCTTGGGTGGCGACTGTCGCTCGCTGGAGCGCCCTCGTAGAATGAACCCCTTACAAAGGATTCCGCTATGTCCCGAGCCCCATTTCGCCGCAAGAGCGGTGCCCGTGAAGCCAACCAGCTCGTCCGTCTCGCCGAAGGTCTGGCGTCGTCAAAGAGCCGCGCTGAGGACGTGTATTGGGAGCGCGAGCTTGAGGCTGCCGTAACCACGCAGCTTGAAAACAACGACGAGGACGCGATCAATCGTGCGCTCGACAAGGCGCACGACGCGCCGGAGTCGACGTTCGATGCGCTGGCCGATATGGTGGAGTCGCTCACCGAATCCATCGTGCTCGATTCAGAAAAAGGCCCGCAGCGAATCACGCTTTTTTGCGCGCCGATTTTGGTATGGGGTCGCAACAAAATTCCTGCGAAAACCATCGCCAAACAACAGTTGCAGGACATCTCGGTGCAGCTTGCAGCACATGTGTTTTCGTCAAAGGCGAAGATTGCGTTGGCGAACTTTTTGTTCGCACCTGATCAGCTGCCGCACAGCTACAGCCAATCGCGCGAGTTGCTGCAAAACCTGGGCAATGCCATTCGCGAGCGCACGCACCTGACCATCGAACCGGAAACGGTGGAAGATGCACCGGATGTGGTGTGCGACATGCGCATGATTGTCGGCGCGTTTCAGGTGACCGAGGGCGAGCCGTTTTACGCCTGGCAGGAGACGACCACGCAAGTCGAAGAAGCCCGTCAAGCCTGCCTTACAACGTGGCGCGCGCAGGGTGGAAACGCGATCAAACCGTTGCTGGTGGGATTCCCGCACGAGCTGACGTTGCCGCGTTCTTTCTTCGCTGCGTGTCGTGATGCCGACATGGCTTCTCGCGCCTACTCGATTGGTGCGTCGGTGTCGTATCTCGAAGCTGTCACCAGCACGACGCCGGACAAATTAAGCGCTGTGATTGGCGGCTGCTGGGGCAACGAACTGGAGGAATATCGCATCGGTTTCTCCATCGGCGAAAGCGATGAAATCGTCCATGGTTGCGTGTGGCCGCTGGTGTCCGACGAAGGTGACGACACGCCGGTGGTTGAAGAAATTGAAGGCTTGTTGCGCGCAGCCAAGATCGGCACCATTTTGCTGCTGGAGGAGCAGTTGCCGCTGGAGTTTTGCGACGACTGCGGTGCGCCACACTTCCCCAATCGCGACGGCGAAATGCTGCACGCACATTTGCCGGAAGATGCCGAAACGGGGTCAGTGCATTTGCATTGAGTGACGCTGAACATGCGCCGTCTCGTGCCAACTCAAAAATCCCACTTCGCGTTCTTTCATCGCTTGCGCGTGCGCTGGGCAGAAGTGGATCTGCAACGTGTCGTGTTCAACGGCAACTATCTGCTCTACTTCGACGTGGCGTTCACCGAGTACTGGCGAGCCACCGGTTTGTGCGATCCGCTGGGCCAGCAAGCGGCGGGGCAGGAACTTGTCGTACGCAAGGCGCAGATTGAATATCACGGCTCAGCAGGTTTCGACGACGAGCTGGATATCGGTGTTCGTTGCGCAAGGCTCGGTCGCAGCAGCATGACCATTGCGATTGCAATATTTCGTGGCGATGTGCACTTAACTGATGGCGAGCTGATTTATGTTTACGCCGACAGTCATGCGAAAAAATCGGTGGCGATTCCCGATGCGTGGCGTGAACGGATTGCGCAGGTTGAGCGTGTGAAGCCCGAGGGACTGTAGGAGCAGCTCCGCCGCGACCGCGCCGTTGTAGCGCAACCAGGGTCGCGACAGAGCCGCTCCAACCGTAGACCTACACCCCCGCCGTCATCCCGCCATCAACGTAGAGGATGTGGCCACTCACAAAGTCTGACGCGGGTGCGGCGAGAAAGATGATTGCGCCCTTGAGCTCGTCGACGTTACCCCAGCGTCCTGCCGGTATCCTGGCTTCAAGCCAGCTCGTGAACTCCGGGTTTTGCACGAGGGCTTGCGTGAGTTCGGTATCGAAATAGCCGGGCCCCAGGCCATTGACCTGTATGCCGTGTTTAGCCAGTTCGACGCACATGCCTTTGGTCAGCATCTTGAGTGCCCCTTTTGACGCGATGTAGGGCACGATGCTGGCACGCCCCAACTCGGCATTGACCGAGCTCACGTTGATAATCTTGCCGCGAGCGCGTTGCAGCATGTGGCGCACCACGGCCTGGCTCACGGCGAAGGCGCTCGCAACGTTGGTGTCGAACAGCCGCTGAAAATCCGCGAGCGCGAAGTCGACAAAGGCACCGCGAATCTGGATGCCGGTGTTGTTGACCAGAATGTCAATGGGGCCGATGTCGCGTTCGATGGCATCAATATTGGCCTGTGTTTCCGCATGATGGGTCACGTCGAAAGCGCGCACCGAAGCGGTCTCGCCGCGAGCTGCGAACTCCGCCGCCACGCGCTCGCATTTCGCTGCGTCACGGCCATTGATGATGACATGCGCGCCTGCACTTGCCAACGCCTGCGCCAGGGCGAGACCGATGCCCTGCGACGAACCAGTGATCAGGGCGCGTTTGCCAGTCAAATCAAACAACGGGTGCATGCATATCTCCGAGGGGAAAATGCGTAATCCTAGCGAATCAACCGTGCCGCGTTTGTCGCACCTGCAAAGCGGGCAAAGGGCAGATTTGCCTCGCCATGAATTTCTACGGAAGTGCGGCTCTCTTCCCGCACATTCAGGGCCTATTTCGCGAGGTGATTGTGGCCACCCAAGCGCAGTGCTTCGTGGTGCCGCAGAATTGTGACTTCCGTATCGCTGCCATGGCCGAGCCGCTGGCGATGGCGCTGCATGCGGTGCGCCGCGCCAGCTCGCTGGTGGGCAAGCGGGTGCTGGTGACCGACGTGGCCGACGTAGCGCTCAAACGGGCCGAAGCGCTGGGCATTGACGAGGCAGTGAATGCGATCACCTCGCCAGACAAAGTGGAAGCCTGGTACGCCAACAAGGGTCCGTTCGATGCGACGTTTGAATGCTCAGGCAACGCCGCAGCGATTGCCACGACCATACAGGCCACAGCGTCCGGCGGATGTGTCGTTCTGGTCGGCATGCTGAGCATGCCCACCGCAGAACTCGCGGTCAACCGGTGCGTGTCGCGCGAAGTCGATCTGCTCGGCGCGTTCCGCTTCGACGGCGAATATGGTGCCGCCGTGCAAGCACTGGCGAGTGGTGCCATCGATGTGTCGTCGCTGCTGACTCACACCTACAAAATGACCGCAGCTAACAATGCGTTTGCAATGGCGGCTGATCGAAGTCGAAGCATAAAGGTGCATTTAACGCTCTAGGCAGGCGCGTCAGCCGTGCCATCCGTTCGTCGATGGGGGACGAAGCCAAATAGAATTGCTCCATGCTTGAATCGATCACCCTCAATCCTCCCTCCCCTGCCACCGCCTGCGTCATCTGGATGCACGGTCTAGGCGCAGACGGTAACGACTTTGTTCCGATGGTTCCCGAGCTGGACTTGCCGCGCGACCACTCGGTGCGCTTCGTCTTCCCGAATGCCCCCACCATGCCGGTCACCATCAACGGTGGCTACGTGATGCGCGCCTGGTACGACATCACCTCTGCGGAGATTGACAAACGAGCGGACGAAGCGGGCGTGCGCAAAAGTCAGCTCGCCATTGGCGAGCTCATCGCTGATCAAAGTGCGCAGGGCATCGCGTCCGAGCGCATCGTGCTGGCCGGGTTTTCGCAAGGCGGCGTGATCGCGTTGCAAACGGGCCTGCGCTATCCGGAAAAACTGGGCGGCATCATGGCGTTATCGACCTATCTGGCCTGCGCCGAATCGCTGGGCGTAGAAGCATCGAGCGGCAATCGTCAGATTCCCATTTTGATGGTGCACGGAGCAACCGATCCGGTGATTCCGATTGCGCTCGCAAAACGCTCCAAAGCACGCCTGGAAACGCACGGCTACAAGATTAACTGGCATGAATACGGCATGCCGCATTCAGTGTGTGCCGAAGAGGTCGTGGACATCGCTGCGTTTCTGAAGCGTGTGCTCTCGCTTGCCTGACGCGACGCGTGTGCGACCCCGCAATGTGCGGTGACCCCGCATGCTGAATTCGTTACTCGACACCTTGCAGCACGCAGACGTGCGGCGCCTCGCCTGGGCAATCGGCTCGCCATCATTGTTCGACGCGGAGAATGCCGCCTGGCAAGGACGCTTGCGCTCTGACGCGTGGTCAGCGCAGGAACTGGCGCGTTGCACCGATTGGCTGCACGCGACTGATTGCGAGCCCAGCGCGTTTCAGGCGTCGCTAGGTGACCCGTTGGTCAACACGCCGCTCGGTCATACCTTCGAGAAATTCGTGTTGTTCTGGCAGGCGGCACGCCCCGACGTGCGCGCGGCAACGCGTGGCTTGATTGTTAGGACAGGGGGCCGCACTGTCGGCGAATTTGATGTGGTGTTACTGCGTCACGATGGCGTGATAGAGACGCTGGAGGTAACAGTCAAGTATTACTTGAACCTGCGTCCGGAACTTGGCATGGCGGGCTTTTTCGGGCCGCGCGCATTTGACCGCATGACCGACAAGTACAGCAAGATGACCACACGACAAACTGATCTCGGACACACCGAAGCCGGGCGACTGGCGATCTGTCGTTGGCTTGAAACCGCGTGCGGCGAAACGCGAACGCCGGAGGCATTGTTCGTCGACAACTATGCGCTGGCCCGCGGTTATGTGTTTCACCCGTCGCCTGACGCCGCCATCCCGATCGAACTGTCGCCGCAACACGGACGTGGATTGTGGCAAACCGATGCCGAGGCGTTGCCTGAACATGCAGCGCACGTATGGCGGAACCTGTCCAGCCGCGAGTGGCTCGGGCCCTATCGTGGCGTTGCAACAGTAAGCGGCTGGCCGAACGACCCGGCGATGCCCCGCATGTATGCGCGCCTCGTACAGCGCGGTGAGCAGTGGACCGAGAGCGAACGCAGGTTCGTTGTGCGCGCTGAATCGGGTTTGCTTAAATCGGCGTGATGGGGTTTTTTGCAGGAGCTGCTGCGCCGTGACCCTTGGCAAAGCCACAGAAGGTGACGAAATGACAACAGTGACAGGAAGGCCGTCACTCAGGTCACATCTTCACCTTCTGTCATCTGCTGAATGGTCGCGGCAGAGCCGCTCCTACAGTCCCGTCACGGCCTTCAATGCCTCAATCTCCAACTCACTTTTGCCAAGAATTTCTCGCAGCACATCGCCCGTACTTGACCCCTTCACAGGCGGCGCATGGCGATAGGTCACCGGCGTGTCACTCATGCGAATCGGGCTTCTGACCATCGCAATATTGGCACCGCCCTGCTCTGAAGGACGCTGCATGTCGAGACGCAGTTGTCGGTGCTGAACCTGTGGATGGGCAAACACCTGATCGTAGGTGTTGATTGGCGCATGGGGAATGGCGAGGCTTGCGAATTTGTCGAGCCAGAATGCAGTGCTTCGCGTGGTGAGAACGGCCTCAAGATCAACCACCAGTTGTGACCGATTGGCGTTACGATCTTTCATCTCCAGGTATTCAGCCCGAAACGCCATCTCCGGCACGCCCATCGCGTCGCACAGCTTTCGCCACTGGCCGTCGTTGCCAGCGCCAACGATCATGTAGCCGTCAGCGGTCTTGAACGATTGATACGGCGCCAGATTCACATGCGCATTACCCACACGCTGCGGCAACTTGCCAGTGATGAAGTACGTGGCGATCTGGTTGGCACCGAACTGCACGATGGAATCGAGCAGCGCGATGTCGATGTGCTGGCCGCGGCCGGTGGTGTGGCGCGCTTCAATCGCGGCGAGTATGGCAATGGTGGCGTTAAGGCCTGAGAGCACGTCAGTAACGGCAATCACCACCTTCACCGGCCCACCACCGGGGCCGCCTTTGTCGACGTCGGCATGGCCGTTGATGGCCATCAAGCCGCCCTCGGCCTGACACAACAAGTCGTAACCGGGGCGATGCGCGTACGGGCCGTCCTGGCCGTACGCCGTGATCGAGCAGTACACGAGCTTCGGGTTGATTGTGCTGAGCGCGCCGTAGTCAAGCCCGTAGCGCTTGAGGTCACCCATCTTGTAGTTTTCGACAAGGATGTCGCATTGAGTGGCCAGCTCGCGCAGTAGCGTCTGGCCTTCCGGTTTGGAAATGTCGACCGTCATCGAGCGTTTGTTGCGGTTGCAGCTTGAAAAGTACGCCGAATCCCCGGTCGCTTTTCCATCGGCATCCGAGAGCCACGCGGGCCCCCAAGCACGCGTGTCGTCGCCGGTATCGGGCCGCTCAATTTTTATGACGTCGGCTCCGAGATCACCCAGCGTTTGCGTGCACCAGGGCCCCGCCAGCACGCGGGTTAAATCAAGAACACGAAGATGCGCGAGCGGGCCAGCCATAATTCAGCACAAGTTTTGTTGAAGCAGTCATTATGAGTTACTACAAACATCATGTTTTCTTTTGCACCAACGAGCGAGACGATGGTCGCCCGTCCTGCGGCGAGCGTTGTTCAGGCGACCTGCGCGACTACGCCAAGAAAAAATGCAAATCGCTCGGCTTGTCAGGGCAGGGCAAAGTGCGCGTGAACAATGCCGGGTGCCTTGACCGCTGCGAAGAAGGCCCGGTGATGGTCGTCTACCCGCAAGAGATTTGGTATCACTATCAAAACGAGACCGATGTCGATGAGATTATCAGCGAGCATTTGCAGGGTGGGCGCGTGGTGGAGCGGTTACAGATTTAACCAAGACCACCACCTGTAGGAGCGGCTGCGCCGCGACCCGACGGCGACAAAGTTGGGGGCGCGTCGGGGCAGAGCCCCTCCTACAAACAGGACGCTTTCGTAATCGCCAGAATCGCCGCCGCACATTCGGGTCGACACAACACCAGCCCACCATGCAGCACCACGTCTCGTTGATTGAAAACAACCGCGCGGCCCTGCAAATTCGACACATGCAGCCCATGCGCGACGGCCACGCCAATGGGTGCTGCGGCGTCCCACTCGTTCAAGCCGCCCTCGTGTACGTAGGCCAGCGCGTCACCACGCACGACCACAAGCGCCTTTGCACCCGCTGAGCCGACGGGCTCAATGCGCGCCCCCAGCGCCTTCGCGATGTCCGCAGAGAAAGCCGGCGGTCGCGACCGACTGACCACGATCACTTTTTGCGGGTCGCGCGTCAAGGCTACCGTTGCTGAGTCAAACACCTCATCACGCATCGGCTGCGCGACTGCCGCAGCGATCACCTCGCCACGCGCCACCAGCGCCACATGCACCGCCCAATCGTCGCGCCCTTCGCGGTATTCGCGGGTTCCGTCGAGCGGGTCGATGATCCACACGCGGTCAACGGTGAAGCGCTTGCCGTCGTCTGCCGACTCTTCTGACAACACGGCGTCATCGGGGCGCTCTGCTGACAGTGCTTTCAGTAGAAAAACGTTCGCCTGACGATCCCCGGCATCGCCCAGCGCGCGGCCTTCATATGCGCCGCTTGCGCGGAGTTGCCTGAGCAGAGAACCTGCCTCGCGAGCGAGGCGTCTGGCAAGGGCGATGTCGCTCGCAATGCGCGGCATCAGGCACTTTCACCGTAGGGTGGGCAGCCCCCGCCCACCCAGCATCGGTAAAACGAATCAGCTCGCAATGCAAAGCCTCGGTGGGCACGGGGTGCCCACCCTACGCGAGTACAGCTTTTTGCGCTAAGCTTTGTTTTACTGGGGCTAATGACGATAAACGGGTAAACTCGACTTTTGCATAAATAGGCATTTAGCCCCAGCAAAGTAATCGTTTCATCAAAAAGCTGTTGCGCAACGCGCCCCGCCAAATTCACCCTAAATCCCCAAAATCTGCTGCCGTTCTTCCTTCGTTGGCGCGATGCCCATGCGTTCGTACGCGTCGAAAATGACGTCAACAATTTCCTGCGGCTCTTCGAGAATCTGCATCAGCTCAATGTCGCCGGGTGAGATCAGTTTGTCGCGCAGCAACACGTCGCGCATCCAGCCATGCAGCCCACCCCAGAACTCGTGGCCGACCAGAATGATCGGAATACGTCGCGCTTTTCCCGTCTGAATCAGCGTCAGCGCCTCGGTCAATTCGTCCAACGTACCGAAGCCGCCGGGCATGCAAATCAACGCGGCGGAGGTGCGCACAAACGCCAGCTTACGGTTAAAAAAATACTTGAACGAAATGCCCATATCCTGAAACGGATTGCCGTGCTGCTCGTGTGGCAATTGAATGTTGAGTCCAATCGACAGACTTTTGCCCGCAAACGCGCCGACATTCGCCGCCTCCATAATGCCCGGGCCGCCGCCGGAAATCACGCTGAAGCCGGAGTCCGACAGCAGTCGGGCAATTGCCACCGTACGTCCGTACCACGGGTTGTCCGCCTGAATCCGCGCCGAACCAAAAATCGACACGGCGGGCTGCACGGGACGCAGCTTTTCTGTGGCGTAGACGAACTCCGACATAATCTGCAACGCCCGCCACGCTTCCTGCCCCGGCGTCAAATCCGCAGCGCTCACAGCGCTCTTCAGCTGCGCCACTTTTGCCTTCGTGCTTTCATTGTTCACTGTCATGTCGGAATCCCGTAAAAAACTCGTTTTAGTTGACGGCTCATCATATCTCTACCGTGCGTTTCACGCGTTGCCGGACCTGCGCACCAAGGCTGGCGAGCCGACCGGCGCGATACGTGGTGTGTTGTCAATGCTGCGTTTGTTGGTTGACCGAGAAAAGCCCGATTACTTTGCCGTGATTTTCGACGCACCGGGCAAGACGTTTCGCGACGACTGGTATCCCGAGTACAAAGCAACGCGCTCGCCGATGCCCGACGACATGCGCCCGCAGATCAAGCCGCTGCATGAAATCATCAAGGCGCAGGGCTGGCCGCTGATCATGGAGACGGGCGTTGAGGCCGATGACGTGATCGGCACGCTGGCGGTGCAGGCCGAAGCAGCAGGCCTCGATTGCGTGATTTCTACCGGCGACAAGGACCTCGCGCAACTGGTCACCGAGCGCGTGATTCTTAAGAATACGATGTCGATGGAATTGCTCGACATCAACGGCGTCAAAGAAAAATTCGGCGTAGCGCCAGCACAGATTCTCGATTACCTGACATTGATCGGCGACACGGTGGACAACGTTCCGGGCGTGTCCAAGGTCGGGCCTAAAACGGCCGTGAAATGGCTAACTGAACACGGCTCGCTTGACGCTATCGTGGCGCAAGCAGACAAGATCACGGGCGTCGTCGGCGAAAACCTGCGCAACGCGCTCACGTGGTTGCCAAAGGCGAAACAATTACTCACGGTGAAGTGTGATTTGACCCTGCCGTATGCACCGGATGGACTGGCGTTTACGGCCGCGGATAACGCCGCGTTGCTGGCGTTTTTTGAGCGGTTTGAGTTCAAGGGGATGGCCAATGAAGTAAGGCATATCAATCCTGCGCCCACTTCAAACATGGCACGTTCAGGCTCCCCTCTCCCACGGGGAGAGGGGCTGGGGGTGAGGGAAAGCAGCGCTTTACCAACGAATGGCGCTCCTGCCACGCCAAGCCCTCACGCAAGCCCTCTCCCGGAGGGAGAGGGGGCAGAACACACCTCCGACGCCCACCCTCTCCGCCACGGCGACGGAGCAGCCACCACGCCGGAAAAAAAACCGCGCACCTACCGCACCATCGCAACCGACGCCCAACTCGACGAAGTAATCGCTGCCATCAACGCCGCCGAACTCACCTGCTTCGACACAGAGACCACCTCCCTCGAACCGATGACAGCCCAAATCGTGGGCCTCGCATTTGCGTGGCAACCGTTCGCCGCCGTCTACATTCCGCTCGCGCATCGCTACCCGGGTGCGCCCGAGCAATTGCCGCTCGATGAAACGCTTGCCAAACTCAAACCCTGGTTTGAAGACGCAAGCAAAAAAAAGCTCGCTCAGAACGCCAAGTACGACGAGCACATTCTGCTTACCGCGGGCATTCAAGTGCGCGGTGTGGCGCATGACACGCTGCTGGAAGATTACGTGCTGGAGAGTCACAAACTGCACAACATGGACGCGATGGCGCTGCGGTTTTTGGACGAGACGACGGTCAAGTTTGAAGACGTGGCCGGCAAGGGCGCAAAGCAAATTGGCTTTGATGAGGTGAGCATTGATCAGGCCACTGAATACAGCGCAGAGGATGCCGATGTAACGCTGCGGCTGCATCACGCGATCTACCCGCTCGTTGCTGCCGACGCCAAGCTCAAGTACATCTACGAATCCATCGAATTGCCCACGCGCGAAGTGCTGGTGCGCATCGAACGCAACGGTGTTCTCGTCGATGCTGCGTTACTGCAAAAGCAATCGCACGAACTCGGCTTGCAGGTCAATGCGCTCGAACTTAAGGCGTACGAACTCGCAGGCCAGCCCTTCAATTTGGGCTCGCCAAAGCAGCTCGGCGAAATACTTTTTGGCAAGCTCGGAATACCGGTCAAACGCAAAACCGCGACCGGACAGCCGTCCACTGACGAAGAAGTTTTGTCCGAATTAGCAGAGGACTATCCGCTGCCAAAACTGCTGCTCGAACATCGCTCAATCTCAAAACTCAAGAGCACCTACACCGACAAATTGCCGAAGATGGTGAACCCGAACACGGGGCGCGTTCACACCAACTACGGACAAGCCACCGCCATCACCGGGCGCTTGTCGAGCAACGATCCAAATCTGCAAAACATCCCCGTGCGCACGCCGCAAGGCCGCGAGATTCGCAAGGCGTTTATCGCGCCGCCGGGCAGCGTGATTGTGTCAGCCGATTACTCACAAATCGAGCTGCGCATCATGGCGCACATCTCGCAGGACGCGTCCTTGCTGGATGCGTTTGCCCGTGGCCTGGATATTCACAAGGCGACGGCAGCGGACATTTTCAGCATCCCGATTGCAGAGATCACCAGCGAGCAGCGCCGCTATACCAAAGCAGTGAACTTCGGCTTGATTTACGGCATGGGCGCGTTCGGTCTCGCCTCACAACTCGGAATTGAGCGCGGTGCGGCGCAGCAATTCATCGATAAATATTTTGCGCGCTATCCGGGTGTGGCCGACTACATGCAGGCAACGCGTGAATCGGCTCGCGCGAATGGCTATGTGGAGACAGTATTTGGTCGTCGCCTCACCCTCACCGACATCAACGGTGGCAACGGCCCGCGTCGCGCAGGGGCTGAGCGCGCCGCCATCAACGCGCCGATGCAGGGCACCGCAGCCGACCTCATCAAGCTTGCGATGATCGCCGTGGACGCGTGGCTCACCGAATCAAAATTGCAATCAAAACTGGTCATGCAGGTCCACGATGAACTGGTGCTCGAAGTGCCGCAGGATGAGCTGGAAATAGTGAAGAAAATGTTGCCGGAGCGAATGACCAGCGTGGCGCAATTGCGAGTGCCTCTGGTTGCAGAAGTTGGTGTTGGCGCGAACTGGGACGAGGCGCACTGAAGCGTGACCAAACTCCCCACCCGCGCCGCGCGCGAAGCGCTTGACTTGCAAACCGCGCGCATCGACATTGAAAAAGAATTCGGCGAGCAAGGCTTTCGTAACGGCATCAATTACGTCACCGACAAGCGCATCCAGATCACGTCCGCGCAAATGGACGAAGAACGCGTCTGGCATTTGGTCGCCTTTGTCAAAGGCACGCAATCCGAGCCGTACACGACCACCGTTGAGATAGAGTTCTTTGAATTCGGCATCGACATTTTCGCTGCGGAATGCACCTGCCCGGTTCGGCTGAATTGCAAACATGGAGCGGGTTTGGCGTACCTGTGGACGACGATGCAGCCGCAGAAAAATGGCACGCTAACCGGTGTGACCGCTGCGCCGGTCGGCGAGCAGATTGTCGCCGAGGCTGCGCCCGCACAAGCCGCTAGCAGCAGCGCGCCAAGTGCTGTCAACACGGTGCGCACCGGCCTCCCCGCCGACTTGTCGCTGTGGTTGCGGGCGGGCTTCGATCAGACGCCTGCGCCCGAACGCGCCGACGCCGCCGATTCCAAATCCACGACGGAATTCGTTGCCTACCTGTTGACAGCGCGCGGTGAAATCACCATCGCCAAAGCGCGGCGACTCAAGGGCGGTGAAACCAAGCTTAACGTGCAGGCCGCCTCGTTGAGCTGGATCAATCACGGGCACGCCGCACCGAGCTACGTTGCGGGCGAGGACGAGCCCATTTTGCGCATGCTCGCTGCAACTATTGGCTTGCAATCCGCGCGTCCGATTTTGCAATTGAACGGTGCCACCGGCGCGCAGTTATTGCGCATGGCGTTGGCATGTAAGCGCTTGTGGATGGCACCCGCTGGATTCACCGACACCGAGACACGAACGCGTGCGCTCAAGTCCGCCGACGTACCCTCACTCGGAGAACCGCTGACGCTGCTTGAGGCTGAGCCGATGACGCTGTCGTGGGAGACGGTTGCCACACCGCTCGGCGAGCGCATCGGTCTGCGCGCGCGTGCAGCTGAACAGAGCCACGCATTGCCGTTACCGATCATCGCGCTCGATCCGGCATTAGTCATTGACACCGCTGCGAACGCATTGCGACCGATGCAAACGGCCGTGAGCGCATCGACGTTGGCACGCCTCGTCGCGCTGCCACCGTTGAAAGCGGACGATGCGAGCGCGTGGGCATTTGTTGCCGATGCGTTGCGCGACTTACCGGATTTTGATGCGATACCACGGTGCCCGACCGTTGTCGATGTAGAGGCACCGCTGCCGATCCCATCGCCGGTGCTGCGCTTCGCATTGATCGAGTTTGATGTGTCGGTCGGCTGGGGTCGCAACGCAAGCTTGCAGGGGCGCGTTTTCCCAGCCGTGCAACTGCTGTTCCGCTACCCCGACGGCAAGCTGCTGCCGTATCAGCGCAACGGCCTTGAACACGCCATCGAGCAGGAGCGTGTCGGTCGCGAGCTGTTGAGCCAGCGCCTGCGCAACGTGCGCGTCGAATCACGTTGGGAAATGCGCATGCCGCGCCTGCTCTATCTGGCCGACCGCATCGAGCCGTCGCTCGCCTACGCGCGCGACATCAAGGCGTTGCGCGAATCGCTGTGGGGCCTGCCCGATCACGACTGGTCCGGCCGTGGCCCCACGGTGCTGGCGGACGCGCAGATGGCCGGCTTCGCCATCGAAATCGAAGCGGGTTTTCCGATCACGATGGAAGACATTCCTGAGCCGTCACTCGAGCTGGCACCGGGCACTGAGATCGGCTGGTTTCGGCTGTCATTGGGTGTGGATGTCGATGGTAAACGCGTCGACTTGGCTCCTGCATTGGCGAAGCTGATCGCCGCGCAAAAAGACCCCGAGCAGTGGCTCGCTGCCTTGCCGACGGTGCAACATGTTTTGCTGTCAGTGGCCATGCCTGATCACGTGCATACTGCCCAGGTGGTGCGCATCACGGGCGAGCGCGTCGCTGCGATTTTGAAGCCTGTGTTTGAGTGGTTTCAGGGTGGCGCGGTCAGCGAAATGAGTGGACTGCAAGCTGCGCTGCTTCCGGACTTGCCGAACGACACCGTGCTTTATTTAGGGCGCGATCATCCAGCTTGGCTCGCGATGCGCGACAAGCTGCAGAGCGGCGCAGAGCTGGTGCCGATCAATGCTGCGGCAGGCTTCGAAGCAACCCTACGGCCCTACCAAAATCATGGCCTCGCGTGGCTCGCGCATTTGTATGAACTCGGCATGGGCGGCGTGTTAGCTGACGATATGGGGCTCGGCAAAACGGTGCAGACGCTGGCGCATTTGCACCGGCTGCATTCGGTTGTACACCCTCCCCCTGGGGGGGAGGGTGGGGGAAAGGGTCTTGCGATCAACGACCAGCGTGTCAATGCAGCTCCCTCACCCCAACCCTCTCCCGCTGGGAGAGGGGGCCAGAAACCAAGCCTGATCATCGCGCCCACATCGGTACTTAGCAACTGGCAGCGCGAGGGCGAACGCTTTGCGCCAACGCTAAAAATTTATCGCCACCACGGAAGCGTTCGCTCGTCAAATGCAAAAGCTTTCGCCAATGCCGACGTAGTTTTAACCAGCTATCCGCTGTTGCAACGCGATGAAAAAATGTTGTCTGACGTTGAATGGAACGTGGTCGTTTTCGACGAGGCGCAAACGCTAAAAAACGCGAAAGCAAAAACCTATCAATCTGCGCAATCACTCAAGGCACATCAACGCATCGCCCTCACCGGCACGCCGATGGAAAACCACCTGGGAGAACTATGGGCAATCTATAACGTGCTGATTCCCGGTCTGCTCGGCAATCTCGAAGGCTTCAACAACATCTTCCGGCATCCGATTGAACAGCGCGCCGACAGCGAGCAGATGAAGAAACTGAAGGCCAGAATTCGTGCCTTCATCCTGCGTCGCGGTCGCGATCAAGTGCTCAATGAACTGCCGCCGAAGACCGAGTACACGCGCTGGATCGAGTTAGAGGCCGCGCAGGCTGACATGTACGAATCGCTGCGCACAGCGATCCACGAAGACATCCGCAAAGTCATCGACAAAAAGGGCTTGAAGAACAGCACCATTCACATTCTCGATGCGCTGTTGAAACTCAGGCAGGTGTGCTGCGACCCAAGACTGGTAAAGCTTCCCGCCGGAAATTCAGGGGCTGCGGGCGGAAATTCAGGGGCTGCGGGCGCAGCGGCGCGTGCAATGGGCGCAGGCTCCGCCAAGCTGGATTGGCTCAGCACCCACGTGCCCGAACTCATGGAAGAAGGCCGCAAGGTACTCATCTTCTCGCAGTTCACCAGCATGCTCGCGCTGATCGCCGACATGTTGAACGAGCAGAAAATCGAGTTCGCTCTGTTGACCGGCGACACGCTGGATCGCGACACACCGATCGAACAATTTCAATCAGGCAAAGTGTCCGTCTTCCTGCTCAGTTTGAAGGCGGGTGGCGTGGGCTTAAACCTCACCGCAGCA
Organism: Burkholderiales bacterium; assembly: GCA_043758415.1. Taxonomy (GTDB): domain Bacteria; phylum Pseudomonadota; class Gammaproteobacteria; order Burkholderiales; family Casimicrobiaceae; genus Casimicrobium. The sequence continues at coordinate 14,974 of JAYVNO010000087.1, forward strand.
GACACCGTCATCCACTACGACCCGTGGTGGAACCCGGCAGTAGAAGCACAAGCCACCGCCCGCGCCCACCGAATGGGGCAAGACAAACCGGTGATCGTCACGAAGCTCGTCGCCAAAGGCACACTGGAGGAACGCATGCTCACGATGCTCGCGCGCAAGCGGGATTTGGCTTCGGCTTTGTTGGATGGGGAAGGGAGTGCGTTGACCGGGTTGACGGTGGCGGATGTGGATGCGTTGTTGGCGCCTATTTCCACATTGCAGTAGGCGCGCTCGTGCCGCAAGGCAGTCCTCATCGGCGATGGGGCGTCATTCTCGCGAAGCGGGAATCCAGTTCGTAGTCCACGCGAAGCGCACTTCAGTCCCCTCGCCCTTGAGGGGAGGGTGACGGTCGAATGACGAACAATCTTTGCCATGTGCTGCTCATGCCGCAGGGCAGTCACTTTTCTTGCTTCGCCAAGAAAAGTAACCAAATGAAGGCACCCCCGACATTCGCCCTGATCCGATATTTGATTGCTGCACGCTTGGCAGCATGCAAAATTTTTAAGCCAGAATTACGCTCTTAATCTTCTATCTAGAGTTGATGAAGTGGCTTCTACTGAAATCTGGGACGCGAGAGAACAGTCTTGGAATCACTTGACTGCGCACCACCCGTCACGTGTGGCCGTGTTGTTGCAAACATTTGAGTTGATCGATCAATGTGTAGCTGAGTACGAGGCGGAATCGAACAACAGTACTTATGCCAGAGTCTGCGGTCTTACTTTGTTAAAGGGGAAAAATCTGGCTCAGGGTTCGCTAAGCCTTGTTCTTGATGGCTTGGGTCAGGAGTCCGGCGCACTTCTTCGCCCATTAATCGAATATGCAGAACTCTTGACGTATCTCAATCAAAATCCGGAACAAGCAGAGAATGCTGCTGTCAACGATCTGCCGAAGGCGGGTGTTCGAGCAAAAGCTATCAGCGGAACATCCCAAGGGTTGCGCGAGCACCTAAACGAGCACGCGTCGCACAGCTCGTATAGCCATTACTCACTATCTCACCTGCTCACGCCAGAGCTGTCGTTTCGCAAACTACAGGGGTTTGTCCCTCACGTATTGGAGACGAACTTCACGAACCTCTCGTTGCACGTTGAGTGGCTGTTGGCAGAAGCGTTTTTCGCGATGCAGCACCTTGACACCGAAGCGTTACCCCAGCTTGCTCTTGCCATCCAAGGACATCGCGCACGAATGCTGTCAGCGTTTGGCCTAAATGATTGCTAGATGAACTATTCTCGATGTTCGTATCCAGATTTGCGTAGTCCTCATCGCGAGGCGATCAAATAACGGTCCGAAGGGGTCCCCGTGTATTCGCCCCCGAGATTTGAAGTGAAAACGTCGATGAAGCGGTCCGCTGTTTGAGCGTAGCGAGTTTCGGACCGCGCGACGTTTTCGCGTCAAATCTCGGATCAGAGCCTGCCCCGGCGAAGGCCGGGGGCGAATGTCGGGGTCGCCTGCTTTTGGTCACTTTTCTTGGCGAAGCAAGAAAAGTGACTCGCCCACAGGCGAAACTGACGGCATGCAGCGTTGGGTTTGCCTTGCGCTTCGCGCTGACTACGTGCTGGATTCCCGCTTCGCGAGAATGACGACGGGTTAGAGGAGCGGGACAGAACTGCGCTCCGCGTGGACTACGCACTGGATCCCCGGCTGCGCCGAGGACGACGGTGGTGTGGCGTGCGAAGGGGACAAATCCCCTACGCCAACACCGGTGTCCGGCTCTCCAGCGCCCTCTCATCTATCGGCAGATGTATCAACCCGGCAAAGATTCCTAGGCCAATGGTCAACATCCACACCGTGTTGTAGTTGCCGGTGGCGTCGTAAATCTTGCCGCCTAGCCATGCGCCTAAAAAACTGCCGATTTGGTGCGAGAAAAACACGATGCCGCCGAGCATTCCCAAATATCTAACGCCGTACACCTGCGCAATGATCGCGTTGGTGGGTGGCACGGTGGACAGCCACAGAAATCCGATGGCGGCGGCAAACGCGTACACGCTCCATTCGCTCAGCGGCAGCAACAAAAACACGCTGATCACCACCGAGCGCATGAAGTAAATGAACGAGAGCACGTAGCGCTTTTCCATCTTGCCTGCCATCACGCCTGCGAGGTAGGTACCGAAGCAATTGAACAGGCCGATCAGCGCGAGCGCAGTGACACCCACGCGGGCGGGGACGCCGTGGTCAAGCAGGTACGGGGTCAGGTGCGCGCCGATGAAAACGACCTGAA
>JAYVNO010000088.1:0-5850 GCA_043758415.1 Burkholderiales bacterium
ACCGGCCCGTGCATGCGACCTGTGCGCAACCGCGGCCTCAACGGCGTAGTGCAACCGCCCACCGCAGCGCGCCCATTCCCGATACAGGCTGCTGCGCGAGACGCCGAGTTGTTCGGCAATAGCGGTGGCAGTCGTCCCCGCCTCCGTCAGCGCAGAAATCGCGCACAATTGATCCCGCTGGAGTTGGGTGTAGTGTGACATTCAGTCGGTCTTTCAGTCTTTGAACAACCGAAAGCTTATCGAGAGTCACCTACCTCAACGACAGCCTCTCCGTCTTCGGACACTGTCCCACTTCGTGCTGGAAACCGCCAAATGACGCTTTAAGTCCAATTGAATAGGGAATTTCAGAATAAAGTTGTACTGCTCTTAGACGTAAAAAACGGCACCCGAAGGTGCCGTTTTGCGAAGCTCATCCCGAGGGATGAATGCTGCAACCGATTAAGGCTTTTTGGCTTCCGCAGGTGCGGCGGCTGGCGCTGGCGCAGCGGCTGGGGCCGCTTCTTTCGGGCCACCGACGATTTGAACGGTTTCCCATTTGCCGCCTTTGATGACGGAAACGGTCACGGCACCATCCTTGATGTCGCCTTTGTCGTCAAACGCGATCTTGCCGGTCACGCCGTCCATCGACGTTGCTTTGACAGCATCGATGATTTTGGCGGGATCGGTACCGACCTTGGCGATGGCTGCGATAAGAACGTTGGCTGCGTCGTAGGTGAACGGAGCGTAAACCTGAACATCCGCGTTAAATTTGGCTTTGAACTTGTCGTAGAAAGCCTGACCTTGCGGCATTTTCTCTTTCGGCAGACCGGCTTCGGTGGCGTACACGCCTTCGCCTGCGTCGCCGGAGAGCTTAATCAGCTCGGAAGACTTAGCGCCGTCGCCAGAGATGAATTTGGCCTTGATGCCGAGTGCTTTCATCTGCTTGACCATCGGGCCAGCCTGAGCGTCCATACCGCCGAACATAATCACGTCAGGATTTTTAGCCTTGACCTTGGTCAGCACGCCCTTGAAGTCTTGCTCTTTCTCATTGGCCAGCGCTTCGCGGATCACGATGGCACCGCCAGCGGCTTTGACCGCCTTTTCGGTTTCATCAGCCAAGCCAACGCCGTAGGCGGTCTTGTCGTCGATGATTGCGATTTTCTTGGCGCCCATACCCTTGACTGCGTAGTTGCCGATGGCGGTGCCTTGCGCAATGTCATTGGCGACCATGCGGAACACGCCCTTGAAGCCCTGATTGGTGAGCTTGGGATTGGTCGCCGATGGCGAAATTTGCACCACGCCTGCGGCGTTGTAGATGGCTGAGGCTGGGATCGAGGTGCCTGAGTTCAGGTGACCGACCACACCAACAACTTTAGCATCCATCAGCTTTTGCGCTACCTGCGTTGCCTGCTTGCCGTCGGCTGCGTCGTCTTCGGTCAACAGCTCGAATTTAACTTTCTTGCCGTCAATCATCATGCCTTTGGCGTTGGCTTCTTCAACAGCAAGACGTGCGCCGTTTTCGTTGTCTTTGCCTAGGTGAGCGATCTGGCCAGAGGTCGGACCAACGTGGCCGATCTTGACGACCATTTCGGGTGCGGCCGCAGGCGCTACCACAACCACTTTTGGCTCTTCTTTTTTGCCGCAAGCGGCGAGGGTTGCTGCAACTGCGACTGCGGTTGCGGCCAGAGCGAATTGATTAGTGAATTTATTAATTGGTTTCATGTGGCGGAATCCTCCGTGAGAAAAACCAATGGATTATGCTTATGAGTTGAGGTGCTGTCAACGCTGAAATCCCTGTCCAGCTTTGCTTTCGCCGCCTTTTAATGGTTTTTTGTTGCGAGAAGCGATCCCCTGCGCGCCTTTATTTTCGATATGGACGGCACGCTGGCCGATACGATGCCTTACCACCAGTTGGCATGGGACGCTCTGTTTGCCGATTTGGGGGTAACGGTGGATCGCGATGACTTTTTTCGCTGGTCAGCCGGCCTCACCAATCGGGAAATCCTGCCACGTCTGCTCGGTCCCGATTTTCCACCGGACGAATTGCTCGCCGCGTCCGAGAAAAAGGAGGCGCACTATCGTGAGCTTTATCGCCCCGCCCTTTCCGCTATACGCGGCGCGGCACCGTTCCTGCAACGCACGCTAGACGCAGACTATCGGCTCGCACTCGGAACAGCGGCGCCTCCGGGTAACGTTGACCTCGTGCTCGACGGACTCAAACTGCGTCATTACTTTCAGGCTGTGGTGGGCGGGGCCGACGTGTCGCGTGGCAAGCCTGATCCAGAAATTTTTCTTCAGGCAGCAGACAAGCTGGGCGCCGCGCCCGCTGAATGCGTAGTGTTCGAAGACGCACCCGCCGGGATCGAAGCCGCGCGGCGGGCGGGCATGACGTGCGTTGTCGTCACGACCACGTTGTCGCGCGCGCAAATCGCGGCAATGGGTGACGCAGTGGCGCACGTCACGCACGTGATTGACGACTTCACCGACGTCTCACTTGATTCGCTATTTCGGTAGCAACGGTACCCGCGGGCAGACGCTGCCGGGGTCGGCTTCTCTACCCCAAGACGCCTGAGCTAGCCTCAGGTCATCCGCGTCCCACGAACGGCATCTTGGTTGCCATAATGGTCATGAACTGTACGTTCGCGTCCAGCGGCAGATTGCTCATATGCACGATGGCGTCAGCCACGTGTTTGACATCCATGCGCGGCTCAATGGCCATCGTACCGTTCGCCTGCATCACGCCTTTGGCCATGCGCTCAGTCATCTCGGTGGCGGCATTGCCAATGTCGATCTGGCTGCAAGCAATGTCGTACTTGCGGCCGTCAAGCGAAGTCGTTTTGGTCAGGCCCGTGATCGCGTGTTTGGTCGATGTGTATGGCGAACTATTCGGGCGCGGCGCGTAAGCCGAAATTGAACCGTTGTTAATGATGCGGCCACCGCGTGGCGTCTGTGCCTTCATCACGCGAAACGCTTCCTGCGTGCAATAAAAAGCGCCAGACAAATTGGTGTCCACCACGGCCCTCCATTGCTCAATCGTGATGTCCTCAAGCATCACGGCTGGCGCACCAATACCGGCATTGTTGAAGATCACATCAACACGACCAAACGCCGCGACTGTTTTCTCAAACAGCGCTTTCACCGATGCCGGATCGCCCACATCGGTCACCACCGCCAAACCGCGAACCGCGTCCTCGCCCGCTGAAGCAACCGCTGCCTCAAGCTCCGCCTGACGACGCCCCGCGAATGCCACGCTGTAACCTGCCTTCAGCAACGCGACGGCAGATGCTTTGCCGATGCCTGCTGACGCGCCGGTGATGATGGCGACCCGACCGTGGTTTGGGTTGGATGGTGTCATGTGAGCTCCTTGAAAAGTGGGTGTTGTTTTGCTTCAGCAAGTGTAAGCACTGGCGTCACGCAGCAGTCCAAAGCATCAAAGATTTCGGTCCAGCGCGCCAGTGGCTGCGCACCAAAACAATCAGCAAGCTCCTTGCGCGCCCGCATCGCAACCACGCCCTCGGAGCTGCCAAGTGCTTTTAGATGCGGCTTGGCAAGCGCATCACACAGCAGATGCCAAAACTTTTCTTCCAGCGCACCGACCGCCAAAAAGCGCTCGTCCAGCGTGCGGTAGATGCCGTAACAAGGCCAGCCGCCAGTTAGCCAATCTTCACCGCGCGGCTTCGCAGCATCCAGCAACAACCCATGCTCCGCGATGATGTTGAGTCGCGCTACCTCATGCGTCATCGACACATCCACAAACGACCCAATACCCGTCGCTTTCGCTTGCACCAACGCCGCACAAATCCGCGCCGCCGACGCAAGCGCGCCGCCCGCCAGATCAGCAATCTGCCAGTTAGAAATCGAAGGCGGACGACCGCGCTCACCCACCTGATCCAGCACGCCGCTCACCGCCAAATAGTTGATGTCATGCCCCGCCCGCATCGCCCACGGGCTGGCGCTGCCATAACCCGTGATCGCGCAGTAAACGAGCGCCGCATTGTGTTCACGCAAGGCAGCGTAGTCCAGCCCCAAACGCGCCATGACACCCGGGCGAAAACCTTCAACCAGCACATCACTATTAGCCACCAACGCCAGCAATCGCGCGCGCCCCGCGTCAGACTTCAAATCCAGACGCTCAACCGATTTACCGCGATTGACGATGGAATAAAGCGGTGCGATTTGATCTGGCGGCGCATCAGGTGGCAAGCCAAGACGATTGGCATAGTCGCCCTCAGGCGGTTCAATCTTTAAGACCTCCGCACCCCACTCGGCCAACATGCGGGTACACGCGGGGCCGGGGAGCAGGCGAGTGAGATCGAGGACGCGGACGCCGGAGAGGGGAGCAGACATGAGCGGATTATGGCGGCACCCGCACGTGACGCGCGAAGCGCGGCGTAGTCCCCTCTCCCCTATTCACCGTCGTCATTCCCGCGAAGGCGGGAATCCAGCTCGTAAACCGCGCGAAGCGCAAATCAAACACGTCTCCGTTTTCCACGATCCCGCTCATGCCGCGGGGCAGTCACCTTTCTTGCTTCGCCAAGAAAGGTGACCCAAAGAAGGCGACCCCGACGATTGGCCTGATCCTGCGATGCTCAGAAAAAAGCGGAACGGCCCGAAACTCGCTGCGCTCAAACAGCGGGCCGTTCTGATCGTTTTTTTCTTCCGCTTCTCGGGGCCAATCAACGGGGACCCGTGGAGCCGGTGTGCGATCGCTTTGCGATGAGCATTACGACAACCCGGATGCGAGCACCCGGGCCATGCTTATGATGCGACATCCTATTGAAAAACGCACGCCTTTTTTGCCCCGGCTTGCCACATCGTGGGACTAGCTCTAATCTAGCTGAGATGCTTTAATGGTGCGTATGGAGCCTCTCCCGCCCTTGTTATATAAGTTTAGGCCACTCACGAACGAAAGCGACTGGGCTCGCGTGAGCGAAATTTTGTTGAAGAAACAGCTTTGGTTCTCGTCAGTAGATCGCTTTAACGACCCGTTCGAAGGATTAGTTGCTCTCGACATTCGCAAGACAGACCAGAAGACTGCGCGCGAATGGTCTACTCGCGTCGGCGCGCATATCGCCACAGGAAATCGGGAAGCCCGACGAACAAAAATCCAAGAAGTAGTTAGACGAGTCAAGCACGGAATGCGCGTGAATGGGTTACTCCCCGGTGTAAACGAAATCGGAATATGTTGTTTGATGGAGACTGTAGACAGTCTCCTCGCATGGTCGCATTACACGAACGGCCATCGCGGGTTAGCTATCGGTTTTCGCCCGCGGCCAGAGTTGCCCGGGAATCTATTTTCTTTCTCGCACCGAGTGCTTTACGCAGAAAATAAGCCGATTGACGACATTGTGCATGGCCCTCGCGCAAAAGCCTTCGACAGCGCCTTGCTAACAAAGGCCAAGTGCTGGGATTACGAGAAGGAATGGCGCTTAATTAGTGATCCAATGGTGCCTGATTCAATGCGGGTAGGTGCTCGTGCGAATTCCGCAGCGACTTTTACTGCGGAAGCTGTTTTAGAAGTCAGAATTGGCGCAAAGCTTAGCGATATAGATCGACGACGTTTGGTGCTTCTCTTAAAGGAGAGCGGTATGAGCCCGCAACTATTTAGCGCGTCCCTGCATCCCACGAAATACGAGATTGTTTTTCATAAACTACAAACAAGGGAATTAGTAGCTTAAATTGTTTCAGGTGTTTAGCCCGGATGCTCGCATCTGGGTTCTGGTACCACCGATCGCGAAGCGATCAAAGATCAAATATCGGTTCGCCGGGTCCTCGTTGATTGGCCCCGAGAAGCGGAAGAAAAAAGCGATCAGAACGAAAAACTGTTTGAGCGATAGCGAGTTTTTTTCGTTCCGCTTTTTTCTGAGCATC
>JAYVNO010000089.1:0-43848 GCA_043758415.1 Burkholderiales bacterium
CAACCCATTCACCCATGTCGCGAAGTGGAAAGATGACACCACGGTGAATTACCTGATTGTATGTCGCAAGCGCTAACAGCTTTTAGTTGAAAGGCCCATTCCCTATGGGCATAAACCCATAAAACGTCGAATATCGAGAAATGATATTTATCGCCTCTTAGCCCATATCAAATGCGCGTTTCAGTAAAAAGCTGTATGCCTCAATCGCTTGCAGAGTGAGCAACGCTACGTCAGTTCCCAGCGCCGAAACAGCTTCAGCCTTGGTAGAATTTAAGACATTGGGCGGTTAGCTCAGCGGTAGAGCACTGCCTTCACACGGCAGGGGTCACTGGTTCGAACCCAGTACCGCCCACCAGTAATCTGCAGCGCGAGGGCCTTCTGCTCAAGGCGGAGCACACATCACAACGCCCTCGTTAATCCAACCTCGAGCCACCACGTGCGCAATCGCATCGGGGTCTGTGCTGAAGCGGTGATTGCCGTCGCTACCCAGCGCGAAGCCATTGTTGTACGCACGGTAGATAGGCAGCGTTCCTGGAGCGCACGCGCCGTTGACCGCAGGTGTTGTCAAAAAATCCAGGCTCTCAAAATTCAGGCGTGGTTGTGTGGCGGGGGTGCTCGCTTGTATCGATTTGAGCAGGTCGCATTCGGACTGCACCACCGTGTAGAAGTGCGAATTGGGGCCAGGGGTTGTGCTGCCGTAAAAGCGGCATACGGGCGCGCTGCCGCCCTGATTGAACCACTGACCCGTGCGCGCCCAGCCGGTGGCAATGCCACTGTCAAGCAGCGTCTTGTCGCTGGCACTGGCGGTGATGAAGTATTGATCGAGAGGGGCGAAATAATACTCGACCACCGCATTGGCGGGAGCCGGGCCTGTGCCCAGCGCGACGCGTTTGCCATCGGTGGGTGGCAGGCAGGTATAGGTCAGCGGCTGACTGACCGTTGCCAACGCACGCAATGCCGCATCAGTCAGCGTTGATCCGCTGCGCATTTGCCACGTACCGTTTTGCTGCATAAGCCCCGTGTGAGCGGTGCCGTCGATATTACCGCGCACCACGAGGTCGCAGCTAGCGCGTGGCGTGGTCATTTGAGCTTGTTGTTTGAGCAGAGCCAGTCGGGTCTCAACGACGTCAGGCGCTCCCGGTCGCCACGTCACTTGCTGGCCCACGATGGGCAGCAGGTCTGTATCCATCGCCAGCACAAACGCGATCACCTGATCGCGTGTGGTCGCAACCGGAGCGGGAAAGTTAAACACCGGGTCACTGAAAAAATTGATCAGGGTGTCCAGGCTTCCGTCGTTGGAAAAGCCGAAGCCACGGATTTGTGGGCCAGTCTTTGCACTCGCGTCCGCGCTGAAGCCGAACATGCCCACTTTTTGATACATGTTTCGCAGGTGCGGGACTTTGAAGTTTTCGCTGATGCGGAACCCTTCAAACGACATCAATCCGCCGCTACCAAACTGTCCCGCAGTCGCGTTGAGGCTATGGCAATGATTGCAACCGCCCAAACCGGTGATGTTGTTCACGTTGAAGTACGTGTCCCGTCCGGCCTGCTCCGCTGCGGTCAAGGAATTGTTGAGCGCACGGACGGGATTCGGCGGCATTTTCAACGCCATCGCAAAGTCAGTGAAGGCCTGCATGTCGGCGTCACTCAATGGCGCTTGCCGACCCAGCAAGCCGACGAACGCCGGATTGAACTCTTTGAACGACGCCTCTTCCAGCGTTTCAACGCTACCGCGCACTGTCGCCCGGGTGCCACCGATGCGATCACCGCGCCAATGCGTCGGGCCGTTTTTTGCCATGCCGCGCAGCGTTTGCGTGGTCATCGGTCCCTTCATGGGATGAAAACGCTGCGTAGTTTTCGGACTGTTGTTGACGTAAGCGTTGGTGTTAGTTTTTTGCGGATCGTCGGGGTTGCCCAAGTCCCACGCCAGATGATCGAGGTCAGCAAACGTGTGACACGACGCGCAGGAACTGGTGCCGTTGCTTGAGCTGAAATTGGCGTCGTAAAGAATACGCCGACCGCTCTTTACGCGCTGGCTGTCGGGACTGAACAGCGGCGTCGTTTTCAGCACCGTCAGGCTCTTGGTATCGATCACGCTAACGCTGTGCGCAACATGCGAATACACGAATAGACGCGTGCCCGCCGCGTTCAACGCGAGCCCTGCTGGGCCATCGGGCACGTTGATGTGTTGCGCACTGTTCGGCGAGAATAGGCTGGCGGCAATCGACGCAGTCGGCAGCGCCGCAACCTTGTTCGAGCCAAGCGCGGCCACGTACAACGTTTCGCCGCCGGGGCTGAACACCATCGCGGTAGGCTGCGCAAGACTCCTTGCTTTGTCAGCGGCGCTGATCGCTTGACCCGGATTTTGCGCAGTCGGTAACCCGAAATTGACATGCGAATTCAGGTGCACTGCGTCGACCGAGTGACTCGCGACATCAACCACGCTGATACGACTTTCGGCGAGGCGACCGCGCACCGTGGTTGCCGACACGCCGGGACCTTCAAACCGGATTTCGTTTTTGGCTTCGGTGTTGCTTACATAAACCTTGCCATTCTGCGGGTGCACAGCTAGGTTGAAAAGTGTGGTGCCGACACCGCTCACGCGCGACGTCAAAGCGGGGATTGACGCATTGGCGTCGATGGCAAACAGGTCATAGTCGGGCAGCGAAAACTTCACTGACGATGACCAATCGGTCTTAGCCTCATCACGCCACGCCGCGCCATCATATTTCACAATGAGGCCCGTCGCAGGTGCTGTCACACCGTCGCTGCTTTTGAGCGGCGGCGGTTTGCGGCCAAGCACTGCGTCACGATGGAGCGTTGTGGTGCCATTGCCCGAGAACAACGGAGCAGCGTAAACGGTGCCGCCGTCCGGGCTCACGGCAAGAGCGCGCGGTGTGTCAGCGAACAGGGTCAGAATGGTGAGCGGATGACCGGTCAGGCTTTCATCAAGGTTGGCAGCATCAAACACCCACACATCCGCGCGGCCCTGCCCTGCTGTGGTCAGATTGCTGGTGGACAGGTCGGGCCGATTTTGCCCGCGAAATGCAGCGGTGATAAATGCCCGATCACGTGACGCGTTGGCAAACACGATGTCGCGCGGTTCGTCGCCCACTTGCAGCGTGCGCAGCACGCGCGGCGTGCCGTCGAGGCGCACCACACTGACCGAATCGGACAGGTGGTTCACCACCCACACTTCGTTGCCGTTACGCTCGGCCACGGCCACCGGCTCCAGCCCCACTGCAACGGCGCTGACCAGACGCAACGTGTCGCCCTCTACCGAATAAATTTCAAGGCAGTGCGCGGGCCGGTTGGTGACGAACAGCCGCTTGCCGTCTGCTGACAGCGCCATGGGTCGCACCGGCCCGCTTTCGAACACCGTCACGCTGCCCGACAGGGCGTCGTCCGTGACGCTGTCGCTCCCAGTGCCGCATTGAAAAACCGGTTTAAGCAGCGTAGCACCTAAAGATTGCTCTATCGAAGCGTTGGGCGCGCTGAGCTTGCTTCCGCCTCCGCCAAACCCCACCAATCCGAGCAACACAACGACGGTGCAGACAACGCGAGCAATAGTTGCGATCATTATTCTTCTCAATCGATTTAGTTGAGTATTGTAGGTAGGCCCTCGCGCGCGAAGCAAGAGCAAGATGTAACGACCTGTTGGGACACCAATCTTATGGGCACCTCTACTAATTCATTTTTGGGGATGCAGTGTCGCAGTTGGCAACGTCGGCCCGGAGCGCAGCAACCAGAGCGTACGCCCTGGCACGTGAGCTCATTTGCCAAAAGCGCGAGCACCGCGCGACGACACAACGCGCCCTACAAATGAATTATTAGAGGTGCCCTTATGTGTAGTCCAATGTCCTACGCAATAGCGGGCGTACGTCCTGTAACCGCTGCCCGCCGTGCTCGTTAGGATAGGGCCTTGAGTTTGATACCGAGACTATTGACGGTTTGAACTACCTAACGCTGCTGGAGAGAAATATGAATGCACTACTAAAATCAACGTTAGCAGTGGCTGGACTGGCCATTGCCACTCAGGCCTCCGCGCAAATCACGTTTTATGAAGACGACGGCTTCGCTGGCAAGTCGTTTACGACGTCCCGGCAGGTTGGCAACTTTGAACGCTTCGGATTCAATGATCGTGCACGGTCAGTCGTGGTGGTGAGCGAACGCTGGGAAGTTTGCGACGACGAGCGTTTCGCAGGTCGATGCGCCGTGCTTCGTCCCGGTCGTTACCCCTCGCTTTCGGCCATGGGTCTCAGTGACCGTGTGTCCTCAGTGCGCCCAGTTAGCAGAACGGCGCGGGTAGAAGACAACCGCTTTGCACCAGTGGCTGAGCCGGTATACGATAACCGTCGTCGCAGCAACGAGCGACTCTTCAAAGCTGACGTGACGTCGGTACGCGCCGTCGTGGGCCAGCGCGAGCAGCGTTGCTGGATCGAGCGCGAGCAGGTCGGCCAAAGCGGAAATACGAATGTACCTGGTGCCATTCTGGGCGCAGTGATTGGTGGCGTGCTCGGTCATCAAGTAGGTGGCGGACGGGGACAAGACATCGCCACTGCTGGCGGCGCGGTCGCCGGAGCGGCCTACGGTTCAAATTTCAGCAGCGGTGGCGACAGTTACAGTCAGGACGTGCAACGTTGCGCCAATGTAACCAGCGTGGGGCGACCCACTTATTGGGACGTGACATACAACTTTCGTGGCCAGGAGCACCGCGTACAGATGGTGTCACCACCGGGCCGCACGATCACGGTCAACCGCGACGGTGAGCCACGCGCGTAATATCTTCGAGCAGAACGAGAGAACGGCCCAGCGGGGCCGTTTTCATTGGTACTCTTGCGCGCTGGTACGTCCGCGCTGGGCTTTGCGAGTGACCGTGTTGATGCAGAGCTACGGCGACGTCACTGCATCCACATACTGCCATCGTCCGTCGACATGCACAAAGCGACTGAACTCGTGCAGTCGTTGTGCGGGGCCGCCACCAGGCAGTTTGCTACGAGCGACAAACTGCACAAACCCTTCGTCACTGCCCGCCGTCCACGTCCGTTTGACCGTCAACCCAAGCCATTTCACACCCGAATCAAATCGCTCCATGTGCTCGGGGCGCGTCGAGGCGTGCCAGGTGTCGAGTACGTAGTTGCGCAGACCCAACGCGTAGGCGCTGTAGCGTGATCGCATGAGCGCTTCGGGTGTCGGGGCCAGCAAATGCAGTGGCCCAGCGTGATAGCGGCCACAGCACGCCTCATATGCGGCTCCCGAGCCACACGGACACACCGCCACTCGCTAGCCAGCGCGCAGCTTGGCTCTCAGCGACGTGCTGATTTCCGGACGTTCCGCGAACGGATCGGTCGGATTACGCATTTCAGTGATGTCGGTCATGCGCGTGGCTACATTGCCCAGCGCATGCGGATGACTGAAGATGTAGAACTTGTCGTTGTCAATCGCATGAAAAACGCGCTCAGCGATCATTGGCGCGGTGACCTTGCCTGAGCTCACCGCTTTGCTGCTTTGCGCTTGCGCGACGAGTTGAGACAGCGTAGGCCCGATGTCGTTTTTCATATCAGCGGGTCGATTTCGATGCGAATTCGCGATGCCAGTGGCGACGAAGTACGGACACAAAACGGCGGCGGTCACCTGATCTGTAACGAGCTTCAAATCTTGGTACAACGACTCGGAGATCGCCACAACCGCATGCTTCGACGCGTTGTAAATGCCCATCGTCGGCGCGCACAGCATGCCCGCCATCGATGCCGTGTTGACGATGCAACCGCGATAGTCAGGCTCGGCCTTTGCGCGCTCCAGCATCATCGGCGTGAACGCCTTGATGCCGTGCACCACGCCCATCACGTTGACGCCCATCACCCAGTCCCAATCCTTGAGCGTGTTCTCCCAAATCAGTCCGCCTGCGCCCACGCCGGCGTTGTTGAACACCCAGTTTGGCGCGCCGAAACGGGCCTTCGTCGCGGCTGCGAGCGCGTCAATTTGCTCATGCTTCGACACATCAACGCGCTGCACTAATACCTGCACGCCTGCAGCAACCATTTCGTTGGCAGCGGCGTCGAGCGCAGTCTGCTCCACATCGGCCAGCACCAGGTTGTAACCACGTGATGCACCGAGGCGCGCGAACTCAAGGCCAAAGCCCGAGCCAGCGCCTGTTATGACTAAAGTTTTTGTAGCGCTGGTCATGCCAGTTTCACCAATTGCTTTCCGAAGTTCTTACCTTTGAGCAGATCGAAAAACGCCTGTGGCGCGCTGGCCAACCCGTCAGCAATCGACTCACGGAACTTGATCTTGCCAGTGGCGACGAGTCCGCCCACTTCGCCCAACCCTTCCGGCCACAAGTTCATATGCTCGGAGACGATAAAGCCCTGAATTTTCAGGCGCGATTGCAGGATCAGTTGCGGCGCGGCCATCGGAATCGGCACCCCGTTGTAACCCGAAATCATGCCACACAATGCGATGCGTCCAAACGCGTTCATGCGAAGCATCACCGCGTCCATGATGGTGCCGCCCACGTTTTCAAAGTGGCAGTCGATGCCGTTTGGCGTCGCTGCTTTCAGCGCTTTATAGAAATCTGCTGGCTCAGGGAACGCCTTGTAATCGATGCATTCATCAAAGCCCAGTTCATCGCGAACATAAGCGCATTTGTCCGGCCCCCCAGCGATGCCAACCACATACATGCCTTTCAGTTTCGCGAGCTGCCCTACGACCGATCCGACCGCGCCGGAAGCCGCATCCACACACACCGTTTCCCCCGGCTTCGGCTCGCAAATTTTCGACAGCCCGTACCACGCCGTCATGCCCGGCATGCCAACGCTGCCGAGATACGCCGAAAGTGGAATGTGCGTCGTGTCGACCTTGTTTACGTCGCCCTTGCCGGTCGCCGTTGAATACAGCTGCCAGCCACCGAAACCGGTGACCTTGTCGCCGACCGCGTACTTCGGATTTCGCGATTCAACGACCTCGCCCGCCGTACCGCCGAGCATCGTTTCGTTGAGCGCTTGCGGCTGCGCATAGCTCTTGGCTTCACTCATGCGACCGCGCATGTACGGATCGAGCGACAGGAAGTGATGCTTCACGCGAAGCTGGCCGTCTTCGAGCGGCGCAAGTGGCGCAGCCTCTAACCGGAAATTGTCAACACTTGGTGCGCCAACGGGACGGGATGCGAGGACGATACGTTGATTAGTTGTCATGATTTTTCTACCCGCCCGTGACAATTGAAACTCCACCGTCCACCGCGAGCGTTTGCCCCGTGATGTGTTTGCCTGCGTCTGAGGCAAACAACAGCGTGATTCCCTTTAAATCTTCATCGTCGCCGATGCGCTTCAATGGCGCATGCTTTGCGATGGCTTCAAAACCACCTGCCATTTCCGAGATGCCCTTGGTCATCTTGCTCGGGAAGAACCCCGGTGCAACGGCGTTCACGCGAATGCCGTATTTGCCCCACTCCGACGCCAGGGTCTTGGTGAAGTTAACAACCGCGCCCTTCGACGTGTTGTATGCAATCGTCGTCATGAACTCCGGATTGCCATTGAGCCCCGCAATCGACGCGACGTTTATGACACTGCCAGTTTTGCGCGGAATCATGCTGGCTTTGCCGATGGCCTGCGTGAGCACGAAGATCCCGCGAATGTTTAAGTTCATCACTTTGTCCCACGCCTCAATCGGATGATCTTCAGCGGGCGCGCCCCAACTCGCTCCGGCGTTGTTGACGAGGATGTCAACGTCACCCAACACCTTTAGTGCAGCGGCTGCGAGCGCCTGCGCACCTTCGGTTGTTCCACAGTCAGCGGCGATAGTGGAAGCGTTGATACCCGCTGCCTTAAGCTCGGCGACTGCCCCGTCCAGCTCGCCTTGCTTGCGAGCTGAAATGACGATGGTTGCGCCGGCCTCGCCCAGCGAATGTGCCATTTGCAGCCCCAGACCGCGAGAACCGCCGGTAATGAGGGCGCGTTTGCCGGTGAGGTCAAACAGGGTTTTGATGTGGCGAGCGGTCATGGTGAAGTCCTCCTTGGAAAGTCAATGTTGGTCGGACACCCGAAGGGGTTCCGACACCGAGCGTAGGGTGCAGCGTTTGGTGGAACCGAGAAGCGTTCCAACCTACCTAAAAGCAATCAACGGGCAAATTGGCACAAGTCAAATCACGCGAACTGACCACCGCCAGCCACGCATCAATTTTCGGTAATTCGTAATGGAAAAAATAGCGCATCGCGGCGCGTTTGCCTTCTACGAAAGCGTCGTGGCGGGTTCTCGTCCCCTCTCCCCCGGGGAGTAGAGCCTGCCCCGGCGGAGGCCGGGGGCTAGGGTGAGGGTGGTCGCTGAACGTCAAAGTCACGTCTAACCAAATCCAAGCCAACACCGTATGCCCAAACGCTTGCAAATACGGCGTTGCGTTAGCGAGAGCCTCCGTAGGATTGCCCGTCGACCATGCCGCTTTGGTCGCTGCGCCTACGCGTTGGAGCGCATGCGCCAAAGCCTGCGCGTGATCCGCAAGCGCAGGCACATGCATCGCTCGCATGATCGTTTCGTTCATGCGCGTGGCGAGCAGCGTGAGACCCTTGCCGCCGTCCATCACCACCTTGCGCCCGAGCAGATCGAGCGCCTGAATGCCGTGCGTGCCTTCGTGAATCATGTTCAGGCGGTTGTCGCGCCAGTATTGCTCGACCGGAAAATCGCGAGTGTAACCATAGCCACCGTGAATCTGGATCGCTAGCGAATTCGCCTCAAGACACCATTCGCTCGGCCAGCTTTTGGCGATGGGCGTGAGCACTTCGAGCAGCAGTTTTGCCTCTTGCAGCGCCTCGCCTTCACCGGTGTGCGTTTCGTCCACCAGCCGCGCGCAATACAGCTCCAGCGCCAGCGCGCCTTCGCAATAGGCTTTCTGCGCCAGCAGCATGCGCTTGATGTCAGCGTGTTCGATGATGCGGATGGGTTTTTGCTCGACCGCCTTGCCGCCGGTGGTGATTGGTCTGCCCTGTGCACGCTGTTTCGCATAGTCGAGCGATGCCTCGTAGCCCGCCATGCCCAGCATCGTCGCTGCGAGGCCAACACCGATGCGCGCTTCGTTCATCATGTGAAACATGCAGCGCAGGCCGTCGCCCGGTTTGCCAACGAGATAGCCAACCGCGCCGGCCTTGCCCCCCGGTCTGAATTTGCCTTCACCGAAATTAAGCAGCGTGTTCGTCGTGCCGCGCCAGCCGCATTTGTGATTGAGGCCAGCGAGCGCTACGTCGTTCCTTTCGCCAAGCGTCACACCCGCACAGATGGGTTCTACCCCCTCTCCCGCAGGGAGAGGGAGGACGAGAAACTTCGGCACGATAAACAGGGAAATCCCGCGTGTACCCGGAATCAATTTGCCATCCGCATCAGGAATCTTTGCCAACACCAGATGCACGATATTCTCGGTGATTTCATGCTCACCGCCCGAGATCCACATCTTGTTGCCGGTCAGGCGATAACGTGGCCCGAGCGGGTCGTTTTCATCGTCCGGTTCAGCGCGGGTAGCAACGTCCGACAGCGACGATCCCGCCTGCGGCTCGGACAAACACATCGTGCCCATCCAGCGGCCCGCGAATTCGTTCTTGGCGAACACCTGCTTCTGCATCTCGGTGCCGTGCACCATGATCAGATTGGCGTTGCCGACCGTCAACATCGCCCAGCTAATGCTGACCGATGCCATGCTGAAAATCGCGTTGGCCGACGCCTCTACCGTGTACGGCAACTGCATGCCGCCCCACTCGTAATCCTGCGCCGCCGCCAGCATCCCCGACCCCGCGTACGCCGCCCACGCATCATGCGTCGCCTGCGGCAAGATCACCTTTTCGCCATCAAAATGCGGCTCCTGCAAATCCACCAGGCGGTTGAACGGCGCGTACTTGTCCTTGGCGATTTTCTCAGCGGTGTCGAGCACCGCGCCGAACGTCCCGGTGCTGTGATCTGCAAAGCGCGGTCGCTCGCAGAGCCCGCCCACATTGAGCCAATTATTTAACAAAAAATCAAGGGTCGCTCGCACGCGCAGTCTCCGTTCGGCGTAGTTGGGTTTGTTCACGGGCAGACGCTGTGCGCCTTCACCCGGTGAGGTTCGGCGAAATGATGCGCAGGCCGGGGACGTCGGCAAAATCTCGCGGGTTGCACGTCAGCAGATCGAGTTGATGTTCGCGCGCGGTGGCGGCGAGCCAGAGGTCGTTCCCACGATTGCGCGTTTTGCCCGCCCGCATAAGTTCGGTACGAAGGCTCGCGTGGACTAATGCGGTGGCGGGCGTCATGTCAAGACAAGTTGCGTCAAGCGCATATTGCAGCGCTTGCCTACGCAGCAAAGCGGTGTCCACGTCGTTTGATGTGTGACAGCCCACTTGCAGTTCAGACAACACAATCGGCGCAACAAAAAAATCGATGTAACTCGCAATCGCCTCTCGCGCCCATGCCGTGAATCGCTCGTTATTGGTCGCAGCGATCAGCACGGAGCTATCCGCTAGCGCGCCCACGGATCAACGAACGCCTCAATCGGGTTGATGATCTCGTCGCAGTCCTTTTGCCACGCCTCATCCGCTCCCGCAACGCGATGCGTGGAAGCCGCCATACGCGCGACAAGCTCCGGTCCGGTGAGCCCTCGGCGGGCTTGGGTAATCGGCTGCACCCGCACCACTGCCTTACCGTGACGCGTGATGTCGACCGGCGCTTGCGTTTCGATCACCCGGTCAAACAGGCCCCGTGGGTTGCGGGCGAACTCAGTGCTAGTGATGGTTTCCATGTCAGCTCCTACATTCGTGAAATACATAATTTATGTATTTTACGCATTTTTTTGCGTGGTTAGAGGTTGCGGGCGTAAGCTCGCTACCTCTGTTCCGCGTAGTTGGGTTTGTTCATCAGCTTTTGGCTGAAAGCCCTATTTCATTTGGGCTTGAAGTGAATTTATGCGTAAAGTCAAGAATTGTCATTATTTCGCTCTAGCCCCAGTTCCGCCGACGTTTCATTGAAAAGCTGTAGGGTGGGCAACTTGTTTGCCCACGCGTCGCGAACGCTTTGCAATCACGCGCGGGCAACAAGTTGCCCACCCTACCCAACTACGCATACTGGGTGTTTCAACCTAACCTACGTGCTACCACGTCAGTTACGCCGAACCGCACGCCACTTTTACGGCGACTGTACCGTCCTGAGCGGTTCGGTAACAAGCCCGCGACGGGGCTTGACTTGACGGCACGAACGCATTGTCCAGCTTGTACTCAATAGCGCTATCAATAACGAAAGTAGTCGGTAATAACTTTCGCGAAAGTTGAACTGCGACTTTGCGGACCTCATCTGTTTTCTTTTTTACGATGCCGCTTACCTTCGGCGCGTCAACGAATCCCATTTCCTTCGAAACCAAAAACTCAGCTCCCGACGATGAAAGCTTTACGGAATAGTTTGAGGGCGATCCGCCGACGTTGCGGACTGTCAAACCTAACTCGGATGCACTTTCCTTAAGGATAGTGTCAGGAAAAACAATCTCCAAATGAACACTGGGACGATTGTGCGTGCTTGCTATGACGTTAGCCTTCGCGGCACTAGCAGCTTGCAGCTAGGAAAAGTAAGTCGCAGCGCCAGACACAAGAAGTGCCACCGTGGAGATGACGAGCGCAAATATCGAATATTTGTCGGCGTGCCACGGCATTTAAGCTACCTCAAATATCCCAGCCGCCCCCATCCCGCCACCAATGCACATCGTCGCGCAAACAAGCTTTGCGCCCCGACGTTTGCCTTCGATCAGCGCGTGACCGACGAGGCGCTGGCCGCTCATGCCGTACGGGTGGCCGACGGCAATTGCGCCGCCGTTGACGTTCAATTTATCCATCGGAATCCCCAGCGTGTCGGCGCAGTACAGCACTTGCACGGCGAAGGCTTCGTTCAGTTCCCACAGATCAATGTCTTTGACCGACAGGCCGAGGCGTTTGAGCAGTTTCGGTACGGCGAACACTGGGCCGATGCCCATTTCGTCGGGGTTGCAGCCAGCGACTGCGAAGCCACGGAAAATGCCCAGCGGTTTGATGCCACGCTGCTCGGCGAGTTTTGCGTTCATGACCACGCACGCGCCTGCTCCGTCGCTGAATTGCGAGGCATTGCCCGCACTGACCGAACCACCGGGGACCACCGTGCGGATGCTGGCAACGGCCTCAAACGTGGTGCCGTCGCGCAGCCCTTCGTCTTTGCTCACGGTGACTTGTTTGGTGGTCATGCCGGTCTTCGGATCGGCCACACCTGCGGTCACGGTGATCGGCACGATCTCGTCGTCAAACTTGCCCGCATCGCGCGCGGCGCAAGCCTTTTGCTGGCTCTCCGCGCCGAAACGATCCATGCGCTCTTTGCTCATGTTGTAGCGCTTGGCGACGGTTTCGGCGGTCTGCATCATGTTCCAGTAAATCGTCGGCTTGTTTTTATCGAGCCACGAATCCTTGAACATGTGCAGGTTCATTTCCTGCTGCACACAGGAGATGGATTCGACGCCCCCGGCGACGAATACATCGCCCTCGCCTGCGATGATGCGTTGCGCGGCCATCGCGATGGTTTGCAGGCCCGACGAGCAGAAGCGGTTCACCGTCGCGCCCGCCACGCTATCCGGCATGCCAGCGCGCAGAGCGGCCTGACGCGCGATGTTCCAGCCGGTCGCGCCTTCGGGGTTGGCGCAGCCCATCAGCACGTCATCCACCTCGGCAGCGTCGATGCCCGCGCGCTTGACGGCGTGCTCAATGGCGTGGCCACCGAGCGTTGCGCCGTGGGTCATATTGAATGCGCCTTTCCAGCTCTTGGCGAGTGGGGTGCGGGCGGTGGAGACGATTACGGCGTCGGTCATGGTGGGGCCTCTTTCAGGGTAATTTACTAAGGAAAAAAACGATGTCGTGGTGTGTCGGTTTTGTTCCCTCTCCCCGGGGGAGAGGGTTAGGGAGAGGGTGGTGGCAACAGAGCCAAACTAGCGCACCCGAACTCCCTCTCCCCCGCCCTCTCTCCCAGGGAGAGGGAGTCGAACCGCTAAGGCACCGCCGCATTCACATTGCGCAGCAACTGGTAATAAAACTGGATCATTTCGGTGTAGTTCGCAACCGAAATGCGCTCGTTGGTGCCGTGGAAACGAACGAGATCGTTCGGGCCAGCGCGCACTGGGGAAAAGCGGTAAACGTTGTCGGCAACATCATCGAAATAACGTGCGTCGGTCGCGCCGAGCATGAGGCTGGGTGCCACGACCACATCGGGATGCAATTGACGAATAGTCTTGGCAATGGCCATGTAGCCTGGTGCATCGGTGCGCGCGAGCTTAGATGGTTCAGAATATCCGGGCAGCTTGTCGGCTTTGATGGGCGATTCGCCGACTGCTAGCAGTGTGTGCTTGATCACGTCGTCCGAAGTATCACCGGGCAGCACGCGGAAGTTGACCGATGCATTGGCGCGACCGGGCAACACGTTGTCACGCTCACCGGCGTTGATGACGGTCAGCGCGGTGGTCGTGCGCAGCATGGCAGCGGTGCTGGCGCGTTTGGACAACTGCGCTTCGACGATGGCTTTGGTCAGCCACAGATTCGACAGGATCACCCGATTCGTCAAATTCATTTCAGGCGCGAGGGTGCCGAACATGTCCGCAGCAATGCCACGAATCTGCACCGGAAACTGTTTGTCATCGAGCCGCGACAACGCCGCACTCATCATCCCGATGGCGCTTTGTTGCGCAGTCGGCGGCGGCATCGACGAATGCCCAGGTGTTGCGGTCGCCGAGAGCAACACGGTGAGATAGCCCTTCTCCGCCATGCCTACAAGCGCAGCGGGTTTATCGAGGCCTTTGAGGATGCCTTCGATGATCAGCGTCCCTTCATCGAGGACGAAATCGACCTTAATGTTCTCGGATTTGAAGCGCTGCGCAAGCACTTTCGCGCCACGATGACCGGAGACTTCTTCATCCTGCCCGAAGAAAAGGTAGACGGTTTGCCTCGGTTGAAAGCCAGACGCAACGAGCATCTCGACGGCCTCAAGCTGTGAGAACAGATTGCTCTTGTTGTCCCAGGCACCACGACCCCACACAAAACCGCCATCGATCACACCACCGAACGGCGGTTGCTGCCAGTCTTTCTCGGTGCCCGGTGCGACAGGTACGACATCCTGATGCGCGAGGAGCGCGATGGGCTTGGCTTTGCCGTCTGTGCCAGGCCATGTGTAAAGCAAACCGTAGGTGCCAACCAGTTCACGTTTGAGCGCGGCATGCATTTTCGGGAAACTTGCCTGCATGTGTTGATGCAGCGCCTTGAACGCGTCTGCGTTGGCTTCTGCGTCAGTGGCCGATGAGATGGTTTGCAGTTTCACAGCGGCAGACAGGCGGGACGCTGCGGCGGCTGAGTCGACGGTGACGGGCTTTTCGGGGGCGACTTGTACCTGCTTCGACGACGTCAAAAACGTCTTGCCGACAACGATGAGCACCAACGCCAGCAGCAAAGCTAACACGCCGAATATCAGTTTACGAATCACCAATGAAAATTTCCTCCTTGTAGGGTGGGCAGCCCCTGCCCACCGGTCGATCCGCTATGGTGAAGGCGTGGGCACGCAGTGCCCACCCTACGACCTACCCCTCACCCCACCCTCTCCCGCAAGGGAGATCCGGCCGAAACGCGCGACGCTCCTAGCTAAACGATTTCCCTTCAGCCACCAATTTCTTGAGCAACGGCGCTGGCTCCCAGAACTTCGCGTCATCCAGCGGGTTCTGCTGGAATTTCTTCATCATCTGCACGACGTTGAACAGGCCAACCTGATTGGCGTAATTCATCGGGCCGCCGCGATACACGGGGAAGCCGTAGCCGTAGATGTAGACGATGTCGATGTCGCTCGCTTTGTTAGCGATGCCTTCTTCGAGGATATGCGCGGCCTCGTTCACCAGCGAAAACACCAGGCGATGCACGATCTCATCATCAGAAATCTTGCGCGGTTTGATTCCCAGCGACTCACGATGCTTGACTACCATCGCCTCGACTTCGGCATTCGGAATGGCGTCGCGTTTGCCCGGCAGATAGTCGTACCAGCCCTTGCCGACTTTTTGCCCGAAGCGGCCCATTTCGCAGAGCAAGTCAGCCGTTTTGCTGTAACGGAGATTTGGCTTTTCAACATAGCGACGCTTGCGAATCGCCCAGCCGATGTCGTTACCCGCAAGGTCGCCCATACGGAATGGGCCCATCGCGAAACCGAATTTTTCGACCGCTTTGTCCACCTGTTGCGGCGTGCAGCCCTCTTCCAGCAGGAAGCCACCCTGACGACCGTATTGCTCGATCATGCGGTTGCCGATAAAGCCGTCGCAAACACCGGATACGACCGCGGTTTTCTTGATTTTTTTGGCGAGTGCCATGACCGTTGCCAGCACGTCTTTCGCCGTTTTTTCGCCGCGCACGACTTCAAGCAGCTTCATCACGTTGGCGGGCGAGAAGAAGTGCATGCCGACCACGTCTTGCGGACGTTGGGTGAAGTTGGCAATCGCGTTGACGTCGAGCGTTGACGTATTCGACGCGAGGATCGCACCCGGTTTTGCAACGGCGTCCAGCGCGGTGAACACTTTTTCTTTCACGCCGATTTCTTCAAACACGGCTTCGATAATCAAGTCGCAATTGGCAAGCGCCGCGTAATCAAGCGTGCTCGTGAGCATGCCCATACGCTCGTCGAGTTTTTCCTGCTTGAGCTTCTTTTTCGTGACCTGTGCTTCATAATTTTTGCGAATGACGCCGAAGCCTTTGTCGATAGCTTCCTGCTTCATTTCGAGAATGACAACGGGGATGCCCGCATTCAGGAAATTCATCGCGATGCCGCCGCCCATCGTGCCGGCGCCGATGATGCCCACAAGCTTCACGTCGCGCAGTTTGGTGTCTGCTGGCACATCAGGAATCTTCGATGCAGCGCGCTCGGAGATGAACAAATGGCGTAACGCCACGGATTCCGGCGTAGACATGAGGTTGGTGAAAATTTCGCGCTCGGCGTTCATGCCGTCGTCGAATTTCATCTTGGTCGCGTTTTGCACGGCCTCTACGCACTTCGCAGGGGCCGGGAAATTCTTCGCCATCGCCTTGACGGTGTTAAGCGCGAATTTGAAATAGCCGTCCGCCTCGGGATGGCCCACGCGCAGGTCACGCACCATCGGCAGCGGACGCACATCCGCAATCGACAGCGCGTAGGCAACCGCGCCTGCCATGAGCTCGCCCTCGATCACTTTGTCGAACAGTTTCTGGCCCGGAAAGCTCGCGATGAATTCGCTCTTGACCGGTTCGCCGGAGACAATCATGTTGAGCGCGGCTTCAACACCAATCACGCGCGGCAAACGCTGCGTACCGCCGGCACCGGGGATCAGGCCGAGCTTGACTTCGGGCAGTGCGATGCTGGCACCGGGGGAAGTCACACGGTAGTGGCAACCAAGTGCTAACTCAAGGCCGCCGCCCATCGCAACCGAATGAACCGCAGCGACGATGGGCTTGGGCGAGAGCTCGCAAGCGCGAATCAATGACGACAAATTCGGCTCTGCGCCTGCTTTCGGCGTCCCAAATTCCTTGATGTCGGCACCGCCGGAGAATGCTTTGCCTGCGCCTGTGACGACGATGGCTTTGACCGAGGGATCAGCGTTGGCCTTGTCGAGGCCTTCGGCGAACGCGGTGCGCACCGCATAGGAGAGTCCGTTGACCGGAGGATTGTCGAGCGTGAGAATGGCAACGCCATCGCGTACTTCGTAGCGGGTAGTCATGAGCGAATAGTCCTCCTGAGATTTGAACGTGCAGATGTCATTTTGCGAACACCAAAGCAATTTACGAGTGTACTTCTGTTGCGCGCCTACCTCTGCCGCGAGCGTCGGTTTTGGAGTGCGCGCACCAAACACATTGGCGCGTAGCCCTCATTGCAGATCAGCGCGTTGTAAGCGGACTGCGTTAATGTTGAATGAATATGAAAACCGTTTTCAACGTAGAAGTTCAGTTCGGCGACTGCGATCCGGCGGGGATCGTGTACTTTCCGAATTTTTCAAAATGGATGGATGCGGCCTCGCTGCATTTTTTCGTGAGTCATGGCGTGCCACCCTGGCGTGAGCTGGTGAAAACCACTGGAATCATCGGCACGCCGCTGCTGGAAATCAACACGCGCTTCATGAAGCCCGCGACCTACGGCGAAACGCTTGAAATCGGCACCGAAATCACCGAGTGGCGACCCAAAGTTTTCATCATGCAGCACATCGTGATGCGCGACGACACGCTCATTTGTGACGGCACCGAGATACGCGCGTTTTGCATTCGCGATGGAGATCGCATCAAGGCCATTGAAGTGCCTGCGGACATCAAGGCGAAGTGCAGTTAGCCCACGCGCCAGCTTGGTGATCGCAATCGAATCGGTCAGCGCACCTGCAAGTGAGTAAAAAATGCTAACAACTCTTTATTGAAGTGCTGGTTCAACAACGGTATAGCGCGAAGTAATGGCATAAGTCGACTATCGTTCAAATGGCGCGCTAAGCCCTTTATAAAAAGGCTTTCAATGAAAAGTTATAGCGAGTTTTCGCATTTTTCTCATCAAAAGCACTGCATTCACTCGTCGGGGCCTTCCTTGCGACGCGGTTCTCGACGGTTGTATTTTGCTGGGAGTCGCGGTGTTCGGACCGATGACTTTTATCGACATTGCCTTATCATGTTTGTCTGCGCAAAGCGACAAGCACATGACTGATGTGAGCCATATAGCTGGTAGTAGAGTGATAAACGTGATCGCCACAAGAGCGACGCGATGGATTGTTGCAATTTGCATCTCCGACATTGCAGTCAATCCCGGGTTCCGCTGATGGACTTTCCCCCGCTACAAGAATCCAGAGAGCGTCGCCGCGCACCGCGACACAGCACGCAGTTTGGCGCACATTTACTGATGGGTGCCGACTCGTTCGCGGTCAAAATTCAAGACTATTCCGCGACCGGCCTGATGCTGACGTTCGAGCGCGACAGCCCTGCCCCTGACCGATTGGCCGGTTGGGTCGGCATGGCGGCCTGCGTTGATGCGTCACACACGTCGGTGGCCGACGCGTTAAGTGGCCTCGGTGCCGCCGAGACGACCGAGGCCCTCGAGCCCCTCGAAGTGCGCGTCGTTCACGCCGCTCCTCTGGGCTTGGGCGTTCACGTCGAGAACTTGCCGCAAAACTGGACCGCGCTGCTCGAACACGCGGCAAGACGCCCCGTCCCTGAAAACGACGCTCGCAACAGCACCCGTGAATACGATCAGCTGATCCAGCGCTGCGTCAGTTTTTACGCCACCTTCTCGCGAAAGCTGGCAAGTGAAGTGCTTGCACGCACCGCCGACAAACTCGGTGCGCTCGAAGGAAGCGACCCGTTCGCTGCGCCGCGCTACCACTTTGCGATCGCGCGCGGGGCGCTCGCCGAGAGCAGCGCGCGCATCATCGAGCGCTTCCTTTCTGACGGCAACAAGCGCGTCACCGCCGAGCCCGGTGACGACGATATTCTCGGCGTGCCTACGGTTTTCGCTGATCTGCGGTTGATGCAGGCGGACGAACTGGAGGATTACCTCGCAGTCTCTGCTGCTATTAAGCGCCTCAACGAACAAGTCGCAACTGCGCTGGATCAGTTCGAAATGCGCTACACGCGGCTGGTCGGCGTGACCGTCGCGCCGAAGAAAAATCCATTCGGTCCGGAAAAAACGCTGCGCAGCTTTCGCGCAGCGTCTTCGCAGGTGGCGTTGTCGCCGCAAAGCGCGCGCGTGCTGTGCAATGAATTAGAAGCCGTTGCGCTGACTAGATTTCCGGCACTGCTTCGTGATCTCAACCAGATGCTCTCGGCGATTGCGCCTGCGGTGCGCGCGCGACCCGCAGCGACCAAAACGCGGTTACGCAGCGTCGGGTCAGTCTCCGAGCACATGCTGCCGGATGCAGCCATTCCCGATGCGTCCACGCGGGAGCTGCTCTCTGCGCTGCGCGACAAACATGTTGGCACGGGCCGGCACTCGCCGCGCCGCGTGCTGGGCATCATTGAAACGCTAGCCTCTGCGGCGCGGCAGGACGCGGCATCGAAGGAGAAATTTGTGCCTTCGCTGCTGCCGATTGATAACGGCACTCCGAAAGACGTGACGACGCTGTCAGAACTGCTCGCTGCGATTGATCGCCTGCCAATGTCAGCCGGTGGTGCCTTTGAGCAAGCCACATCACGCGAGGTGTTATCGCAGTTGATGCGTCCCGGCGAAGACGTCGACACGGCTCAGCGACGACTTGGCGCCACCTTTGAAAGCGTGCTCGATACCAGCGCGCGACTCTTCCAGCGGGCCAGTCGCGACTTCGTTGCGCAAAGCGATGTCGAGTTGCTCATAAAGCGACTGGAACGCACGCTTTTAAAGCTCGCGCTGCGCGACGGCGAGTTCCCGGCTTCGCCTAGTCATCCTGCCCGTAAAGTGGTTAATCTGATTGAACAATACAACTTTGCGGCGAACGACGACGGTCGCCTGAACGACCCCAAGTTGCGCGCCAACCTGGACGGACTGGTGACGCGAATTTGCGAGCAGGCGGACACCGATTCCAGCGTTTTTGCCGTCGTCCAGCACAGCCTGGAGCAAGACCTGGAGGGCCTGCGCCGCGAGCGACGGGTGCGCATTGATCGCATTAACGAGGCCCTCGAAAGTCGCGATCGCGTTCGCGTGTCGCGCGAGCAGGTCGACGCTGCGCTCGGCCGACGCTTGTCTGAGCGACGCATGCCGCGGGTGGTGATTCGTCTGCTCGATGAAGTGTGGCGGCAACATTCGGTGCTGATCGGACTGCGCCACGGCATCGAGTCGACGGCATGGCGCGAAAATTTGTTGCTGATCGAACGCACGCTTGCGGTGTCGGCGTCCGGCATTGATGACCCGGCGACGCTGCCGCTACGCAAAGAACTGTTCCGCGAATTGTCGTCGGTGATGATGCAGGTGGTCAGCGATCAGGCGCTACGCGGTCGTCTGCTGACCGAGCTTGACGCAATGCTGGTGGATGCCGATGCCAATTTGATGGCAGACGTGATGAATGCGCCGCGATTCGAGGAACCGGATGAGGCCATCGTCGCAAAAGAAAACAAAGCAGCAAAGGACGCAAAAAAAGGCGAACCGAATATCCCCATGCGGTCGCGCGTTGGCGACTGGTGGGACCTGAAGATGGATCGCAAATGGGTTCCGGTGCAATTGGTCTGGATGAGCCAGTCGACGGGGCATTGCGGTTTCGTCAATCGCTCGGCGAGTAACCGAATGGAGGTCACCGAGTCGGACTTCCAGAATCAACTCACCAACGGCACCGCGAGGACGCGCGACAGCCTTGATATTCCGCTGCTGGATCGCACAGAGTCCGGCTTGCTGAATGAGGTTTACGCAGAGACCATGCAGCGGGCTGATCGCGATCCGGTCACAGGCTTGCTCACTCGGAAAGGGTTCCAGAAACGACTGACAGATCTGGATGCACGCACCGACGGCGGCCATCACCACATCGTCGCGCTCATCGAATGCGACCAGTTCCGCAGTATTTCGTCCTCGTGCGGCATTGAAGCAATGGAGTCGCTCACCAAGACGCTCGGTGAGCGGCTGCTTAAGAGCCTCCCGAAAGATTGCGCGGCCGCTCTGTTCCGCGAGGATACATTCGCCATCTTGATGCCAGACTATCTGCGCCCAGCGGGGTTGCGCACCGTGTCTGAACTGGTCGTAAGTGTCGCGGATTTCCACTTCAAGTTTGAGCAGCATAGCTACAGCATCGGCGTGTCCGCAGGTATCGCGGCGTTTGGCACCGGGCAGTGCAGCGCAGGTGAAGTGCTGCGACGAGCCGACTCAGCCTGCCTCGCGGCGAAGACGTTGGGTCGCAACCGCTCGCAGGAATACGAGCCCGATAACGCCGAACTGCGCAGCGAAGAGGCGCTGCTGGTGTGGGCCGGTAGCGCGGACGCATTGTTGATGAGCGAGGATTTGTTTTTGCGCGCGCAGATGGTGATGCCGATCGGCCCTGACGCCGAAGAGTTGCCGTACTACGAAATATTGCTTGGCATCGAGGCGCGTAGCGGGCAGACCTCCGGGCCGTACGATTTTGTGGTGGCGATGGAGCGACTGGGCCGATCTCACGAACTGGACCTGTGGGTATTACGGCAGTCTTTCCTGTGGATTACTGCGAACTGGATGGTGATGCAGTCCATCGGCGGCGTGTCCATCAACTTGTCGGCACCGTCCCTGCGCAACCCTGAGGTGTTGCGGTTCCTGCGGCAAGAACTCTCACGCAGCAACTTTCCGGCGCAGAAAATTACGTTTGAAATCACTGAGAGTGCGGCCATTCAGAGCTTCGACGCGGCAGAGCTATTCATCCGCGAGATTCATCGGTACGGCTGTCGTTTTTCGCTCGATGATTTCGGCAGCGGGTACACCTCGTATGCGCATCTGAAGCGGCTGTCGACGGATACGCTAAAAATTGATGGCAGCTACGTTAAAGATTTGCTCGGTAATCCAAGCGATTTAGCTATCGTTAAGTCGATGACTGACATTGCGCACACGCTCGGAATGAAAGTGGTCGCCGAATGGGTCGAAACGCCACAAATTCTCGAGAAGTTGATTGAGCTGGGCGTGGACTATGCGCAGGGCTACGCTGTGCACAAACCGGTGCGGCTGGTCGAGTTAGCTGCGACACCGGTTGCGGCCAAGTTGACCTCGATGGCGAACGTCTAAGTGCGCGTTGTTGGTCACGCAGGAGCAGTGCAACTGGTGATGCGGTGATGGTGCGTTTTGCGTGCGTCGCCATTTATAAAAACGGGCAGCGCGGCGCGCGTGACGCGTCAAACCTCCAACCATTCCTTGCGAATATTTGCATCTGCCTTCAATTCCGCTGGCGTGCCTTCAAACACAATCCGGCGGTCACCCATCACGTAAACGCGATCTGAAATTTGCAGCGCGATAGCAAGCTTTTGCTCAACTAGCACAACACATATGCCGCGTCGTTTCAGCTCCATCAGGTACTCGGCAACGAGCTGCACAATCGCAGGTGCCAGGCCTTCAGTCGGCTCGTCAATCATGATGAGATCCGGGTCGCCCATCAGCGTTCGGCACAGCGTTAACATCTGCTGCTCGCCGCCCGACAGTACACCGGCTTCAACGTGCTG
The DNA here is from genome assembly GCA_043758415.1 of Burkholderiales bacterium. Classification (GTDB taxonomy): domain Bacteria; phylum Pseudomonadota; class Gammaproteobacteria; order Burkholderiales; family Casimicrobiaceae; genus Casimicrobium. The sequence continues at coordinate 22,116 of JAYVNO010000089.1, forward strand.
CCGTTCGCGGAGGCGGGGAAACATTTGGTACATGTCGTCGAAGGACCATCGAGCTTGCTTTTTGGCAGACTTTTGCCCCAGCATCAGGTTTTGATGGACCGTAAGTTTTGGGAAAATGTCCCGGCTCTCGGGCACATAGCCTAGGCCAAGGTGAGCGACCTCAAAGGCCTTCAGGCCGAGAATATTTTTGCCGCGCCAGAGCACTTCGCCGCGGTTGTCGACCATGCCCATAATTGCTTTAACGGTCGTTGATCGCCCCGCGCCGTTACGTCCCAGCAAGGCAACGATTTCGCCTTCGTTCACATGCAGATTGACGCCCTGCAGGATGTGACTTTTGCCGTAAAAGGCATGCAGCTCTTTAACTTCAAGCGCGACGCTGCCGGTACTCATGCCGCAACTCCGTGACCGATTTGAGCGTCCAGCACAGAACCGAGATAGGCCTCTTTCACTTTTGGATCAGCGCGCACTTTTTCTGGCGTATCGAATGCGATTACCTCGCCATAAACCAACACCGCAATGCGGTCGGCAAGACCAAACACTACGCCCATGTCGTGCTCCACAGTCAACAACGTCTTACCCACGGTCACGCTGCGAATTAAATGCACAAAGCGATCCGTCTCAGAGTGGCTCATACCGGCGGTTGGCTCATCAAGCAGAATCACATCACCACCGCCGGCAATGGTTAAACCGACTTCAAGCGCACGTTGCTCGGAATAAGTCAACAACGACGCAGGCACATCGCGTCGACGCTTGAGTTCCAGCGAGGCCATCAGCGCCTCGGTGCGGTCATTCAATCGGTCGAGCTTCGACAACGGTTTCCAGAAACTGTATTTTTGCCCGCTCGCAAACAGCGCAGCGCAGCGCAAATTTTCGAACACAGAGAGGCGGGAGAAAATATTGGTGATCTGAAAACTTCGCGCCAGACCACGCCTGCTGATCTCATACGGGCGCTTGCCCGTGATCTCTTCTCCATGCAGCAAGATGACCCCGCTGCTAGGTTCAAAGCGTCCGCTGATCAGGTTGAACAGCGTACTTTTTCCCGCGCCGTTTGGACCAATCACGGCGACCCGTTCGCCTTTTTTGACAGCCAGATTAACACCGCGAATGATCGCAGTTTTACCGAAGTTTTTGGTGAGGTTTTGTAATTCAAGTGCGTACATCATCCACCCCTAAACGATGGCCGCTTCGGCCTTTTTAATCGCCTCGGCGATACGCTCTTCACCCTCGTTCCATACGCGCTGAAACTTGCGCCGCCATACCTCGAATGCAATGCCACCAGCCACCATTACCGCCACTGCGATCAACCAGGATGACGTGTTTGCCGCGTCCAGTGGTATGCGCGCCACCGTCAACGCGCTGCCCGATCCCGCCGCGACCTGAATTTGGTACGCCATTTCCACCACCGCCGCAAAGCCCCACAGCGCGATTAAACCAGTGACGAACATACCTAGATACGGCCAGCGCATCTTGCGCCATTCGCCGTATTTCACGCGGCGTAAATTGAGCATGATGAGCGCAGAGAAGCCACCGGGCGCAAACACCACCATGATGAGGAAAATGATGCCTACATAGAGCTGCCACGCCTTAGTGAACTCGGATAAAACCACTAACGCAAGCACCAGCAACACAGAGCCAATAATCGGTCCAAAAAAGAAGCCAACGCCACCGAGAAACGTGAACAGCAAATAGCTTCCGGAGCGAACGCCGTGCAGCAAATCAGCGGTTGCCGCCTCAACGTTAATTGCCGTCAATCCGCCCGCAATACCCGCAAAGAAGCTCGATGCCATGACAATTAAATAACGCACCCAACGCGTGTCGTAGCCGACAAATTCTGCGCGCTCGGCGTTGTCACGCACAGCGTTGGCTATTCGTCCGAGCGGCGTTTGCGTGAACGCGTACATTGCGGCGGTGCAGACAAAAAGATAGATCGCTATCAGGTAATACACCTGAATTTGCGGGCCGAGTGTGAGTCCTAAATCCTTAATCCATCCAGCGCCGCTGGTACGGTTAGCGTTGATACCTGCTTCGCCACCAAAAAACTCGGGAAACATTAGCGCCGCTGCGAACACCAGCTCGCCCACGCCGAGCGTAATCATCGAAAAAGGCGTGCCCGCTTTGCGTGTCGTCACGAAGCCCAGCAACGCACCAAAAGCCAGCCCCGCAACCCCACCCACCAGCGGGATCAGCCACATCGGCAACCACCAGCCGCCGCCGATTTTGTTCATGGCGTGAATGGCAACGAAACTACCGATCCCGGTATAAACAGCGTGTCCGAACGACAACATTCCCGCCTGGCCGAGCAACATGTTGTAGCTCAGACAGGCGATTGCAGCGATGCCGGTCAAGCAGAGCAACGTCAACGCAAAACTCGACTGCGCGGACAAAGGCATCAATAGCAAGATCAAAGCGAAGGCGCTCCAGACAACGATCCGTACGCCGTTGAGCGGTTTGAAGTGGAGCGATTTCAATGCGTTACTCATCACGCGTCCCCATGATGCCTTTGGGTCTGACTACCAGCATCACCACCAGCAACAAATACGGCAGGATCGGCGCGACTTGCGAGATTTTGAGCTTCCACACCGGATATCCAAAAGTCTCTGGCGTGACCTGAATACCGAGCGTTTGCAAGCCGCCAATAAACGACCAATCCAGCCCGACCGCGAAGGTCTGGCCCACGCCAATCAAAAGCGACGCGATCAGCGCGCCCGCTAACGAGCCCATGCCGCCGACCACCACGACCACAAAGATGATGGCGCCCACGGCTTGCGCCATACCGGGCTCGGTGATGAAAGCGTTGCCCCCGATTACGCCCGCAAGGCCTGCCAGCGCGCAACCACCTGCGAACACCAGCGCAAACACCTGCGGCACGTTGTGGCCTAGCGCCTCTGTCGTTTCCGGGTGCGTCAGCGCCGCCTGAATCACAAGGCCAATCCGCGTTTTTTTCAACACCAGAAACAGGCTGCCGAGCATCGCAAACGCAACTAGCATCATGAACGCCCGATACACCGGAAAGCTTGAACTGTAGAGCTTGAACAGCGATCCTTCAAGCGCCGCAGGCACTTTGTAATCGACGGGCGTTCGGCCCCAAATCAACTGCGCCAGTTCGAGAATCACAAATGACAGACCGAAGGTTACCAGCAGCTCGGCGACATGGCCGAACTTGTGGGTTTTCCGCAACACAACGCGCTCAAACAATCCGCCAAGAATCGCCACCAGAACCGGTGCGATTAAAAAGGCCACCCAGAAATTGGTCCATTCGGACACCTGAAACGCGAGATACGCGCCGAGCATGTAGAAGCTGGCGTGAGCAAAATTGAGTACACCCATCATTGAAAATATGAGCGTGAGACCAGCGGACAGCATAAACAACAGCAGCCCGTAGCTCACGCCGTTGAGCAGGGATATGGTGAAAAATTCCATCAAGCCTCTGGGCCAAAAATCACAACACTAGAACCACGCCGCGCACGAACAACGTTTCAACGACGGCGTACCCGATACAGCAAAGCGGGCCGCGCCCGCCTTGGTGCTTCACCGCAGGCCGGTGGTTGCTTTCTGACCAGCGTTATGGACGCTTCATCTGGCAAGTGGTGGGCATGGAGGCCATTTTTGGCTCCAGGTAGCGCACGGTCTTAAAGCCGTGACCCGTGCCTTCCTGTGCGTACTTAACGCCCGGCACGCCAGCGCGCGTCCATTGTGCGATGTACAGCGCCTGCTGCATAGCCCCGTCGGACGCGCGCATTTCGATGTCTTCTCCGGATCCGCCCTTACCCTTCATTCCCGCCAGTGCACGCGCAACGGGCACGCCATCGGTACTTTTGGCCTTTTCGACGGCAGCGACCAGGAACTTAACCGCGTTGACCGCCGCGACTGTATAGAACTCCTCCTTAAACTTATATTTAAAGCCGGTGTAGGTCGAATCAAGTGTGTTTTTTTCTGCGTTAGGATGCCAGTAGGCCACGCTGAACACGCGGTCGGTGCCCGACTCGCCGATGGCGGCTGGCGCGCCAATGACACCCGCGTAAAACGTGTAAAAGTTGCCCTTGAATCCTGCGTCCTTTGCAGCTTTAATCAGCAGCGCGAGATCGGGGCCCCAGTTGCCAGTCACGACGGTGTCGGTACCAGCGGCCATCATTTTTGCGATGTACGGAGCAAAGTCTTTCACCTGGCCCAACGGATGCAACTCGTTGCCCACAATCTTGATGTCGGGGCGCTTCTCCGCCAACATTGCTGCGGTGAACTTGGAGACTTGCTGGCCGAACGAATAATTTTGACCGAGTACATACACGTTCTTGATTGCTGCGTTGTCTTTCATGTAGTTAGTTAACGCCTCCAGCTTCATGTCCACGCCAGCATCAAAGCGGAAGTGCCACGGCGAGCATTTGCTGTTGGTGAGATCAGGATCGATGGCTGCGTAGTTCAAAAACACAACCTCTTTGCCCGGATTGCGTTCGTTGAATTTATTCACCGCGTCGATCAGGACGCCAGCAACGCTCGAACCGTTGCCCTGCGAAATAAAGCGAATACCGTCGTCGGTTGCCTTTTTAAACAGCGCCAGCGCCTCTTGCGGGCTGCCCTTCGAATCCATAGGCACAATCTGTACAGTAACCGCCGACTTAGCGGTTTTGCCGCTGAACTGCTCCGCAGCGTACTGAAAGTGGTTAAGCTGATTTTGTCCGACGCCACCGAATGGCCCCGACAGCCCCTCAATGAACGCGATCTTCACCGTTTGGGCGCTCGCTGCGCCGCTGGCCACACCTAGCGCAGCCGTGAGCGCAATCGCCGACGCTTTTATCAATACATTCACAAGAACCTCCTTATAGTGATGCGGTTCACGCATCGTTTGTCAAAAACTCAAAATTGCTACGTTACTTCGTCTCGATTCTAGAATTCGTTGCGAGTAGCACCGTAGGGATTAACCCAGCGGAGCTGCTTTTGCTGAAATATCAACACTGCTCTGCATCCGCTGCGCAAGCTTCGACAACCGCTCAAATGTCGCCTCCAAATCCGTCGCCTCCAAAAGATACGGATTGAAACTGCTGCCTGTCCATTCGGGCAGATCCATACGGTGCGACAGCATCGTGCGCGAAAAGCCCATGCCCCATTGCGAAAACCAGCGCACCGACGTCGGCGCGCTCAAAATCAGCTCTACCGTGTGATGCCGTTGATCAGTCAGGATGCGCGAAAAGCATTGTGTCACCGCCGCCCGATCGCCTTCCAGACATTGCAAAAAAAACTCGCCTGACCAGCACAACATCCCGCTGATTCCCTTCTCTTGGTTGCGCAGTTCAGCACTTTTGAGCAACGAATGAATGTCCGCTGGTTGAACGTTATCGGCGCAGGTGCTGACGTAAACGAGACGAATCATGACGCGATATTACCCCGACTGAGTCGCGCTATGGCAATGTGTAGCAGCGCAGCAACGCTGCAACTCCCGTAAACGCCTACGCATCGCCCGCTAAAATCAGCAATTGAAATTCACTTCCATTTTCCTTGAACTCAGGGTTCGCTTTTTTCCAACATGACCAACACCGCCAACGCCCTCTTCGCCGCCGTTGAAATGGCCGCCCGTGACCCGATTCTCGGCATCAACGAATCGTTCAACGCTGACCCGAATCCTGCCAAAGTGAATCTGGGCATCGGCGTCTACACGGATGAAAACGGCAAAATCCCTGTGCTCGAATGTGTCAAGCGCGCCGAGATCGCCATGGCCGAGCAGAGCGCCCCGCGTGGCTATCTACCGATTGACGGCATTGCAGCGTACGACAAGGCGACCCAACAGCTCGTGTTTGGTGCAGACTCCGAGATCGTGAAAAACAATCGCGCGGTGACGGTTCAGGCCGTCGGTGGCACCGGTGCGCTCAAGGTCGGAGCCGATTTTCTGAAACGCCTATCGCCATCGGCGACCGTCTACATCTCAAACCCAAGCTGGGAAAACCATCGCGCGTTGTTCGAAGGCGCTGGCTTTGAAGTGATTGACTACGCGTACTACGATTTGGCAACGCGCAGCCTGAACTTTGACGGGTTCCTTGCTGCGGTTCGTGCCATGCCGTCTGGCAGCGTCATCGTGCTGCACGCCTGCTGTCACAACCCGACCGGCGTTGACCCGACCTACGCGCAGTGGCAGCAGATCGCAACCGCCGTGCGCGCAGGCGGTCTGGTGCCGTTTCTTGACCTGGCGTATCAAGGCTTTGGCGACGGCGTGGTCGAAGACGGCGCAGTGGTCAAATTATTTGCCGAAACGTCCGGCCCCATTTTTGTGTCCAGCTCATTCTCAAAATCGTTTTCGCTGTATGGCGAGCGTATCGGCGCATTGTCGGTAGTGGCCGCAGATAAGGACGAGGCCGCACGTGTGTTGTCGCAATTGAAGCGCGTGATCCGCACCAACTATTCCAACCCACCGACGCACGGTGGCGCGCTGGTTACCGCCGCGCTGACCGACCCGCAAGCGCGGCTGTTATGGGAGAAAGAACTGGGTGAAATGCGTGACCGCATCAAGGCGATGCGCGTGACGCTGCATGCGGCGCTCAAACGACTCGCGCCGAGCGCGAACTTCGAAAACATCCTGACTCAACGCGGCATGTTTTCATACTCAGGGCTCACCAAAGATCAGGTGCATCGGCTGCGTAAAGAGTTTGGCATTTACGCCGTGGATTCGGGCCGCATCTGTGTGGCCTCGCTTAACCATAAAAACGTGAACTACGTGGCTGAGTCCATTGCCAAAGTGCTTTGATTGCTTGGCGATATCGAATTGATAGGCGGCGCTGATTTGCAAGAATTATCGAATCAGCTACAATCTGATTGTCGCGGCAGTAGCTCAGTTGGTAGAGCGCAACCTTGCCAAGGTTGAGGTCGAGAGTTCGAGACTCTTCTGCCGCTCCAAGTGTTAAACAAAGAGCACGACACGGAACCAAAAACGGTTCCGTTTTTATTTGTGACGCATCTCCTGTGTCGCTCCAAAGACGGCGGGTTAGCAAAGAGGTTATGCAGCGGATTGCAAATCCGTTTAGAGCGGTTCGATTCCGCTACCCGCCTCCACCATTTTTCTCCCTACGCTTCGATTCGCACCAGCATATTGATGCTGCAATTCACGATACCCGCGCCGATAGTTCGGAGGGAAAATTGCCGCGACAGGGTCGCATCAGCGCAGAGTCAGCTGCGAAAATCGGATGGTATTGCTGGCGCGCTCCTGGCGCGCACCATGAGCAATGGAAATACTCCGCGAGCAGGGAAACACCAAACGGCGTCAACAACGTCATCAATCTCTGTGCGCTACCCTCTTCGCCGATGTGTTGCGTAGTCCAGAATCTTGCAGTGATCAGCGAGCCACGTCACCGCCGCGCCGATGAACAGGCCACCCATTGCCACCCACAGAAAGGTATCGAGGGCACTCGACAGTACGAAAGTGTCGGTCAAGGCGGCAGCGCCAGCAAAGCGCATGCACACCAGGCCAGACGCATCGTTAAATAACGACTCGCCCTGAAGGATGCGCTTCGTACGCATCGGAATTGGCGCGCGCGCGGCGATAGCAGACACGGCAATGGCATCGGTCGGGGCGACGACCACCGCCAGCGCAAACGCAATGGCGAGCGGCATATAGGAGATGAGCGCATGAATGAGAAAGCCAACACGCAGCACGGTAAATACCACCAAGCCCACCGCCAAGGTGAGAAATGTTGGCGCTTCGCGAAAGCGCTCATCTTTGGGAATCCGGCAGGCGTTCGGCACCCGATTGTGACGCAACGAACGTGGGCGTCGGAAGTGGTCGAACATCGCCACTGCATTCGAAGTCCACCGCCGCGTCCAGTAGCTTTGCGCGGTGTGCACCGTTACGCGCGGGCTAGACGCTCTTTACGGCCTATCTTGACTTATTAATTAAACGACCGATAAGCCACATCCGTACTCCATTTAGCCAAAAAGCTATTGCTGAAACGGCGGACGCGTCTTATCGCGCCGCCAACAAATGCGCGGCTTCCGTGGCGAGTGTTGTCAGAATGCTGGTTTGTTCGGGGGTAAGTTTTTTTGGCACCGTGTCGTACGCGCACAAGGTGCCGACTGTGTGACCGTTGGACAGCAACCGCGCCGCGACGTAGAAGCGTACTTTTGGCTCACCCACGACCAAAGGGTGATCGCAAAAGCGCGGGTCGGACAGCGTGTCGGTGACCAACACAACATCCTCTTGCGTTTCAAAAAAAATGCTGCACATGGACGTTTGCGCCGATGACTCAGCCAGCGGCAAACCCACGCGCGCCTTAAACCAATCGCGATTTTCATCGAGCAGATTCACCATCACGAACGGTGCGCCCAGCGCGGCACCCAGGCTCTGCGCAATTTGGTCGAATTGACGTTCCGGTTGCGAATCGAGCAGCATTAAGCGGCGTAGTTCGTTAAGTCGGTCGAGGTTGTTCCGCGTGCTCATGCCGTTAATGTAGCCGACAGACGGGGTATCGCACTGTGCGATACCCCGCTTATAGCCGGGTGATGACCGAAGGGCATTTCTATCGATTACGAAGCGGTTGTGCGCAAAGCGTTGCGACGTTTTTGTGGAGCATCGACCGTGTTCGGCGATCAAAGCACCGGTTTGATCGGACGCAGCGCAATCCTGCCTGCGGTGGCGTCCGGATGTGCACCCATTGCCCGGACCAGAGGCATCGATGAATCGCTACTTTTGACCTGTGCCGACGGCGCCCAGGGTCGTCGACGCCGTCATCGATTCGCCCAGCTTCATTTCGCAGTCCGGTGCGTCAAACAACGCCGCCTTGCCGCATACCGAGTTGAACATGCGGTCTGCATCATGGCCAACGCCGGGCACTTCCACGCGCGTCTGACGCAAGCCAACGCCCTGCATTTTTGCGCGCTTCTGGACGTGGGCGAAATAGGCATTGCCGCGCTCCAGGCGATTGCTGCCCTGCGTCTCGGCCATGCAGGTGTGGTCGAGCGCCGGGTGATTGGGGTCGTTGTCGGCCCCGCCCAGCAGGTAGATCACGCGCCGCGTTAGATAGCGCTGCTCGCTGGCCTTCATGTCGCCCTGAACATAGGCCTCTGGTTGGTTCACGCCGTAGCGCCATCGGTCGACCTCGGCGCAACGATCATTGGGTCGCGGACGGGTGGCATCGAAGTACAAATACGACGACGGATTGGCCACCACATAGCGCACTCGCATCGCTGTCGCCTTGGCGGTGGCGGCTTCCATGCCGTCGGCGTAGGGCTGCAGGCCCGCCTTCGCCAACACCTGATCGGCGCGACCGACGACGGCGTAGCGCTGAATAATCTGCGCGCCGCCGGAGTGCGCGGCGACGACGATGCGCTCGAGATTCGGGAAGTGGGCGCGATCGGCAAGCTTGGCCATGATCGCGTCGATCACCTCGAACGAGCTTAGCGGGAACGGGCCTTTGGCCGCTTCGCCACCAAGCCACGCTTCGGTATTCCAGCGCGCAAAAATGGGCTCCAGATTGTGCCGCGCGGCGTCCCCTGTCGACAAAAATTGCGGGGCGATGATCACGGTGTCGGACGACGCGTTGCTGGCGTTTGACGCGCGCATGGCGAGATCAAAATATTTATCGGCATCGCGCAAGCGACCATGAACCACGATGACCGCGCGCTTGATGACCGCGTTCGGTTTGTCGATGTTGCAGCTGGTGTACGCGGGGATCAGCGTTTCGCCGAGCGCGGTTTTGATTTTGATGCGCTCCGGCGCAATCACTTTGACCGGACGGCGATGCGGCGCATTCTCGTCAGCGGCAACAGCGACGTTGGCGATGCCAAGGCCAGACAGCAAAGCTACCGAGCACATTACGTTCACTAACAACCGCGCAAAACTGCGCTCGGGCCAGCGTTGGCCCGCAAACAAACCCGTCATTCAAACCTCCAAAACCGTGTCATTTATTTTGCAAAAAACGCTGCGATCTCTGTCGGCAGTCGCGTTGGTCGGCCACTTGCGCGCTCAAGCGGACACCAGTGGGTGAGGGCTAATGCAAGCAATTTTCCATCCGTTACGCGAATTATCTCCGTATGACGGTTGTACCGCAGCCCGCGTGCCGTTCCTGTCCAGGTGCGAGCCAGGATGGGCTCGTCCAGCACGGCCTCGGCCCTGTAATCAATCTCATGGCGCAGGGCCACCCAGACGATCTTTTCCCGGTGCTCGGGCGTGGTCAAAAACGCCCAGTGCGCGATTGCAACGTTCTGCACCCACGAAAGGTAGACAACGTTATTGACATGACCGAGTTCGTCAATGTCCTCGGGCTTAATACGAATGTCAAGTTCGAACGGCGGGATCGGTGAGGCGTGCGCGTGCATCAACGCATTTTGCCGCGCCGGATTTGTGCTGACAGCTTTTGTCGGAAACCCTTATTTAAAATGGGCTTAACTGCTTATTTCACATGAAATCGCTTTTAGCCGAATAATCGTCGTAGCCCCCATTAGCAAAGGGTTTAATGAAAAAGTTGATCACTAATCTGAACCCCCAAACCGGCTGCATCAACAAACCTTCAGGGCGCAGATTCAGGGCCGATGCCGCGCGGTCAGCCCCCGTTCATCTACGCCCGCTATGCTTCCCAGCAAATGGCGCAACCTGATCACGACAGCGACGCAGTAATCGAGACCGACGCGGCACTCATCGTGCGCTGCAAAAATGGCGACGGCGCGGCGTGGGAAACGCTCGTTCATCGCTACCAGCGGCTCGTCTACGCCATTGTGCGCCGCATCGGGCTCGACGAGCACGCAGCCGCCGACGTTTTCCAGACGGTATTTATGCGCCTAATGGAGCACCTGCCGCGCCTCACGCAACTCGATCGCCTGCAAGCATGGATCGTGACCACCGCCAAGCGCGAAGCGCTGTTGCAGCGCAAGCGAGGCCTGCGCAATGTCTCCATGACGCGCGCCGCCGACGATGACGACACGGCAGAGGTCGAATGGGATATCGCCGACGATGCTGCGCTACCAGAAGATGTGCTGGCCAAATTGCAGGCACAGAATCAAGTAAAAGACGCGATGCAGCGGCTCGACGCGCGCTGCCGCGAACTGCTCACCCTGCTCTACGGTGCGGACGACGACAAAATTGCCTATGAAGACGTTGCCGCGCAACTCAGTATGCCCGTCGGCAGCATCGGCCCCACCCGCGCCCGCTGCCTCTGCAAACTGCGCAAATTGGTTGACTGATGGGCACCTCTAAAAATTCGTTTTTGGGGATGCAGTGTTAGGCGCAGCGCGCACAGCAACCGGAATGTACGCTCTGGTACATGAGGATTGCGAGCACGCTCACTTGTCACGATTGGCGACACAATGCGCCCCACAAACTAATTTTTAGAGGTGCCCTGAGAAGAAACTCCCATGCACCATGTATTTTGTCGCTCAATTGCGACTCTGTTCGGCAACCTCACCACGCCTCAAGCACAATCATGAAACCGATTGCGACGCTGACCGAAGACGAATTTGCAGATTTGGTTCACGGAGCCGTAGCCTTGCCCGACGCGCCGCCCGCCCTCGTGCGCTCAGCAATCGCCCTCTTCCGCGACGCGCAGCCATCCGCACTGCGCAAAGCCGCAGACAACGTGCTGCAACGCATCCTTGCCGTGCTCAGCTTCGATAGCTGGGCCACCGGCCCCGCCGCCCTCGGCCTGCGCTCTATGCCAGCGCAGAGTGAATCGCGACACATGCTGTTTAGCGCAGCGGGCCGCGACATTGACCTGCGCATCATTTCGTCAGCCAACAGCTACATACTCGCTGGCCAAATCCTCGGGCCGGACGAGACGGGTGCCATAGAAATTTCCGTCAATACGGAACAGAATAATCCGAAAATCATCCGCTCCACGCCGCTGGATGAACTGGGCGGCTTCCACCTCGACAACCTGCGCGCTGGCACCTACTGGATGACGCTGCGCATGAACGGTGACGATATCGTCCTACCCGCCATAGCCGTCGGCCCACGCGGGCATTAGCCCCTGCGTTGCTCCGCGGTAGCCACCCACGTTGCTCTGCGGTAGCCATTTCGTTGCTCCACGGTAGCCATTTCGTCACCCCGGCGAAGGCCGGAGCCCACGCCACTCGCACACGCGGCGCAAATAACCCACGCCGCGACCGTTGACAGCCCCCCCCCGACTACCATGCGCCAACGGTCAAGCGGGCACCGTTTCAACGCCTGCAATAGTTCGGGAAACAACGATGAAACCACAGCTAAAAGATTCAATTGATTCACTTGCGAAAGATAAAGCGCTCGACCAACCCACCGGCATGATCATCGAACTCGATGGCGCGGTGTTGGAGCAAATCGGGGGTGGCAAAACACAACCTTGGACCATTTAGCTCAAGGTGGCTCGCACTGAGTTGTGGCGAGCACACGGCTGAGCGACGAGTCAGGAATAGTGACTGCAACCTCGGCGTGTTAGGCACTTTGCTACAAGCCCGCTTCGGCGGCTTTTTTACGCCTTGACCATCGCCCAACCGCCCTTCAACAGGCCCGTCAAAACGTACATGATCCCAAGCGGTTAATCTTGATGCTTCCTACGCACAAGAAATTGCACGAATGCTGGCATCAGAAACAGCCAACGTATGGGCCAAAACACTCGCCGAACAGCTAGTAGCGTCGCGCGATGCGCCACCTACCGGTTTGAATGACGATGAACGGCTAGCGCTGGCTTGGGCGTTGAAAGATGCGGCCATCGCGGCTTGGAGCAGCACGCCGAGCGACATTGGGGTTGCTGCGGAAGCGCTCGGCGTTTTGCGAAGCGCGACCAGGAGCGACGCAACATCTCCATCGCAAGCGGAAGTTCAAGCTATCGCGGCATGGGTCACAGGCATTGCCGACTTGACTCGCGGCAAGATGACCGATGCGATCACGCATCTCGACGATGCCGCCGCGCGCTTTCGTTCTCTTGATGAACCGGGCCATGCCGCGCATGCGCAAGTACCAAAAATCATGGCGCTGTCCATGCTCGGTAGGTATGACGACGCCTCAGAGAGTGGTACCGCGACGTTAGGTGAACTCGAAGAAGCTGGTGATCTGCACCCCGCAGGCAAAGTGAGTTTGAATCTGGGCAACTTGTATTGCCATCGAGAAGCGTACTTGGAAGCGATTCCGCATTTCGAAAGAGCGCAATCGTTTTTTGCAAAAGTTGGCGAACCGTACGCATCTTTGATGAGTGAAATTGGGACAGCGAACGCCTATGCGTCGTTAGGCCGATTTGATCGTGCGCTCGCTGCCTACGCGGACGCCCAGCTGCGTGCAACTCAGCTAGGATTTTCTGTGCCAGAGGCTTTGGTGCTGGAGAACGTAGCGCTGGTACAACTCGCGCGTGGTCGCTATCGCGAAGCGCTTGATGGATTGGAGGGGTCAAGAAAGCGTTATGAAATGCTCGCGATGCCACAGCATCTCGCCATCGCAGAAAAGCAGCTTGCAGACGCCTACTTAGAGCTTCGATTATTACCGGAAGCATTGAATCTTTTTAGCAGCGCGGTAGATCGCTTTGAAGTTCTAGAAATGCACGTGGAGCATGCGTGGGCACTAACACAGCGCGGACGCACATTGGTCGCGTTAGCGCGTCCGCCGGAAGAAATTGCGGACGACCTTCAGCGCGCTTGCGATCTGTTTAAAGCGCAGAATGCAACCGCAGGACAGGCGACCGTGTTGCTAGCGCGTGCGAGTCTAGCTATGTCGCAGAACGATCCGGAAGCGGCGTTGATTTTTGCGGGCGATGCTGCGGACATGTTTGTGGCAAGCGCTCTACCGTTGGGGCATGCACAAGCAGACGTTGTTCGAGCCAACGCACTACTGCTGTGCGCAGAAGTTGACACGGCCGCTATTCTGTTTACGGGAACGCTTGCAAAAGCTCAAGAGTTGCAACTGCTCTCAATCGGTGTACGCTGTCACGTCGGAATGGGCCTAGTCGCTAAATCGCGTGATCAGAAGACTGCCGCGAAGGCAGCATTCGAATCGGCGATCACGGCCTCCGAAGAGCAGCGTAGCGCACTGCCCGGTGATGACTTTCGCAGCTCATTTCTTGTCGATCAATTGCGCCCCTATGAGGAAGTGCTGCGCCTTGCACTCGATGCGTTTGACCGAGCACCATCTAGCGATAATGCTGCTTGCGTCTTGGTTCAACTGGAGCGATTTCGCGCCCGCGTCCTAGGTGAACGGCTCGGTGAACCGACGGGCAACGCTGGCGAATCGCTGGAGAGCGATCCAGAAAAAGATTTGCGCACGAGACTGAGCTGGCTGTACCGGCGTCGGCAAAAACTGATTGACGACGGCGATGATTCACAGTCGGTATCGCTTGAGGCGCGACAGGTTGAGCGTGACCTCTTGGAGCTTGCACGGCGGCGGCGACTTACGGGAAACGTGGACGCGCTTTCCACCGATTCCGGTGCGTTCGATCCGACCGCGTTGCAAGCGGCACTGGCTGAAGGTGAAATGTTGATCGAATACGGTGTTGTCGATGATGAACTTTTCGCCTGCGTGGTGACTCGTTATTGCATCGCGTTGCAGCGGCGAATGGCGAATTGGTCAGAGGCGGTCGAGGCGATTCGCACAGCCCGCTTTCAAATCGAAACGTTGCGCTACGGTGCGGGTTCGGTGGATCGTCATTTAGCGTTGTTGACACGGCGATCACAGGCTGCACTGCGCCGCGTTCATGATCTGGTGTGGGCACCCATTCGCTCGCTGTTGACTGAATGCACTAAGGCGCTCGTCGTTACCCACGATCAGTTGGGTTCGCTTCAGTTTGCGGCCCTGTACGACGGTGAAAACTATCTCGCGCAAACGATGAGTCTGGCAATAGCACCGAGCGCAAGGGTGGCGCTCTACGGCATGCAGCATCAGCCGGTGGCGGCGACACGAGCCCTAGTGTTGGGTGAGTCTTCGCGACTCGCACATGCGGCGGACGAAGCGAATTTCGTGGCGGGGCTGTTTGATGAAGCGAGCGTGCTGATTGGTGGCGACGCAAACGCAGTTTTGCTGAGAGCTTCATGCGCAGACGCGGATGTGCTGCATCTGGCCTGTCACGCCGAGTTTCGTTCGGACAACCCAATGTTCTCTGCATTGCAACTGGCCGATGAACCGTTCACGGTGCAGGACGCGGAGACATTGCAACTACGGCAAGGCATTGTGGTGTTGAGCGCCTGCGAAACGGGCGTGGCGGTTTACAGTCGTGGTGACGAAATGATCGGCCTGGTGCGCGCCTTTTTGGTAGCGGGCGCGTCGCGCGTGGTTGCGAGCCTGTGGCCGGTGGACGACGCGGTGACGCTGCAATTTATGGCGGCGTTTTATCGATCACTGCGCGGTGGAAACGCGCCTTCGAGTGCGCTGCGCGCGGCGCAACTGGATGTGATGGCAACACATCCGCACCCCTTTCATTGGGCCGCGTTTACGCTGTACGGCGGGTGGTAGCGGAAAATGCAGGTCTGCTTCTGGGATTGAATGCAGTGAATGTGGGCGCGGCTCTGCCGCGATAGGCGTTACGCTTGCCGAGTTGGGTCGCGACGGAGCCGCTCCTACAAGAGCCGGACGCTAGATCGGGCTTCATGCGCTAGCGCTTCTGAATATCTATTAGACGGATGCATATTGCTGAGTCAACAAAATAAGACCGGTTCGGCAGGTTCCCTCTCCCTGGGGGAGAGGGTTGGGGTGAGGGATTTCGCACACGAGTCAGGCATCGCGATGCAATCACCCTCACCCCTCCGCCCCCGGCCTTCGCCGGGGCAGGCTCTACTCCCCGAGGGAGTGGGAGCGATACCAGTTGCGATGGGGCATATTTTGTTCACTGAGTAATATTCGACGGATGGATCGGATGTATTTTTCAAACCTCTGCCGACTCTGTCGCGAAACCTTCTTGATTGTGATGCCCATGACTGCCCCTTCTTTTTGCCTACCTTGCGTTTTGGGTCGTCTGGTGCGCGTGATCGCCGCTGGGCTATTGCTGGCGCTAGCCCCGCTTTCGCAGGCGGCTGACACGGTTGCGGGCGAAGTGCTGGTGAAGCTTAAGACCGCAGCCGCGTTGCCCTCAGTGCTGGCACCTTATCCCGGAACGGTAAGCACGCAATTCGGATCGCGGCCGATTTATCGGCTCAAGCTTACGGCGGGTAGCAATGTCGACACGGTCGTCACCAATTTGCGAGCGAATACTGACGTGCTGCTGGCAGAGCCCAACGCCACGAACCAAAGTCCTGAAGCTCGCAGAAACCTTCCGTGGGTCGTTGGCACCCCCTCCGCTTACACCGCCCAATGGGCCCCCACCGCCATGCGGCTGCGCGAGGCGCATCTGTTTTCCAAAGGCGCAGGCATTAAGGTGGCGGTGCTTGATACGGGCATTGATCTCACGCATCCGGCGTTCTCGGGCCGGTTGCTGCCGGGATATGACTTTGTCGATAGCGATAGCGACCCGTCGGAGGTGTTGTGTACGCCCACACCTTGCAGCACGGCGGGCATTGCCTATGGCCACGGCACGCATGTGGCGGGCTTGATTGCGTTGGTGGCACCGAGCGCGAAGATCATTCCGTATCGGGTGCTCGACGCGAACGGCGAAGGCAATGCGTGGGTATTGGCGGAGGCGCTGGATCGGGCGATTGCTGACGGCGCCGACGTGATCAACATGAGCCTCGGCACCGCGACCCGCACGCGAATTTTGGCATCAATCACCAAGCTATTTCAATGCGAGCCACCGGACAGCGCCGACCCAGAACTTGATTTTTCTGACAGCAGTTATGCGCCTGATCTGACACGTTGCGCCACGTCGAGCGGCCCTGTCATCGTGGCCGCTGCGGGCAACGATGGTAGCAGCGGCGTGGACGAATATCCGGCCCGTGAACGGGTGAAGGGCTTGATCGCCGTGGGCGCGAGCAACGACACCAAGCATCTCGCCCAGTTTTCCAATTTCGGCTCGTGGGTGCAGATTGCTGGGCCCGGCGAGGGCATCACCAGTGCCGTGCCACAGAGCGCCACGCCGAGCGGCTATGCGGTGTGGAGCGGCACCTCGATGGCCGCGCCCTTGGTGTCCGGTGCGGCAGCGTTGCTGCGCAGCGCGCAGAAAAATCTCGCGCCGCGTGACGTGGTGACCCGCATGCAGTTGATGGCGACACCGCTGCGACAATTTGCCGGTGGCACCACCAACATTGGCCAAGTCAACGCCGCTGCGCTGGTTGAAACCTGCAACATGGATATAGATGGTGATGGCGTGGTGCTGCCCACCACCGATGGTTTGATTCTGCTGCGCGCCATGATGGGCATGAAAGACACCAACGTGAGCAGCGCCGCAGTGGTGGGCTCGCCGCGCAGCGATTGGGCGACCATTCGTGCCTTTTTAGTGAACGTTTGCGGGATGGCTTTGCCGTAACGAGGCGCGAAAAACTACGCCGTAATTCACCGATTGCGGTCGGTGAAAGCGGAAACAGCTTTTAGCTAAAACGCCCATTTATATTGGGCAAAGGCATGTTTTTGTGCGTTTATCGATTTATGGCATAAATGTGCGCCAACCCCAGTGAAACCGTGGTTTAGCGAAAAAGCTGATGGCTGTCGCCTACGTCACCGGCTGATCGGGAAACTCACTCGAAATCAACGCCGGTCGCCCTCGTTTTCATGACAATGTATTTATTGTCCTTGCGCTTGTTCTGTGTGGGGTGTCGCCCGAGGCCAGTACTCACGCTGCCATTGGACTGCCGACACAACAATCCAACAGGAAGACCGCGATGAAATTACCCACACAGATCGACGTATTGCCACCAAGAAGACGCGCGAAGCTAAGCGGCCTGCCACGCTGCCGCCTCACCGCCTTGATCGCTGCCAGCGCGGCTTTTGCGGCGTTCACGGCGTTCGCGCAAACCGCGACCATCTATGGCTCGCTCGGTAACTTTGACGTAGTCAACAACACCGGGCAGGACGCCTGCGGATTCGAGGTTGAGCTTGAGGGTGTGCCACTCAACACAGTGGTGGGCACGTTCAGCGTCCAGCGCTACGGCCCCGCAACGATCACCCCGTACACAATGGGTACCGTGTCCGGTCTACGCGTGCGCCATGAAAGCCTCGATTGCTCGCTGAACAAAACCATCGCTCATCCGCCAGCGACGCCGTTCGGTGGCACCTGTTATCAGTGGAACGTTGCGACTTACGCCAATGCCGGTTGCGAACATTTCGGCGTGCATTACGGCGCGCCCACCACCAACATCACGGCGCGCTGGCTAGTGGCTGATCCCATCCATCCGGGCGTGAACATTCCGCATGATCCACCGATGGCCATCGCGATGCCGGTTTACTACGTGCAACCCGCAGTCGTTGCCAATGCCGATCCCGTGATCGTCGATGTCGTTGAAGCGCCCGTGCCGCCCGAAGCGCCGAGTCGTTTTGGCAACGCGCAGTGGATGAAAGTGTTCGTGCGGCAACTACCCCGCGAGGTCATGCTCGACGAGCTGCTCACCGACAATCCGCTGGTGGTGCCGATGGATGCGACGCTGCTCGAAACCGATTGGCAGTTGATACAGGCTGACCCGGTGGCGGGCGGTACAGCGCGGCGCAATCGCGGTCGTCATCAGGGCGGCAGCACGCTGAAACCAACAACGCGTTCGGTAGTGCGCCGCTACGAAATGTATGCGTACAACGGCGTGGTTGACCCCGTGACCAACGAAGCGTTGTGCGCCGACATTCTGTGCAAAGTGGCGAGTGCTGGCGAGGTCGGCGACTTCATCAGCGCCAACATGACCGCAGTCAATGTACAGGGCGATTTCATCAACGTCACCAAATCAGGCACCGGCAGCGGTAACGTTGATTCGTCCGACAGGCGCATCAGTTGCGGCAGCAAGTGCGTGTCACCGTATGCAGCAGGCACTGTGATGACACTGACCGCCAAAGCCAACAGCGGCAGCACATTTGCGGGCTGGACTGGCGCATGCACCGGCACCGGCACCGGCAGTTGCACGGTCACCGTCAACGGCGCAGGCAATATTGGAGCCATATTCAATGCGCAAACCCCCAGTGGTGGTGGCGGCGGTGGCGGCGGTGGCACGCCAACCGCGAGCCTCCCGCTTAAAGTGAGCGTCAGCAATTCAGGCACCATCACCAGCAACATGGGTGGCATCAACTGCGGCACCATTTGCCAGGCTACCTACGCTGCCGGAACTGCCGTGACATTGACGGCAACACCGCCTGCAGGCAAGACGTTTGCTAGCTGGTCCGGCGCCTGCACCGGCACGACGCCAACTTGCATGGTAACGGTGAACGCCAGCCTCTCGGTGAGGGCCAACTTCAACAAGTAATTCGACACCTCCGCCAAGCGCGAGCGGGTCAGATGACTCGCTCGCGCTTTTTTGTGCGCGAACAATCCGCCGTTCACATTCAGCAAAATTTTTCTGGCATTCGCGATGTATTTCGCAGCGCTTTGCCGCCTCTGTAGCTTAGGGCATAGCGCGCTACGTGTGTGCCCGCCACCGAAATCGGGGGACACACCACATGCAAAGGAAAACATCATGTCTTCACTAAAACTTGCCCGCGCTGTCGCCGCTGCTTGCGCTTCAGCGGCGCTGCTTCCCGGCTGGGCTTCACCTCCCGACATCACGGTCGTCGAATTTTTTCACAGGTCAACCGGACACTATTTCATGACCGGCTCCGCGGATGATCAACGTCTGCTGAACTCATCCCCAGACTTCGCTGCGACGGGACGCAGTTTCGCGGCATGGTCAGCGAACAACAGTGCTCGCCCGACAGAAGCGACTGCCGTCGCGCGCTTTTTCAATCCCGCAACAGCCTCCCACGTATTCACGTCTAAGCGCGAGGACATCACCCTGTTGAGCGCGCTGCCGGTCACCGCCTCCGGCAGCGGTTTCGCCAACGAAGGCACGGCGTTCTTCGCGCTCGCACCAGTCGGCAGTCGCTGCGATTCCGGACAACGCGCCATCTTCCGCGCGTTCAACAATCGTCCCGACGGCAATCATCGCTACAGCAACGAAATCGAGCTGCACGCTTCGATGGTGGCCTCCGGTTTCTCCGATGATTCAGTCGCGTTTTGCGCGACTGCCGTCGGTGCTGATGCAGCGCTCGAAAAGCGCGCAGGCACGCCTACGTCTAGCGAAGACCTGACTGTGTCGGGCACCGTGAGCGCGTTCGTCTCGCTCGCGAGTTTCACGGTCGGCACACAAAAAGTCGATGCCAGCAACGCACGATTCGACAACGGCGCACCGCTCGCATTGGTCAACGGAATCAACGTCTCGGTTGAAGGCGTGATGATTGGCAATGTACTGGTCGCCAGCGAGGTCAAGCTGCCGCGAACGGTTGCGGCGATTGAAGACGAACTGAAGGGCTTTGTCACCGCGGTCGGCACAGCGGGCACCATCTTTGTAAACGGCACGGCAGTGGACGTGAGCACGGCGGTCATTACCGGCGGCACGCTGGCGCAACTGGTGGTGGGTGCCAAAGTGGAAGTACACGGTGTGCTCACGGCAGGCAAGTTCGTGGCCAGTCGCGTGCAGATTGAGGAAGCGGCATCGAGCACGCCGCCCACCGCGCTCGGACAGGCTGAAATCAAGGGCGTGATCAGCGCGTTTGTCAGTATTTCGAACTTCCTCGTTGCTGGCCAAAAGGTGGACGCCAGCAGCGCGCTGATTGAAGACGGCACCGTAGCGAGCCTCATCAACGGCGCAACCGTTGAAGTCAACGGTTCGGTGGTCGCTGGCGTGATCAAGGCCACGCGTGTTGAGTTGAAGCGCACGACCGTTGCGCCGTCGCCGAGCACCACACCGCCGCCGAGTGGATCGGCCTCGTTTGAGGCAGAAGGTGCCGTGAGTGCATTCGTGAGCATCGCATCGTTCAAAGTGTCGGGCGTCAGCATCGACGGTTCAGCTGCAACGATCAAGGACGGCACAGCCGCCGACATTAAAAACGGCGCAACCGTTGAGGTTAAGGGCACGCTCACGGCCGGTGTCGTGAAGGCCACCAGCATCGAGATCAAGGTGCGCGCCACCGTCGCGCCTCCGGCTCCACCCGTACCACCGGTCAGCCCGCCACCACCACCTCCGCCGAGCGTTGCCGTCGCCTTCGAAGCTACGGGTGCGATCACCGCGTTCGTCAGCATTGCAAACTTCACCGTTGCAGGCGTCACCATCGACGCGTCCGCGGCGACGTTCAAGGACGGCAGCGCAGCGGACCTGAAAAATGGCGCAGTCATTGAAGTGAAAGGCCCCCTGTCCGGCGGCGTGGTTCGCGCCACCAGCATCGAGATCAAGAGCGTGCCGGTCGTCGTTGCACCGTCCGCCCCACCGGCTCCACCCGCACCACCCGCCCCGCCACCCAGCGCCAGCAGCGAGTTTGAAGCGACCGCAGCGGTCACCGGATTTGTTAGCGTATCGAACTTCATGATCTCGGGCACCAAGGTGGACGCGTCCGCTGCCACGTTTGAAAAGGGCGCTGCGGCCAACCTTAAAAACGGCGTCAAGGTGCAAGTGAAAGGCATCCTGACGGCAGGCGTTGTGAAAGCTAGCCGGGTACGTTTCGAGGATTGATTCGAAGTTTAATCCGCCGCATTCTGACGATCGCATCGCGAGGCATTTTGTAGTGTCTCGCGATGTTTTTTTGATACAACTTTTGTCTATAACGACTATTTGTAAGCGGCTTCGGCTCGTTTTTATCAAAACTCGACTTATCCGCTTTTATAGGCATATGCCCAATTAAGTAAATGGTTTCAGCGCAAAGCTGTAAACCCGTTAGTCGTAATTAAGGGCACCTCTAATAATTCATTTTTGGGGATGCAGTGTTAGGAGCCCGGAG
>JAYVNO010000090.1:0-5824 GCA_043758415.1 Burkholderiales bacterium
CTCACCCGCAGGGCCGACCACCACAGCGGTCTGCGGCCCGTGGGTCAGGGGTTTTGGTGTGAGGACCTGAGGCCGATACGGAATTGAGGTGGGCTGCGAGGTGACGGTGATGCCCCAGGTGGCGTCACCGTCGCCACTGCCGGCTGACATGCGGGCGTTATCGCGGAAAAAATAGGTGCAGGCGACGGCTAGATATTCGCGGTTTTGATCCGCCCGAGGGCATTTGTCAAGCGTGTACAAATAGCCTGTGGCCATGGTGCGAAGCAGGCAGTGCCCCTGCGCCCGCTCTTGTTCGGCCACCAGCGTTTCCATGCGCACCGAGGCGTACGTGTCGCCTTCGCCGTGAGCAACGTAGCCGCCCGGCCATACGTAGCGCTCTTTTGCATCGTGCGCGTGACCCATGGGGTGCGATCGGCGCGTTTTCAGATCGCCGCTTGGATGCTTGAAATCATAGTCGTCCGTAATGTATTCGCCGGAATCGACTTCCTCGCGGATGTGCCAACTGTCGAAGTGCTCTTCCTTCTCCACGGTCGCGGCATCGAGTCCAGAGTAAATAATGGTGGGTCGCTCGGGCATTTTCTTGTGCGACGACGCATCATCGGCGAACACCAGCGTATGGACACCGCTCGTATGCTCAAAGAAAAAGTAAATGCCCTCATGCTCCATCAGGCGCATCACGAAATTGAGATCGGTTTCCTGGTACTGCACGCAGTAATCCCAGCGACGGTAGGGCTTACTCAGCATTTTTCGCATTGGGAAGTTGTAAGGTCGAAGCACCTCGTCGATGATTTCAGGAACGGTCATGAACTGAAAAATCTTGCAGTCGCTGCGACGACCGGCAATCCACAGCCAGGGCCGCAACTTTGCCGTGTAAACCTGATGGATGCCTTCGCGTCCGCCTTCTGCGAAACGCGTGCAAATGCCGTTGAAATAGCGCTCCCCCAAATCCTGAGTTTCAACCTTTAGCGTGACTCCAAGCCCGAGCATGGACTTCGCCTTGAGCCCCACTTTGTCAGCGTGAAAGGTGACGTCGTATTCAAACAGCCCCGACAGAGGCTCAGTGCCGGTCATCTGGCGAAACCAGAGCGCGTCGCCGAGCGGGGTGTTGACGTCTACTAATCGCTCACTCATTTGGAAATCTCCTGTCTTTAATCGTTCACGGCGCGGCGAAAACCGGGGCTCACCAGTGCTCCACCTGCGCACAAATATCGGCGCGCGCCTGCAGCTGCACATAGTTCGCCGCAACATTGGCCGCAAACGCAAGGCCGCGCGCGCGACGGGTGAGCGTTGCGATGGGATGCGTCTCGACGTCAATTCCACGCCCGGCGGCGAGAACGATGTCGGCAACACGAAAAGTGGACGTAGGGTCGAACCGACCGCTGTGCGTCGCCACCACGTTGTCCTTCAAACCGCCCCACAGGCGCAGCATTCGACATTCGTCCAGGCGGTGAAATAACCAGATGTGCCGGGTGTCGTGGCCTTCGGCGGCAATGTCTTCGTCGAGCGTGCTGAGATACGCTTCGCGCCCCGGGGCAGTGGGCTTCCGCGGATCGACGGCCTTCGTCGCCGTCGCGCGGATGCTGATGTGCGCCCCACCCCAGACACTGGCAATGGTGAGTGCGCTAGAGCCCACGGCAGCTTTATTGGAGAGTGATGGGTGCCAGATTCGCAAGGTAACCATAGGAAAATTGTGAAGGCGAGGTTCGAAAGAAATCGCTGGTGAGCTAGCGCGCCGATGTCCTAGTAAGGACGAAGTCGCAGATGCAAACGCGACATCGCGCCTGCCTCGCGTACCGCTTCAGCGGCAAACAGCACTGCACTACATGCGTACGACGCGCTGCGCAAACCATTTGCCTGATACCACTTGCACCACATCAAAGCGCAGTTCATCGCCGACCTCAAGAAAATCAAATCCCGGTGCGGTGACCTGGTTGGCCATAAATTGCACGTCCCCCAACCCGTCTTTACGCTTGGCCATGCCGTAGCCATTGGCGAGCGATTTAACGCTGCCGCGCGCTGCGTTGGCGGCGAAGCCAGCGTCCGGCGTCGCTTCAGGCGCGATATCCGCCGACGCGCTTCCGGCAACGACTGGCGGCGCACGGAACAGCGCCTTCGCCGAATCGTCAGCAAAATGTTGTCGTGCCAATTGCCGAATGTCGATGATTCGGTCTGTGGAGACGACCACCTTGCCAGCAACCGGCAGTAGTAGTTCGAAGAGATCGACCGAACAGGCCTCCAGTTTCTGCCGCAGCGGCATCCAGTGCATCGAGTTGCCGACCGTGACCATGACGCGGGTGTCGGAGGTCACGGCCACTTCAGCGGCTTCGAGGGACAGGCCCGCGCCGGTATCACTGGCGGTTACGTGCGGCGTCGTGACAACGCTTAGGCCAGCCTGGACGGCTTCACTGTCGCCGGTGTTTGACTTCGCGCGACACCAGCGCTGTTCAACAAAATCGGTGTTTTCGAGGGTGTAGCCCAGCTTTGCGCCGACCATGATCCGCACAAAATCCTGAAGTCCGCACAGCGACCACGGACGAGGCACTCCGGGCATCACGGCAAGCGCTTCGCCGTCATCAAGCCACCGTTGTCCATTGATGATCAGACTGATTGTGCAGCGCTTGTCGGCCATGAGCTCCCCCCTGAGTAATTACCTGAGTTTATCGGGTAAATCTGGCTAACGGTGAGTTTGATTTTGCGATTTTTGAAGCGAATAAATGGCTATCAGCTTTTTAGCAAAATCGCCATTTAATATGGGCCAAGACGCCACTTTTACCAATTGTCGACTATTTACAAAATTACGATCTATGCCCAATGCGAACTGAGCTTTATCAAAAAAGCTGTTTCAGAAAAATGGCAGTCAACGACGCAAAAAGTACACCACCACGACCATCATCACTAAGGGAACCAGCAGCGCCGGAATCAGCCACTTGAATCCCCGCTTCGGCGCGTAGACCGAAGGTCGCCCGCGCAGCTTTTCTGGTGGCGGCGCACGAGTCAAAGCGCCTGACGCGGCTGCTTCGAGCGAAGCGGGTCGGTGCGCCTGGAGTTCTGGTTCGGGTGTCGTCATGCGGCGAATGTCCTCCGCTGACAACGCGGCCGAAGCCACCGTGTTTTCTGCGGGCGACCCGGCTGGCGAGTCTGCGCGCTGCGCGTTTAGCGTCACCGCCCACCCAAGCGCTTCGCGAAATTCGTTGATACTTTTGAAGCGATCAATGGCGCGTACCGCCAGCGAGCGCGTCACCGCCAACGCAAATCGCGGCGAATATTCGACGTTGGTTACGTCAGCCATCGCGGGCAAATTGTCGCGCACGATGCGCGTGGTTGCCGGCGTCGGCGGTTTGCCGGTCGCCAAGAAATAAATCACCGCGCCCAGCCCATACACATCGGTCCACCGGCCCTGCTCCATGCTGCCGTCTTCAACGTACTGCTCGATGGGCGCGAAACCCGGCTTCAGTATGGTGGTCAACGCTTGCGTCATGCCACCGAGGACCTGCCTCGCCGCACCGAGATCAAGCAACACGGTTACGCCATTGGCCATCACCAGAATATTGTCTGGCGAAATATCGCGATGAATCACGCGGTGCGCGTGCAGCTCGGCTACGGCCTCAAACACCGGCATCATCAGCACCTTGACGTGCGCTTCAGTCATCGCCGCGGGCCGCGCCAAACGCACGTCGCGCAGCGTTTTGCCGGGGTAATACGCCATCGCCATGTAGGCCGTACCGTTCTGCTCCCACGCCCGGTGCACGGCCACCAACGCGGGATGAGCCAACTCCGACAACAAACTCGCCTCTCGTAGGAAGCCCTTACGCCCCGTCGCATAGGCGTGAGCCGCGGCAACCGATCGTGGCGCAATGTGGCCGTCAGCCACGCGTCCGGCAATCGCCGAGGGCAAATATTCCTTGATCGCCACGGTGCGATCACTACGCATGTCGCGCGCCACATACACCACGCCAAATCCGCCCTGCCCGATCAACCCGGTGATCACATAGCCGTCCAGCACGGTGCCGCTGGGCAGTGTGCCGATATGGGTGAGAGCGGAATCAGTCATCGCGCAACATCGGAATGAACTGTTTGCATTATTGCCCAACTATATTGATCCGGCACGGTGAAGTATCAAGCGGCGTATGCGACGCGAGGATCGCCGAAGTATGAGCGCACACGACCCGGGTTTTGCTCAAGCATCTGCATGTGCGCGGTGGCCGCAGCCTTGAGTCTGGTCTTGGTTCGTGCAGGCACTTTCGAGCCGATGGCGTGTTTCAGATCAGCGTTGAGCCGCTCATCGGGGTTTAACTCCGGACTGTAGCTGGGCAGATAGAACACTTCGATCTTGTCTTTCTTGTCGGCAAGCCACGCCTTAACCAACTTGCTGTGGTGCACCCGCAGGTTGTCGAGAATCAGCAACACTTTCTTCTTCCTACTTTGCCCGTCGGTGCCGAGCGCTTCGAGAAACTCAATGAGCCTTTGTGCATTGAAAGCGTCCTCGATAATCATCCAACTCGATTTGCCCTGATTGCTGACCGTAGAGATCATCGAGCGCTTCTCGCGTGTGCCACCCACGACCATCGTCACCGGGGTCTGTCCGCGCGGCGCGTAGCTCCTGCCCCTTGGTATTGCCGCGTCGGTGTTGACCAGTGCGGTCTCATCCCCCCAATGAATCTCGCCACCCTCGGCTTTGGCCTGTTTCTCGATGGCCGGGTACTGCTCATCAAGCCATGCCTTGATCGCCTCGGGGCGCTGCTCATAGGCGCGCTTGATTGGCTTCTGTGGCGTGAAACCCCAGCGCTTCAAGTAGTTGCCTACCGCGCGCACCGAGAGCCTTACGCCGCATTCACGCTCAATCAATTGCATCACCGCCGCGCGCGTCCAGAGTGCAAATTCCATCTTCAGTTGCTCGGGGCGCTTCTCGCAGATGAGCGCGCGCAACGCCTGCTCCTGCTCAACACTCAAGCTGCGACCCGTGCCTAACTTCTTTCCACGCGTCGCAGGCTTGAGCGCTGCTAAGCCCTGAGCTTCGAAGCGATCAATGGCAGCACGCACCGCCGGGTATGACAGTCCGCTCATTTCAACGATTTGCATCACACCAGAGCCGCGTCGGTGCAACCGCACAACCTGCTTGCGCCGCTCATGCAACTGTGCAAGCGTTTGATTTCTTGCGTCTTCTTTGTCCATGATTCTTTGGACTCAACAACACCACAAAAATTCATACCTAATTGTGCCGAGTCAGTAATCATAGAAAAGTGTCCGTCAAATCAAGGGAAGATCAGATAACGCGTCACAGCAAGCGTGTGCGCTTCACCTCGACGGTTGATCTGGTCAACGCATTGGAGGCGGAGAAGGCGCAAGGCAAAGCGGCGCGGATTGCTGCAAGTTTGGCTCGTCTGGACATGCTCATTCTCGATGAGCTGGGCTATCTGCCGTTCTCCCAGGCCGGGGACGCGACGATGACCACCGCGCTCTTGGACCGGCTCACCCACCATTGCCATATCGTCGAGACCGGTAACGAGAGCTAACGTTTCCGCCAGAGCAGCGCGCAGGCGAAGTCGCGCATTGGGGCGCGCGAGCAGTCACGCAAGAAGGTCGGGCGCGAGGCCGGAGCCGGTCAAGGCGGCGTATCGAAGGCAACCTCTGATTCCACTTCTATTTCAAAACAGCATTAATTTTTGACGCAGATTAACGCGGATTTCACACAGATTGCCGCAGATTTTCTGAAAATTCTCTATCTTAGACAATCAAGAAAATCTGCGGTCATCGGCGTCGAATCTGCGCTAATCTGCGTCGAAAAATTGAGCCCATTTATTTCCGTAACGATGTAGAAACGGAA
>JAYVNO010000091.1:0-16890 GCA_043758415.1 Burkholderiales bacterium
GGCGAGTGTGGCGAGGAGCGATTTGAGCTTCGTTGTCATGCTGCGACGACCTCACCGGCATACATTTTTACGCGTGTCGGCTCAGGTTTGGTTTTGTCCCGCGCGGTGTACCACGGCATCAGGAAGAAAAACGCAAAGTAGCCGATGGTACAAAACCGGGCAAGCCATGTGGCGCGCTCTTTAGTGTCGAGAATCGCGCTCCAGTCGCCGAACTGCCCAAGGATGTCCGTAGATTTCACGCCGAGATACCCGAGAACAATGAAACACACGATGAACATCGCGAAGAAGCTTTTGTACAGATTGCCGCGATAACGAATCGATTTCACGGCCCCGCGGTCAAGCCACGGAAGTGCGAAGAAAATCAGCGTCGCACCGCCCATGCCGATGACGCCGGGGAACTGCGAGCCAAACATCGGCGGGATCGCACGAAGAATGGAGTAATACGGCGTGAAATACCACACGGGAGCGATGTGCGTCGGGGTTTTCAACGGATCCGCAGGCACGAAATTGTTAGCTTCAAGGAAGTAACCGCCCATGTCAGGCATGAAGAAAACGATGATCGTGAAAATCATCAGGAAAACGACCACACCGACAATGTCTTTCACCGTGTAATAGGGATGAAAAGCGATGCCGTCGAGCGGTATGCCGGTCTGCGGATCCTTGTTTTTCTTGATCTCGATGCCGTCCGGATTGTTTGAGCCGACTTCGTGCAACGCCAGGATATGAGCGGCGACCAGGCCCAGCAGCACCAGTGGCAGCGCGATCACATGAAACGCGAAGAAGCGATTGAGCGTAGCGTCACCAATCGAATAGTCGCCGCGAATCCAGACGGCAAGCTCTGGGCCAATAAATGGGATCGCCGAGAAAATATTCACGATGACCTGAGCGCCCCAAAAGCTCATCTGACCCCATGGCAGCAGGTAGCCGAAAAACGCCTCAGCCATCAGACAGAGATAGATCAACATGCCGAAGATCCACAACAGCTCGCGCGGTTTGCGATAGCTGCCATACATCAGGCCGCGGCACATGTGCAGATAGACCACGATGAAGAATGCTGACGCGCCGGTTGAATGCATGTAGCGGATCAGCCAACCGTAGTCGACGTCCCGCATGATGTATTCGACTGATCCGAACGCGTAAGCTGCGTCCGGCTTGTAGTTCATCGTGAGGAATATTCCGGTGACAATCTGAAGCACCAGCACAAGCAGCGCCAGCGATCCAAAGTAGTACCAGAAATTAAAGTTTTTCGGCGCGTAATACTCAGTCAGATGCTCTTTGATCATTCCCGTCATCGGAAAGCGGGCATCGACCCACTTGAGAACCGGATTAGTAAACATCGAAGGGGTCGTGGATGCCATAACCTAAGCTTCCTTTCCGTCTTGGCCAACGCCAATGGTCAAAGTGGTGCCCGCAATCATATGCGGGGGGACCACCAGATTCTTTGGTGCAGGAGAGCCGGTGAACACGCGGCCTGCCACATCAAATTTTGAGCCGTGACAGGGGCAATAAAAGCCCCCCGGCCAGTCATTTCCCAATTCACCGGGCGTAAGCTTGGATGTCGGAGAGCAGCCCAGATGCGTGCACACGCCTTCCATCACCATCAGTTCAGGTGAAATGGAACGCGTCTTGATGTCAACGTACTGAGGCTGATCCGACTTTTTCGACTGCGCATCGGTCAACTGCGAAGCGGGAATCGCCGCCATGGCTGCCACCTGCTCCGGAGTGCGGCGCATGACCCACACCACTTTGCCGCGCCATTCCACGGTGAGCTTTTCACCGGGCTTGATGTTGGCCACGTCCACCGTGACCGGCGCGCCAGCCGCTTTAGCGCGCTCTGATGGGGCGAGGGTGGCTACAAACGGGGCCACAACAGCGGCTCCGGTTATCGCGCCGGGCACGGCGGCTACCGCAATTACAACGTTTCGCCTTGAATTATTGATGCCAGGTAGTGTTTTTACTGCTTCGCTCATGGGCTTTTCGCGACTCCGCGGCTTTTTTGACTTTTAGGGTAGTTGCTTTCGCCAGCGACCGCACAACGGGGAGACGGCGAGACAACTTAGTATTTTATCTGATTGCCTAAATTGTTGTGCGCTGCCGCAAACTAGTGCCGGGACGCGCCCGGATGTGTTGCCAGAGAAACACGAAGCAAATACCCGTTTCGCAACGCCCGGAAATCAGGCAACTTGACAGGCAATGAGCTATTCTTAGAAGTTAACTGCACCGCAGTAAAATCACTTTACAGAGCACCACATGTCCCTGTCCAAGCTTTCGGTCGGCCTTGTCGGCTGGCGCGGTATGGTTGGCTCCGTTCTCATGCAGCGCATGAGTGCCGAGCGCGACTTTGATTCAATCGTCACCACATTTTTCAGCACCTCTTCGGCTGGCCAATCTGCGCCAAAGATTGACGGCTGCAAAGTATTCGACCCGATTTTGAAAGACGGGAGCGACATCGCCGCACTAAAGGGCATGGATGTGATCATCACCTGTCAGGGTGGCGATTACACCAAGGCGGCCTACAAACCGCTCCGTGAATCCGGCTGGAACGGCCACTGGATTGATGCCTCGAAGATTTTGCGCATGTCGGATGACGCCATCATCATCCTCGACCCGATCAACATGCCAGTCATCCAGACTGCGCTCGGCAAGGGCGTAAAAAACTGGATTGGTGGCAACTGCACCGTGAGCTGCATGCTAATGGGCATCGGCGCGCTGTTCAAGGCGGGACTCGTGGAGTGGATGCAAACGTCGACCTATCAAGCCGCGTCGGGCGGCGGTGCTGCCAACATGCGCGAGCTGCTCTCGCAATACGGCGCGCTTTATGGCGAAGTGGCCGACCTGCTCGCCGATCCGGCCAGCGCGATTCTTGAAATTGATCGCAAGGTGGCCGCGAAGCAACATGCCTTTACGCCCGCTGAGACCGAGCACTTCCGTGGCATTCCGCTCGGTGGCAATCTGATTCCGTGGATCGACGCAGATCGCGGCGACGGCACGAGCCTTGAGGAGTGGAAAGGCGGCGCGGAAACCAACAAAATCATGGGCTTGGGCTCGATGTTTGGCTCGACAGAAATCCCGATTGACTCCACCTGCGTACGCATTGGCTCGATGCGCTGTCATTCTCAATCGCTCACCTTCAAACTCACCAAAGACGTGCCGCTGGCCGACATCGAAGCGATGATCGCCAACGATAACGAATGGGTGAAATTCGTGCCCAACGAGCGCGTCGCCACCGAGAAAAACCTGACCGCGATGAATGTCGCCGGAACGATGAACATCCCGGTCGGCCGCGTGCGTAAGCTAGCCATGGGCCCGCAGTATTTGGGCGCATTCACCATTGGCGATCAATTGCTGTGGGGCGCAGCAGAACCGTTGCGGCGGATGTTGCGAATTATTCAGTCGCAGTGACCTCGATTGCAGGCAAGCACGTCGCAATTTCTGGATTCAGCTTTGTACTACGGCACCTGTTTTAATTGGCTTAAATGCCCATTTAATCGCTAAGTCGACTTACGAGCTTTTGTTGCGTTGAGCCCAAATGAAATGGATGTTTCAGCGAAAAGCTATTGCTCTGAAAATGCCTCAACCGTGGCCTGCGCGCCGTCGCGAAAAAGTTGGCTCACATAGCGCTTGACCGGCGCAGCAAACGCGGGGTTGCGCCCCAGCGCACCGAACACGGATTCGATACGCAGCACCGCGTCCGCAAACGAAAGTGCGTCGTACGGATGTTTCGCGGCGATGGCTGCAAACTCGCCCGCCAGCGGGTCGTGGATTGCGATCCTTTCGTCGAGTTCGTTGCTGCCGTACACGTAGCGAATCCAGCCCGCCGTGGCCAGTGTCACGGCGTTAATGTCGTGGCCATTTACTAAACGTTCTGCTGCGACCGTGATCCAGCGCTGCGGTATTTTTTGCGAGCCGTCGATTGCTACCTGAGCGCAGCCGTGGCCGTTGGCAAGGTTGCCGAAACGTGAGATGAGTTGATCACTGTACGCTGTCAGATCAACGCCGTCGACGGGCTCAAGCGTGGCCTCCGCCTCTTTCATCAACGCACGAACCAATCGCTCAAACGCCGGGTCTGCAATCGTCTGCGCAATGGTTGCGTAGCCCGCAAGATAGCCGAGATACGCCATCAGCGAATGTGAACCATTGAGCAATCGCAGCTTCATTTTTTCGAACGGTTTTACGTCGCTGACGAACTGCACACCCACCGCGTCCCATGCGGGGCGCTCAGCGGCGAAATGGTCTTCGATGACCCATTGCGAGAAGGGTTCGGCGCGCACGACACCGAAGTCTTCAACGCCAAGCGCTGCCGCCGCATCCGCTAAATCAGCGGGTTTCGTAGCGGGCACGATGCGATCAACCATCGACGACGGAAAACGCACGTTGTCCCGCAGCCACGGCATGATTTGTGGATAGAGCCGCGTGACGAATTGATGCACTAGGGTTTCCAGCACCGCGCCGTTTTCGGGCAGGTTGTCGCAGCACAAAATCGTGAGCGGCGCGCCACCGGGTTTGCCAAATGCGCGGAAGCGTTCGTGCAGGCCTGCAGCGAGCACACCGAGCACGCTCACGGGCTGATTGGCATGCAGCAGATCGTTCGCGATGTCCGGGTGATCCCAGAGTGGTTCGCGTCCGCCGACGTTAGCGCAATAGCCTTTTTCGGTGACGGTCACAGAAACGATTTTTGTTTCGGCGCGGGCGATGCGGGCGATCACCTCGGTCATTTGCTGCCCTGAGAACAGCACCTCGCGCACGCTGCCCACGACGCGCCATGTATCGCCCGCCTGTGAGACGCTGCGCACCGAGTAAAGGCCCTCTTGTGCTGCGAGCTGGTCGCGCACCGCTGCGGATTTGAGGCTTACGCCGCAGATGCCCCAATGGCCGCCTGCGTGCGCAATTGCGTCGTCGGTGTACACCGCTTGATGCGCACGATGGAACGCGCCGATGCCGATATGGACGATGCCGATTGCGACGGTTGATGGATCGTACTTGGGGCGCTGGACGTTAGCGGGAAGCGTGGACAGGGAATGCAGGGCCAGTCGCATGCTGTTCAATCGAGCTTTGTGTTGTAGCTATTGCGCAATTCCCGCTTGAGCACTTTGCCAATGGCACTGCGTGGCAACTCGCCGATGAAGCGCAAATCCGATAGCCGCTGCGTCTTGCCAGCGCGGGCGTTGTACCAGCCCATGATTTGTTTCGTGTCCACTGTCACCGTCTCACGCGGCACGACGAAAGCAATCGGCGTCTCGCCCCATAGCTCTGACGCCACACCAACAACCGCCACATCGGCAACATCGGGATGCTGTCGAAGCTCACTCTCGAGATCACTCGGATACACGTTATAACCACCGCTGATGATCATGTCCTTGCGCCGGTCTAGCAACGTGAGAAAACCATCCTCATCAAACCGCCCGATATCCCCCGTACGAATAAAGCGCGTCCCCGCAGCGTCGA
The DNA here is from genome assembly GCA_043758415.1 of Burkholderiales bacterium. Lineage (GTDB taxonomy): Bacteria > Pseudomonadota > Gammaproteobacteria > Burkholderiales > Casimicrobiaceae > Casimicrobium. The sequence goes on from JAYVNO010000091.1 coordinate 5,446, forward strand.
ACCATTCAACCTCGCGGGTCTTGTCGTCCTGATTGTGATAGCCGGTCATCATGCTCGGCGATGCTCCGACGAGTTCGCCAATCGAGCCAGCAGGGAGTTCATGTCCCTCTTCGTCGATCAGCCGAATGTCACTGCCGACGGCGGGTCGGCCTACGGTGTGCAGTTTGTTCGGATACAAATGAGCTTCGAGGATGCAGGTGCCACCACCCTCGGTCATGCCGTAGAACTCGATCAAGCCACCCGGCCAACGCGCCAGCACATCGGCTTTTAGCTCCGCACGAAACGGCGCGCTGGTCGAGAATTTCGCCTGAAACGTCGACAGGTCAAACTCATTGAACGATGGCAACGCCATGATCCGCTGATACTGCACCGGCACCAGCATCGTGTGCGTTGCGCCGATGCGCTGCGCGCTCTGCAAATAGCCCAGCGCATCGAATTTGGGCATCAGGTGAACGCAACCACCCCAGCCAAGCGTGGGAAAGAACGACACCAGCGTGGTGTTCGAATACAGCGGCGTGGCCAGCAGCGTGACGCTGTCAGGCGCGTAGGCGTAAGTGCTCGCGCGCTGGATGTGCGCCCAGCGCATGGCGTGCGACTGCACGATGCCTTTCGGCGTGCCGGTGGTGCCGGACGAGTAAATGATGTTGAAGGGGTGTTGTGCTGGCACGTCTACTGGAAGCGGTTTCGCAGGTTCGTCGGCGAGCCAGTGGTCGAAATGTATTCCGTGTGTGCTGTCGTCAAGCGCGATGCGTTGTGCAAGCGGGCTGCCGGACTGAGACTCGACGCCCAACAATTGCGCCACGTCGGCATCAATGAACACGCGTTGCGCCTGCGCATCGTGCAGCATTGAACGAAGGCTCGCTGCGGTGGATGATGGCGCGAGCGGCGCGACGACCGCGCCAGCACGTAGCGCGCCGAGAAACACCACGGCGTAGCGCACCGAAGCTGCGGCACATAGCGAGATCACGTCCCCGGGTCGCAAACCATCGCGCTGTAGGGATGCTGCTACACGATCCAATAGCGCATCGAGTTCGACGTAATTTAGGGCTAACTTGCCATCGTTCAGCGCGAGCGATTGCGGTGCCCGACGCGCATGGTCGCGAATCAGGTCGGACAGACTGACAAACGGCGGCAGCAGAGGGGCGCTCGTGTCGGACATCAGGGTGCCTTCCAACGCGTATTCGGTACTAGCGGATACCAACCCGGTCGCGACGGATCGCGGTCGTAGGTGTAACCGCCCATTTGTTTGAACAGCTCATGATATTCAGCGAGTTTTTCGCGGTCCAGCGTGACACCGAGACCGGGGGCGGTGGGCACTTTGATCGCGCCATCCACGTATTTCATCTTGCCACCGACGATGATGTCGTCGATAAGGTGGTGATAGTGCGCGTCGGCCGCGTAGCCGAGATTCGGCACGACCGCGCCCATGTGAAGCATGGTGGCGAGCTGAATGCCGAGTTCGCCCGAAGAATGCACGGCCACACCCAGACCGAACGTATCGCAGATTGCCGCCGCCTTGATGCACGGGCGAATGCCACCCCAGAACGTAGTGTCGAGCAGAATCACGTCAACAGCACGCGGTTGCGTCGTGATGTTCATCGCGAGTTGCTCAAAGTTGACGACGACGGTGTTGGTCGCAATCGGAATGTGCACAAATTCACGCAGCCGCGAGAGCTGTGGCATGCCGAACACGGGATCCTCGTAATAATCGTTGTTGATGTGTGCGATGCCTTGTCCGAAGCGGATGGCATCGGCCAACGAAAACGTGCAGTTCGGGTCATAACGAAAACGATCTTTCGGCAGCGCAGCAGCAACCGCCTGATACGCGTTCAATTCGTAGTCGGGCGCGTACACACCACCCTTGAGCTTGTGCGCAGTGAAGCCGTGTTCATCCTGCAGTGCTTTTGCGTGCTCGACCAGTTGCTCGGCAGTGCGGACTTCGCCCTCGCCCGTCTTCTCGTTCGGTAGACGGAAAAAAAGATAACTCGCAAATTCAACCGACTCACGCACGCGCCCGCCCAGCAACTCGGCCACCGGCACGCCCAGGCGCTGACCCATGATGTCGAGGCAAGCGAATTCGATGGCGGCATGCAGTTGCGTCCGATTGTTGTAAAGGCTCGCGGTCGGGTTGCAGATGGCGAAGCGCAGGGCCTCCAGCTCGAACACGTTGTGGCCTTTGAGATAGCCAATCAGACTCTCGATGCCGCTACTTGCGACCTCGCCGCCTCCGCCAAATTCGCCAAGGCCGATGTAGCCATCATCGGTTTCGACTTCAACCACCGTTCTTACAAACCGTCCCCAATGCGCGCCGTTACTGTGAAGCAGCGGAGCCTCTAACGGCACGGTGACCGGCGTTGCGCGAATGTGGGTAATCCTGCTTGGTTTCACTTTATCCCTGTTCTACGATGACTGAACGCGCGTTGGCTTATGCTAGTGGCAAAAGAAAAATGTCAGCGTCAATCCCATCGCTATTTTGAACAAGGAGGCTCGTTCATGAAACTTCGCTCTATCGTCACTGCTGCTCTCGTTGCAGCCACGCTCGTCACGCCTGCGGTCAGTTTTGCGCAAACCAAACTCAAGTGGGCTCACGTCTATGAGACCTCCGAGCCGTATCACACCGAATCGGTGTGGGCCGCTGCTGAGATCAAGAAACGCAGCAACGGCAAATTCGACATTCAGGTGTTCCCGGCGTCCTCGCTTGGCAAAGAGACCGACATCAATCAGGGCATGACGCTCGGCACGGTTGACATGATCATCAGCGGCCCGTCGTTCGCAGCGCGCAGCTATCCGCGCCTAGGTGTCGCCTACTACCCATTCATCTTCCGCGATGCAGCACATCAAGCGGCTTACGCAAAGAGCGATGTATTCAAGGAAATGGTTGATGGCTATCGCGCCAAGACCGGCATCCAGATGACCGCCTACACGTACTACGGCGCGCGTCACACCACATCGAACAAGCCTTTCACCGATTGCGCAGGCATGAAGGGCTTGAAGATTCGCGTGCCTGATGTGCCGGTGTATTTGGCTACGCCGAAGGCCTGCGGAGCCAACCCGACGCCGCTCGCGTTTGCCGAGGTCTACCTCGCCCTACAAAACGGCACCGTTGAAGCGCAAGAAAATCCATTGACGACGATTGAGGCGAAGAAGTTCTACGAGGTGCAGAAGCACATCATGCTGACTGGTCACATCGTGGACGGTCTGGTGACGCAAATCGCGCCGCATGTGTGGACGAAGCTGACCGATGGCGAAAAGACCCTCTTCACCGATGTCACGCGTGAAGCGGCCGCTCGTGCAACCGCTGCGATCATCAAGCGTGAAGCGGAGTTAGTCGACGAGTTCAAGAAAAAAGGCATCAACATCGTAACGGTGGATCGCGCCGGTTTCCAGACTGCGGTGCTCAAGTCCGCGACGCCCGAATCGCTGGGCTTTGACAAGAAAGATTACGATCGAATTCAGGCGCTCAAGTAAACGACAAGCGGGATAAGTGATGGATATCGACTCCGGCCCAAAAGTAATGGGGGACGACGGTGAATTTCACGCCGTCGACGACGAAGTAAGTTTTGCTGGAACACCGTTTGAGGGCTGGATTGCTCTCATGCTGTTTTGGGCTTTGGGCGGCGTCGTGCTGATCCAGTTTGTCACGCGCTACGTGTTGAACGACTCCGCCGCATGGACCGAGGAGATCGCTCGGTACCTGTTAATCGGTACCGTGTTTGTCGGCGCAACGATTGGTGTGGTGAAAAATAACCACATTCAGGTGGACCTGATTTATCGCTATCTGCCGCACAAGGCGTGCCGTGTGCTTTCCACCGTTGTTGACGTGATGCGCATCGCGTTTTTTGTGGCGATGGTGGTGTTCACCACACAGATGATGATGAAGATGGAAAACTACAAAATGACCATCGTCGAGCTGCCGATGAACATTGTGTACGGTATCTGTCTGTTCGGCTTTGCTGCGATGATGCTGCGTTCAATCTGGGTGGCCATGATTCACTGGAAGCGCGGTTACAGCGTGCTTGAGCGACCCGACTCCGTGATGACCGATCGATAGGGCGCGAGAAAAATCATGCTGAAAATTATCTTTCTCGTTTTGATGTCGAGCGGTATTCCTGTGGCTATTGCCATGGCGGGCGCGTCGCTCGTGTACATCCTCGTTAGCGGCGACCTGCCGGGTTTTGCGGTGGTTCACCGCATGATCGGCGGCATCGACAGCTTTCCGTTGCTCGCGGTGCCGTTTTTTATTTTGGCTGGCAACTTGATGAATAACGCGGGCATCACCAACCGCATCTACAACTACGCGCTGGCACTGGTGGGTTGGATGAAGGGCGGCTTGGGCCACGTCAACGTCGTCGGCTCGGTGATTTTTGCCGGCATGAGTGGCACCGCCATTGCCGATGCGGCGGGCCTTGGCACCATCGAAATCAAGGCGATGAAAGATCATGGTTACGACCTTGAGTTCGCTGTTGGCGTGACGGCGGCGTCAGCCACCTTGGGCCCGATCATTCCGCCGTCGCTGCCGTTCGTGATTTACGCGATGATGGCCAACGTGTCGGTCGGCGCGCTGTTCCTCGCGGGCATTTTGCCCGGCCTATTGATGGCGTTTTTGATGATGCTGACGGTGGCCTATTTCGCGCACAAAAACGGCTGGGGCGGCGACATCAAATTTGTGTGGGCGCGCTTCGGCGGCGCGATGGTTGAGACCGCTATCGTGATCGCGTGGCCCCTCGCGTTGTATTACGCCGTGCAGTGGGGCGCACCGATGCAACCCACGGTGATCGCTGCGTTGATTTTGCTGTTCGCAGCCGACTGGAAATTCAAGTTTCAAGCGGTGTTGCCGATCATGACGCCAGTGCTGCTGATTGGTGGAATGACGACAGGCTTGTTCACGCCGACCGAGGGCGCGATTGCCGCCTGCGTGTGGGCGATGGTGCTCGGCCTGTTCTGGTATCGCACGCTGTCGTGGCGCATGTTTGTCAAAGTCTGCCTTGATACCGTTGAGACGACGTCAACCGTGATGTTTATCGTCGCTGCGGCGTCGATCTTCGGCTGGATGTTGACTGCGACCGGTGTCACCGCCGCGATTGCCGACTGGGTGCTCGGAGTCACCAGGGAGCCGTGGGTATTCCTGCTGCTGGCCAACGCGCTGATGCTGTTTGTCGGCTGCTTTCTGGAGCCCACTGCTGCCATCACCATCCTGGTGCCGATCCTGTTGCCTATCGTGCGCCAGCTCGGCATCGACCCGGTGCATTTCGGATTGGTGATGGTGTTAAACCTGATGATTGGCCTGTTACATCCGCCGATGGGCATGGTGCTGTTTGTGCTGGCGCGCGTGGCGAAATTAAGTGTCGAACGTACGACCGCCGCGATTCTTCCGTGGCTAGTGCCGCTGCTGATTAGCCTCGTCATCCTGACCTACATTCCGTCGATTAGTTTGTGGTTGCCTCGTTATATGGGCATGTAGCGCATTACCCGAACGACGCCACGTAATTAATCATTCTCAAACTGCCGTCATACTCGCCGAAGGCGGGTATCCAGCGTCGGCACACGCTATCGAGTCCTTCATCGCAATTGCGGTGGCAAACCTTCTGGATTCCCGGCTGTGCTGAGAATGACGCCAGCTTGAAATATCTAACTTATCAGGTCGGGGAAAGCGTATGCCGCGCGTCGTCAAAGTAGAACTCTGGCAGGTGAACCTCGCACCGCCGGTGCCACGGTCCGACGCGATTCAGTCGTTCGTGGTGCAGGAGACGCCGATGCTGCGCATCACCTGCGACGACGGTTCGCAGGCCGCGGGTTACAGCTACACGATTGGCACCGGCGGCTCGTCGGTGATGGCGCTGCTGGAGCATCATCTCGCGCCAAAACTCATCGGGCGTGATGCCGACGAGATCGAGGCAATCTGGAAGGACTTGTTCTTTCACACGCATGCGACCGCCGTCGGCGCAATCACCGCGTTGGCATTGGCGACCATCGACACCGCGTTGTGGGATTTGCGTTGCAAGCGAACGAATTTGCCGTTACACAAAGCCGCGGGCGGTGCGCAGAAACAGGTCGCGATGTATTCGACCGAAGGCGGCTGGTTGCATCTGTCCCCAGACCAGCTGGTCACGCAATCGCTGGAAGCGAAAGCGCAGGGCTTCAAGGGCGTGAAGATCAAGGTCGGACGCCCGCATGTGAGCGAGGACATGGCGCGGCTGTCGGCCGTGCGGGAGGCCGTGGGTGACGCGTTCGAGATCATGGTTGACGCCAATCAATGCTTCACGGTGGGCGAGGCGATTCGCCGCGCGCGGCATTACGAAACGCTTGATATTGCGTGGTTTGAAGAACCGCTGCCCGCAGAAGATCTCGGCGGTCACGAACGGTTGGCACGAGCTACGTCGCTGCCGATTGCCGTCGGCGAATCGATCTACAGCCTGCAACACTTCCGTGAATATTTGCAGCGCGGCGCGTGCTCGATTGTGCAGGCCGATGTGGCACGCATTGGCGGCATCACGCCATGGCTCAAGGTGGCGCATCTAGCCGAGAGCTTCAACGTGCCGATCTGCCCGCATTTTTTGATGGAACTGCACGTGAGCCTGTGCGCCGCTGTGCCGAACGCGCCGTGGGTGGAATACATCCCGCAGTTGGACTCGATCACCACGAGCGGAATGGTGATCGACGGCGCGTTTGCCATTCCGTCCGACGCACCGGGGCTGGGGATTGCGTGGGATTGGGCGGCCATTGAGCGGTTGACGCTACGCAAAGCGACGATTAACGCTGCGACGAGTTAAGCGACAGCTCATACCCCCCGAGTGACGTCATTCTCGGCAACGCCGGGAATCCAGAACGTTGACAATCAATAGTGCATCAACACGTGTCGAGACGTTCGGCATTCTGGATACCCGCCTTCGGCGAGTATGACGCCATAAAAACGTAGTGATCTCGCGGCGCAAATTTCCGCTCAGACTGGATATAGCTTTTCGCTGTAACCCACATTAGACGTGGGATAACATGTCAAAAATCACATAAGTCGACTGTGGACGTAAATATGATCTTTGCCCATATAGAATGAAGCTTTCAACAAAAAGCTGATAGCGCTAAATCGGCGAGCTGATGTCGATAAATTGATACGTCACGCCGAATTTTTGAACCAGTCTTGACGCCAGCGCGGCCACACCATCACGCTCCGTTGAATGATGTCCCGCAGCGATCAGCGTAATGTTCGATTCGCGCGCCTGATGCACGTGCTGCTCGCTGATTTCACCCGTAATGAAGGCGTCGGCACCTGCATCAATCGCGTCCCCCAGCAGCGATCCGCCCGCGCCGGTGCACCAGGCGATGGTCTTGATCAGGCGCTCGGGGTGCGTGTAGAGCGTCACCCGGCGACCGTAATGGCGCGCGACGTAGGCGGCGAGCACCGTATCGCGCACAGGTAGCCGCACGCCCAGCTCACCAAGCATCACCAGTCCTGATTTACCCACCGCGCCCTTGGGCAGCAGCGCGAGGCGTCGCCCCATGCAGGCGTTGTTGCCCACTTCGACGTGGACGTCGAGCGGCAGGTGGTAGGCATACAGATTGATGTTGGCGGCGAGCAGCGCGTTGATGCGTTCGCGGTGATAACCGACCAGGCTCGGGTCGTCGCCTTTCCAGAATAGGCCGTGGTGCACGATCAGCGCATCGGCCCTGGCCTCGACAGCGGCATCAATCAGGGCCTTGTTTGCCGTGACGCCGACCACAATATGCGCTATTGTGTCGCGTCCGGACACTTGCAACTCGTTAACCGCGACGTCTTTAAAGCGGCCACTGTCAAGAAAAGTGTCGATATGAAGCGTCAGCGCATCCCGCGAGACCTTGCCGGGAGGCGCGGTGTTCAAGGTTTTCGTTTCAAGGTCTTGAATAAAATCATGAAGCTCAACGGCGCGCACTGACGTCCCTCAATAGATATGTTGTTTTTCAAGCGCGGATCTCGATCACTGGCATACACGATTTTTTGCCACACCTTTCACCGGTAAAGCCATCACTATGCTGAAGCTATTATGGCTCGTATTCGCACAGGTCTGCACGATCTGTGTCGCCATTCTTTTCACCGTAAGCACGCTGCGGCCAGAGTGGCTCGCACACACGGGACCGAGCTTGCCTGCGCTCTCGGCTTTGGCAAGCGGCGTTACCGCGCCGACAGTAACAGCGGCAGCGAAGCCGGTGGCTTCTGAGGCCACGTTTCGAACGCGCGCCAACAGTTTCAACGACGCTGCCAAACGGGCATTACCATCAGTGGTGAAAATCGCGACCAGTTCGCAGCGGCGCAGGACTCATCCGCTGATGGACGACCCAAACTTTCAGCGCTTTTTCGGACGCCAGCGCGAGGAGAGCAACGCACAGCAAATGCTTGGCGAAGGCTCGGGCGTGATCGTGCGCGCCGATGGCTACATCCTGACCAACAATCACGTGATCGAAGGCTCGCAGCAGATTCAGGTGGAGCTCACCGACAAGCGCGTGTTTCCGGCGAAAGTGATCGGCATTGATCCCGAGTCCGATCTCGCTGTGATCAAAATCGAGGGCGACGACTTTCCGGCCATTGCCTTTGCCGATTCACAGGCGTTGCAGGTGGCCGACGTGGTGCTTGCCATCGGTAATCCGTTTGGTGTGTTTGGCAACACGGTGACCATGGGCATCGTCTCGGCGCTCGGCCGCACGCAGGTGTCGGAATCGAGCCCGTTCGAGAGTTTCATCCAGACTGACGCCGCGATCAATCAGGGTAACTCGGGCGGTGCGCTGGTCAACACCAACGGCGAGCTGGTCGGCATCAACTCCAGTATCTTTACGCGCACCGGCGACTTCTCCGGCATCGGCTTCGCTATTCCCAGCGCGCTGGCGCGCCCGATCATGGAACAACTCATCACCACCGGGGAGGTGAAACGCGGCTACCTCGGCGTCAATCTTGGAAGCATCACGCCGGACATTGCGGCGCGCCTGTCGCTGAAGGATGTCAAGGGTGCGTTCGTCGGCGCGGTGCTGGACGGGGCCCCCGGCAGTCGCGCGGGATTACGCGTCAACGACGTGATCGTTGAAATCAACGGCAAAGCCACGCTGGACCGTACCGACGCGGTGAACACCATTGCCCTGGCTGTGCCGGAACAAACCATTCCGCTTAAAGTCATTCGTGAGGGTGAAGTGCTCGACATTAAGGTGACGCTCGGTAGGCGTCCTGCGCTCAAGCGGACTTAGCGCGACGCCAAGAGCGTCATACTGCGCGACGCGGTGCCAACACGCTACGCTGTGGCGTCATCGGCCTCAGCACGTGAACGCGGCGTGATGAACCGGCTAACGATAATGCCAACCTCGTAGAGCACGACGAGTGGCACCGCCAGGAAGAGCTGTGACAACACATCAGGCGGCGTCACCACCGCCGCAATCACGAACGCGGCTACGATGAAATAGCCACGAAATTCAGCAAGCTGTTTCACCGTCACGATGCCAGCCCGGGTGAGCACGGCGAGCACCACCGGCGTCTCAAACGTGATGCCAAACGCAATGAACATGGTCAACGCAAAGCTCCAGTATTTATCGATGTCGGGCGTCATGTTTACGCCTGCGGGCGTGAAGCCAACGAAGGTGCCAAAGATTGACGGAAAGACAACGAAGTACGCAAACGCCATGCCGCAAAAAAACAGCAGTGTGCTCGACACGATAATCGGCAGCGCCATCTTTTTTTCGTGCTTGTACAGTCCCGGCGCAACGAACGCCCACATTTGATAGAGCACCACTGGCAACGAGATCAAAAAGCCCGCCATCAGCGTGACTTTGAGCGGGATGAAGAACGTGCCAGTGACGTCGGTTGCGATCATCGACGTGCCGGCGGGCAAAACTTTCAGCATGGGTGCGGCAACCAGCGCGTACAGCTCCCGCATACCGGGATAGGCCATCAGCGCGAAGGTCACGACGAGCACCGCAACCACGGCCTTCACCAGCCGCTCACGCAACTCCACCAGGTGCGAGATAAAGGTTTCTTGTACGGATTCAGTGGACATGAATGGGCGGGTTACCGGTAGGAGCGGCTCTGCCGCGACCGATGGTTAGGTATTGCAGCACCGTGGTTTCGCAAAGTGTGGCGCGCGGCGGAACCGCGCTGACATACGCCACGCATAACGTCAGGCAACTTTTTTTGCTGCATCAACGGTGTCGGCGGGCTCAGGCAAATTGACCGTTGGTGATTGCGGCAAACTCGCCGTCATCTGTTCAGCCGAAATCATCGGCTTGATCTCCGCGATCTGCTCGGCTGCTTGCTCGGCGATAGATTTTTCCAGCGCGGCCACTTCATCCTGAGCAGTCAGCGCAGTGGCAACCACGGGTGCGGCGATGCTGTTCTCAGCCTCGTGCGTCGTCGCGGCAACGCCCGCTTCAGCTTGCGCGAGCGAGGCGTTCACGCTGCTTTGCACGCTCGCGGCCTCCTGCTCCACGCTGCGCCCGGCATCATTCACAGCCGACTCAAAACTGCGCGCGGCCTCTTTGGCCTGCTCCTGCAATTTGCGCAGCTCATCCATTTGCATTTCGCGATCAATGTCCTGCTTGACCTGATTGGCGTAACCGCGCGCGCGCCCCAGCAGGTGACCCAGCGTTCGTGCAACCTTGGGCAGTTTTTCCGGCCCGAGCACGATCAATGCGACCACCGCAATAATCATCATCTTGCCGAAAGAGATTTCAAACATCTTTTAGTGAGCAGTGAACAGGGGCGAGTGAGCAGGGACGCATAGTGGAGCCGCAAAACCGCCCACTAACCACAGCTCACTGAACCGCTAGACCTTGTCGCGTTTCGCTTCGCCTTCGATCACGTTAGGCGCGGCGGCTGGTGGCACGTCAGTGGCGCCCTTGGCAGCTTCTTCGCCACCCTTCATGCCGCTTTTGAAATCATTGACGGCACCGCCCAAGTCTTTACCCACGCCGCGCAGTTTTTTGGTGCCGAACACCATGACCACAATCAGCAGAACAATCAGCCAGTGCCAAATTGAAAATGAACCCATTACCGTCTCCTAAATTCTATAAATCCATGTTGCCGTCGAGCGCGATCATACGACCCAGCGGCTTTGCGCCACCCAACACATGCATGTGCAGATGAAATACGTCCTGCCGACCGACCCGTCCATCGTTGATGATAGTGCGAAAGCCGTCGGTCGAGCCTGCGTCCGTTGCCACCTGTGACGCCACCAGCATCATTTTACCGAGCACTTGCTGATCCGCCGCCGTTGCGCTGGAGAGGCCCGTGATGTGTCGCTTGGGGATTACCAGCAGATGCACCTCAGCCGACGGATGTATGTCCTTGAACGCCAGAACGTCGTCATCTTCGTAGACACGGCTCGCCGGGATAACGTTCGCGATGATTTTGCAGAAGATGCAGCTGGGGTCTGTGCTCATGATGAATTACTTTTAGACTGTAGGAGCGGCTCTGCCGCGACCCGCGCTTGCAAACGC
>JAYVNO010000092.1:0-16831 GCA_043758415.1 Burkholderiales bacterium
AGCCTGTCGATGCATGCCGTCGCGTTGATTGTTGTGAACGGGTGCGACCGGTGAATTAATCGGGATTTCATGAAAATTCGCACCGCCCAGCCGTGAGATTTGTGTGTCAAGGTACGAATGAATACGTCCGGCAAGCAGGGGATCGTTGCTGAAATCGATGCCAGGCACCACATGCGCGGTGCAGAAAGCAACTTGCTCGGTTTCAGCAAAAAAGTTGTCGGGATTGCGGTTGAGCACCATGCGTCCGATGGGCATGACGGGCACCAGCTCCTCGGGAATCAACTTGGTCGCGTCAAGCACGTCAAAGCTGAATGCGTCAGCTTCGGCCTCGGTGAACACCTGGATGCCCAGTTCCCATTCCGGATACGCGCCCGCCTCAATGGCTTCCCACAAATCCCGCCGATGAAAATCGCTGTCGGCACCGGCAATTTTCACGGCCTCGTCCCAGACCAATGAGTGCGTACCTAGCAACGGCTTCCAATGAAATTTGACGAACCGTGAGTCGCCGTCAGTGTTGACCAAACGAAAGGTGTGTACGCCAAAACCTTGCATCATGCGATAGCTTCTCGGAATGCCGCGATCCGACATCACCCAAAGCAGCATGTGCGTCGATTCCGGCATCAAGCTGACGAAATCCCAAAAGGTGTCGTGTGCGGACGCTGCTTGCGGAATTGCGTTGTGCGGTTCCGGCTTCACCGCGTGCACCAGATCAGGAAACTTTATTGCGTCCTGAATAAAGAACACCGGAATGTTGTTTCCGACTAAATCCCAGTTGCCTTCGTCCGTGTAAAACTTGACGGCGAAGCCACGAACATCGCGGGCGGTGTCGACCGAACCTCGCTCCCCGGCAACCGTCGAAAAGCGAACGAACACAGGTGTTCGCTTGTTAGGCTCGCTGAACAGCGACGCGCGCGTGAGTTTGCTTAGCGACTTGTACGACTCGAAGTAGCCATGCGCACCCGAACCACGCGCGTGCACGACACGCTCGGGAATTCGCTCATGGTCAAAGTGCGTAATCTTTTCACGAAGAATGAAATCTTCGAGCAGCGTCGGACCACGTAGTCCGGCCTTTAACGAGTTTTGATTGTCACCAACCGGAACCCCTTGATTCGTTGTCAACTGCTGCCCGGATGAGTCGACGCGTACACGATCCAGCGATCCGTCGTTGGCATTGATCCCGTCAGGCGCGATACCTCCTCCCACTTTCAGTGACTCAACATTTTCTGTTAGCGTGCTTCCAGTTGCTGCGGGGTCGGCCGACGCTGCGGTTTGCCCAACGGGCGGGTTACGCGCGGCGTCTGCACCGCTATCGTGTAACTTGTTTTCGTTGAAAGGAATGGACGCCACCGTGGCGTTGGTGGCACGCGCTTGCGCGATCCCTTCGGGTGTGGAGATAACCGGCACTATATGAGCAGCAGCTACCTCAACGCTTTTGGCGGTTTTTTGCGGCGCGGTTGTGGAGGATTTGGAGCTCATGACTGTTCGATTTGAAAGGTTAAGCCTATTATTTTCAGTGCGTGCAGTGTTGGAACATGTAGGACGAATACGCGAACTTGCGTGAGCGGAATGTGGTGCTAACAGCTCGTTCCCAGCGGCGATAATTGATGCCCAATCGTTTGCTTGTGCAGTCTCTTTTAAGCGGAACTATGCTCGCGTTCTCTCCGCTTTCGGTTCCTCTACGCAGGCGACGGCACGTTCATGGAATCTACGCGGCTCGACAAGGAGGCAGTATTTGAATTGGCCCGAGCTCGCGGACACAGTGTCGAAGTTGGTTGTGTCAGCCTGGCGCAAAGGGTAACCCCATCCGACAGGTATATCTGCGTGGGGCGAGGTCATCTTGTGAGGCTAGTCGGACGCCGGTGTGCGGCGACGCGGCGACGCAGCGCCAATCGTTGGTCAGTCGAGCACCGGCGGCACCTCACGCGCCGCGAGGCTTCCCGAAAACTGCGCAATCGCCACGCCACCCAGCGTCACTGCCGCGCCAACGAGCTTGATCGTGGTGTAGTGTTCGCCCGCAAACGCCCACGCCACGAGCCCTGCCACGGGCGGCATCAGGTACATGAGCGGAGCCGTGCGCGCCACGCCACGCACGCTGTTCACCCAGCCCCAAACAAGCCATCCCATGAAGGCGGACACCGTCACGCCCCAGATCATCGCAATCCACACGGTCAACGGCACTTCTGCCCAGTTCACGGCGAGCCCGGCCGGCATCGAAAACAGCACCACCGGAATGCTGCCGATCAGCACGGCGTAAGTCATCGTCACCACGCCGCCGAGCCGCTCTATCAACGGCTTTGCAGCCACCGTGTAATACGAAAAAAAACTCGCCGCAACCAGCAGAAAAAGATCACCGCCGGACGCCGTCCAGTTGCTCGCCAGCAATTTTTCAGAGAGAAACACCAGCACGCCCGCGAACGCGATCGCCACGCCAATGACCTGTGCGCGCTTGAGATGCTCAACGCCCATCAGCCGCAGAATCAGCAACGTAAAAATTGGGCCGCAGGCAAGGATCAACGAGCTTGAAAACGCCGTCGACCAGTGAATGCCGTAGGTCACCATGCTCACATGCAAAAAGTGTCCGGCGACACCGAGCCGCGTAAGCCGCCACAAATCGCTGCGCGATACGCGTGGCCACTTCGTGCCGTAAGTGCGGAACAGCAACGCCACCGCACATGCCGGCATGATCAGGTAGCGCGCAAACAAAAATCCCCCCGGCCCGGTGGCGGAGTAGACGTATTTCTGGACGGTGAAGTTGACGCCCCAGATCACGACAAGCGCGACCGCGGCGGCCAGAGCGATTCCGGCACGCTTGTCGTGCGCGGCGGATGAGGTGGGTTGCATGTTGGGTGGAATTTTAGGGCGGTGGCGTCCAGCGGCGCTCGTACAAAACGGAAATACGAATACAGACGAACAATAGTCCCACACCCAAAGTAAAAGAGCCTTTAAAAGAGCTGTTTACGGCGCTATAATCAGCGCTTATCTATGTAATTGATGGAGCCCTAATTGGATTTTTTGCTGACTGATCTGACCATCAGCATGTCTGATTTCAAGAAGAATCCCGCGAAAGCCATTCGTGACGCTGGTGCGCAGCCAGTGGCAGTGCTGAATCGCAACAAGGCAGCGTTCTACATGGTTAATCCTGACGTATTTGAAGCAATGATGGAACAGATCGACGAAGCTCGAGTGGCTCCGCTAGTGAAGGCGCGTATGGCGCGCGGCAGCTTTGTTGCTGTTGATCCCAAAGACCTTTAGGCCCGCAGTTCGTCACGCGCTTACTCGCTTCGATGACCACGACTTATCAGCTTCAGTTTGACAAAGATGCCCTCAAGGAATGGGCAACGCTCGACGGCTCTGTCAAGACCACACTCAAGAAACTATTGCTAAAACGGCTGGAGCAGCCACACGTTCCGGGAGATGCGCTGCACCGCGAGTTGAAGGGCTACTACAAGATCAAGCTGCGCAAGCAAGGTTACCGATTGGTCTACGCGGTTAAAGATGAAGTGTTCGTTGTGCTCGTCGTTGCAGTTGGTAAACGTGAAAATGATGAGGTTTATACGGACGCGATGAAACGTGCGCAGTCGCGGCTAGAAATGTAGGCTGGGTTGCCAAACCCAGCGCTCCACGAGTGAAATATGGAGCTGGGTTTTCAATCCAGCCTACGCGTTTGATGAACTAAAAACATTAAACTAAGTCCATATTGATCATAGTCTCATCGACCCAATCATGAAAACCCACAACATCCACGAAGCAAAAACCCAGTTGTCCCGACTGGTAGATCAAGCTGTCAATGGCGAAGCGTTCATCATCGCCAAAGCAGGCAAGCCGTTGGTGACGGTGTCGCGGCTGGACGCACCCGTTGCTGGCGGCGCAAAGCGCATTGGCTTTATGAAGGGCGAGTTCATAGTGCCAGACGATTTCGACCGCATGGGCGCGGAAGAAATCGAGCGAATGTTTGGTGCCTAGTTAGGTAAACACGTTGTGAGATTTCTGCTCGACACACACATACTGTTGTGGGCCGCTGCCTCACCCAAGAAACTTTCGAAGCCGCTGAAGGCGCTGCTGCAAGACACCGACAATAGTTTGCACTTCAGCGCAGCAAGCATCTGGGAGATCGCCATCAAAGGCGCGCTCGGCCGCGCCGATTTTCAGGTGCAAGGACGCGTGTTGCGACGCGGCCTGCTCGACAACGGCTACACCGAGATCGCGATCACCAGCGAGCACGCCCTGTACGTCGAAAATCTGCCACCCATTCACAAAGACCCGTTCGACCGAATCCTAGTCGCGCAGGCCAACGTCGAAGGCATCACGCTGCTAACGTCAGACGAAATCGTCGCGAAATACCCGGGGCCTGTGCGGTATGTCTAGAGGCGCTGGCGTCCGCACTACGTTGTAGTTAAAATTGTGAAATGAGTTCGCTTCAATTCGAGTGGGATGATCGGAAGGCTGCGGCCAATCTTAAGAAGCATGGCGTTTCTTTTGAAGAAGCACGGTCAGTCTTCCTCGATGATCGCGCTCGTTTAATTGACGATCCTGACCATTCAGACGATGAAGAGCGATTCGTTCTTCTCGGACTGAGCGCTTCACTTCGGCTGCTCCTTGTCTGCCATTGCTACCGAGGTGAAGGCAACATCATTCGCATTGTTTCTGCCCGTAAGGCATCAACGCGCGAGTCAAAGGCTTATCCATAAAGGTGTCACATGCGCAAAGAATATGACTTCTCGAAATCACGCAAGAATCCGTACGCTTCGCAACTCAAGAAGCAGATAACCATTCGACTGGACGAAGAGTCGATCGCGTACTTCAAGACGATCTCGGAAGGCGTGGGTATTCCTTATCAAAGTCTGATCAACCTTTATCTACGAGATTGCGCAGCGTCGCAGCGGAAATTGAATCTCAACTGGCAGTAATTTTGCATGCATCGACAGAAGACTTTAGTTCTCGCGAAACTCAGCGCAGTTGAGTAATGCCGTTGACGCGTGAACAACAAGTTACCCACCATACGAAACCAAATTACGATAGGTTTTACGTTGCCCGTTCCCCCGCTACTATGTCGCTATCGCAATCTCGTCGGTGCGAGCCGTGACTGGGTTCGACAATCGATCTTGCAAGGCACACACTATTTCCCTAGCCCGTTATCGTTCAATGATCCGTATGATTCGCGCCCGAACTTTGAGATGCAGGGCTCAAAAAAACAGATTAGGAAGTTTTACGAAGCGCTACTAAAAAAATGGAACCCTGAAATAGGTCGGGAATCCCGCCGCTCCGACATTCGCGAGTACCTATCTGATGGTAGTTCCAGTCCAAAATTGCAACGCAGTCTTGAACACTTCGAGCGTCAGTATCGCGACATAGCCATGGCGAATACAGGCGTAATGTGCCTATCGGAAACTAGCGAGGAATTACTCATGTGGGCGCACTATGCTGACTCTCATCGAGGCGTTTGTTTGGTATTCGATAACTCGGACCCATGCTTTTCGAAAGCAAAGCCTGTTCGCTATGAGCATGAACGTCGTGTTCTAAATATTCTGGAGCGTGATGTCGAGAAACTCATCGATTATTCGATCTTCACTAAGTCGGATCATTGGGCGTACGAACGGGAATGGAGAATTCT
This sequence comes from Burkholderiales bacterium, assembly GCA_043758415.1. GTDB lineage: Bacteria > Pseudomonadota > Gammaproteobacteria > Burkholderiales > Casimicrobiaceae > Casimicrobium. The sequence continues at coordinate 5,612 of JAYVNO010000092.1, forward strand.
CCAAACTGGCGGCGCTGGCGTCTACCAGATTCCATGCTCGGCTCTCGTGCAGGTGATCCTTGGGGCACAGATATCCGCCGAAGATCAATCGCTCGTTCAAAGTTGGGTGGCCTCGGCAGCGCCCAGCCCAAAATTGTCGAAGGCTGAGTTATCAAAAAAAACTTTCAAGATAAATGTCTTGACGGTATGACATAGCCATACTGACTGCTCATCGGCGCAGGCGCTTCACAAAATCGGTCAACTAAAACACGCCCATCACGCAACCATATACCCCTCATTCTTAAGCGGCAAATTGCGAATAGGTTTTCCGGTCGCCGCATACACAGCATTCAAAACCGCTGGCCCGACGACACAAATCGTCGGCTCACCTACCCCACCCCAGAAGTCAAACGTAGGCACCAGCACGGTTTCTACCTTGGGCATTTCGGCGAGTTTTAGCAGACGGTAGGTGTCGAAGTTCAGCTCTTTCATGCGACCGTTTTCTACCGTCACTTCGCCGAAATAGATGGCACTTAGGGCCATGGCCACCGAGCCTTCGATTTGCGCTGCGACTTGATCGGGGTTCACGACGTGGCCGCTGTTTAGCGCGAACACCATGCGGTGAATTTTGATTGCGCCGGTGGGCGTGACGCTCACTTCCGCCGCTGCGGCGGAGTAGCTCGCGTAGCCCATGAACTGCGCGATGCCCTTAAAGCGGCCCGACGCGAGCGGTTTGTTCCAGTCGAATTTTTCTGCCGCTGCGTTCAACACCGCAAGATGCTTGGGATGATTTTTCATGAGAGCGCGGCGAAATTCGAGCGGGTCTTTACCTGCCGCTTTGGCGCATTCGTCCATGAAGCATTCGGAGTACACACCGTTCTGATTGGTGTTCACGCCGCGCCACGGGCCGACAGGCACGTGCGTATTGCGCATCGCGTATTCGGTGAGCAGATTGGGCACCGTGTAGCCCCATTGCGCGTCGTGCGGCTGCTGCCACAGGCCCTGCATCTGGCGTTCGTCCTTGCCGTCCTTGATGGCGAGCGGATTGACCCAGGCGTTGATTGACTGACCAGAAATGCGAATGTGCATGCCGACCAGTTCGCCCTTGTCGTCGAGCCCCGCCGTCATCTTTGCCATCGAAAGGGGACGATAAAAATCGTGTCCCTGATCCTCTTCACGGCTCCACAACAGCTTGATGTGCGTACCGGGAAATTGTTTGGCGATAGCCGTGGCCTGTTGCACATAATCTTGCTGACCGCCGCGTCGGCCAAAGCCACCACCGAGATCCATTTTGTAGACCTCGCATTTGTCGAGCGGCAGCCCGGACGACTCGGAGAGTGACGTGTGCGACGCCTCGCCGTTCTGCGTGGGCACCCACGCCTCCGCGCGCTCGGGCGTGTAGCGCACAGTGCAGCCCATCGGCTCCATGCAGGCGTGCGAAAGGAATGGCGTGCTGTACGTAGCCTCGATTTTTTTCGATGCGCCTGCGATGGCTTTTATCGCGTCGCCTTCGGTGCGCCCCGCGTACTGGCCACCAGTTTCCACGAGCCCCGCTTTCATCGACGTGGCAATCGTCGCGCTGGACGCTTTGGCGTATTCGCCTTCATTCCACACGATGGGCAATTTATCCAGCGCCGTTTTCGCGCGCCACCAAGTGTCCGCGAGCACGGCGACGGTGCCGTCGTTCACGCGCACCGCGCCCTTGACGCCGCGCATGCTCTTGATTTTTGATTCGTCAAAACTGACCAGCTTGCCGCCGTGCACCGGACAGGCCTTGATCGCCGCGCAGAGCATGCCGGGGAAGCGTAAATCCACTGCGTACATCAGCGAGCCGTTGAGCTTGCCTTTGGTGTCGAGCCGGCGCATCGACTGGCCCGCAACTTTCCATTCGCGCGGGTTGCGCAGCGTGATCGTTTTCGGATCGGGGGGTGTGAGCTTGCCCGCCGCTGCGGCGATCTTGCCGTAGCTGATCGTGCGCTTGCTTGCCGCGTGCGTGATGATGCCTTTCGACACCGTGAGCTCCGAGACCGGCACCTTCCACGCCTCGCCCGCCGCCTGCAACAACATGATGCGCGCCGCCGCCGCACCGCGACGAACATAGTCTTCTGAAATACGAATGCCGCGACTGCCGCCGGTGGACATTTCGCCCCACGCACGTTTGCGCGCATAGCTCTGGCCGGGCGACGGATATTCGGTTGTGACCTTGGCCCAATCGCATTCGAGTTCTTCGGTCACGAGTTGCGCGAGGCCGGTGCGCGTGCCTTGTCCCATCTCGGATCGTGCGATGCGGATGATGCAGGTGTCGTCCGCTTTGATCACGACCCAGGCGGTGACTTCGGCGTCGCCCGGAGCGACCATCGCGAGGCCTTGCGCATCGGCGGCGGATGAAGTGGTGAGTGCGGCGAAACCGAGCGCGAAGCCGCCGCCGGCAATGGCGGCGGAGCCAACGACGAAGTGGCGGCGGGAGGCGTTGACCGTATCGACGTTGGCGGACTGTAGTAGTGTTTTCATGATCCGCTCCTTATGCCTGTGCTGAGGCGGCTACGTCGTAACCATGCATCTCGGCATGCCGATCCATCTTCAACCACTCGCTCGCATCAGCCGTTCGCATCTTCGAAGCGAGGTGAATCGCGGCGCGAATGCGCTGGTACGTGCCGCAGCGGCAGATGTTGGTCATCGCCGCGTCAATGTCCGCGTCGGTCGGATTCGGCTTGTCCTTGAGCAAGGCCGCTGCCGCCATAATCTGCCCGGACTGACAGTAGCCGCACTGCGGCACGTCAAGCTCCAGCCACGCGCGCTGCACCGGGTGCGATACGTCGGGCGACAGCCCTTCAATCGTTACGATCTTTGCGCTTTGCAACGCCGACGCAGGCACCGCACAGGAGCGCACCGGCGTGCCGTCGACGTACACCGTACAGGCACCGCAAGCCGCAATACCGCAGCCATATTTGGTGCCGGTCAGGCCGAGAATTTCGCGCAGCACCCATAGCAAAGGCATATCGTCCTCAACGTCCGCCTGATGGGCCTTGCCGTTGATGTTCAACTGGATCATGGAGCACTCCTTGCGCTGTAATCGTCTGTCAACACGGTACGGCGGACATACACCGCTAGCGGTCAACAACGTGCGGATTGAAGCACATGGCGCGCGCCATGTCATTGGGGTATTTCGATTTTGTGCAGATCGTGCAATGTGTTCCCTCAGGCTTACAGCTTTTTCTTGAAAGTGCCATTGCATAGGGGCTAACTGATCATAACTGCGAATATCGATTAATTATAAATATCGACGCTAGGCCTTGTTAAATAGACGTTTTAGCGAAAAGCTGTACGTGTTCTGCGGCTCTTTGATACCGTTACGAGTCACCGCCTGACAAGACGAGCCTGCCAATGAATCACGAATCTTTTCTCGTCGCGTACGAACATGCACTTGGCCTGCAATCATGGGACGCGCTTGCACCTTTTGTTGACGACAACGCGTGTTTCGTTTTTTCGGAAAGAACATACCGCGGAAAGGCGCAAGTCGAGCGCGCGATTCGAGCAATGTTCTCGCGGATTAAGGACGAGAAATATCGGCTAGAAAACGTGCATTGGGTTCACGTCAACCCTGACTGCGCGCTGTGTTCTTATCAATTCTTTTGGTCGGGCACGATCAACGGCGTGGCGTCGCAAGGCAGCGGGCGCGGCACCAGTTTGCTGGTCAACGTAGGCGCTGGGTGGAAAATAAGATATGAGCATTTGGGGCCAAGCGCGATTGGTCAATGAGCAGCAAATCGAAACGCGTATCGAGGCGTTAGTGCATCATCTTCCAGACTATTTGCGTACCGCAGAGGCAGCCAATTTGCGACTTGAAAAAATCGAAGAGTCGTGGCACGCTGACGACGTGGGCAGGCCACCGCGCCTGATTTCATGCACATTTCGCAAACGTCGTCGCGACGTCGGCAGCTGATGCAGCGATGCGAGTGCAGAAAAGAAAAAAGCCCCGAAATCGGGGCTTTTTACGAATATGTTGGGGCGACCGACGGGGTTCGAACCCGCGACAACTGGAATCACAATCCAGGACTCTACCGCTGAGCTACGGCCGCCATTGAAACCGAAAAAATAAATTTGGCGCGCCCGACAGGACTCGAACCTGTTACCCCCGGCTTAGAAGGCCGGTGCTCTATCCAGATGAGCTACGGGCACCTGAAGGGTGCTGCTGCACACTGAAGTCTGAGCTAGTTTTAAGTTCAAGCACTGGTAGACGCAGTGTGCTTACAAATATGGTCGGGGCGATAGGATTCGAACCTACGACATCCTGGTCCCAAACCAGGCGCGCTACCGGGCTGCGCTACGCCCCGAAGTTGAAATTATAGCTCGAAACGAATGGTGTAGTCGTGGCGTGCCTACTGACGATAGTTGCCCGACACAAATGACAGAAATGGCTCATGGCGAAAATTGAAAAATACCTTCGCCTGCGTGGCCACGGCGACGCCGTTGCAACGCGCGGGCGAGAACGTCCAATCCTGCAACGAATCGGTCGCGGCACGCACGAACACGGCGTCGTTGGTGACCGCTTCGACCAGTCCGCCGTACTGCCCGTCAGGGTTGATGGTGATAGTTAAATGCGCCGAGCCTTGCAGGCGTTTTGAGCTGCCCGGCAGCGTGACTTTTACACGGCGCACGGGCAGCGGCGCGACCCATTCGCGGCACTCAGCGGGCGCAGCGGTTTCAAGCGTTCGGTAGCGCGACGGAAAGTTGGTTTCGTCGGCTGCAGCAACGCCGCTAAAGGTCGCAGTCGCGAAAAATAATGTACCGAGAAGTATCAACACACGTTTCATAAGAGGTTCTCCATGAAGATCAGCGCGCCACTAAAACAATCGCGTCGCAAAAGAGGACACAGCCGCAACACTACTCCAATGTTTTCAACTCGGCAAGGAACGTTCACCGCTTGACGCTGCCCGCTCGCCCGCCTCCACATTTACTTTTGCCAACAAGACGAGGCCGATTACGAACATGCTGCCTGTGATCAACAGGGCGAGACGATGATTGCCGTTAGTGACCCAGGTGACCACCCCATAGAGCATCGGCCCGATCACGCCGGACAGTCGAACCACAAGGCCCCACAGGCCGTAGAACTCCGCCACCTGCGCCTTCGGGCTCATCACACCCACCATCGCCCGTCCGCCTGACTGCGACGCGCCGAGGCACAGGCCTGCAAGATTGGCTGCGACCCAAAAGCCGATTTGTGTGTGCCACACGTAGGCAATCACCACTGTTGCGGTCCACATTACAAGCGTGATCGAGAGCGTTTTTTTATGGCCGATTTTGTCCTGCACATAGCCGAAAACGAACGCGCCGATGGCAGCCGAGACGTTGACCACCAGCAACAGCTTGATGGTGTCCGCCATCTTAAATCCGAGCGCTTGCTCCGCATAAACGGAGGCCAGCGTGATGACCACCGCAAGGCCTGCTTGATAAGCAAGTCCTGCCCAGAAAAATTGGCGAAGGTCAGGATAATTTTTCAGTTGCGCCAGCGAATCGCGCAGATTGGCGATGACGCTTTGCACCTTGACTGCTGCACGCATTCGGCCGCGTTCGCGCAAAAATAGAAATGTCGGAATCGTTGCCACGGCGTAGATCACGGCGGTGATGATCAGCGTCATTGGCACGTAGTTAACGGCCTTCGCGCCCGTCGCCTGCTCTTTCGTCACCCACCACAAACACACACCGAGCGTGATCAAACCGCCGACGTATCCGAGGCTCCAGCCCCAAGCGGAGACCTTGGCCATGTCCTTGCTGGTGGCCAACTCCGGCAGAAACGCAGCGGTGAAATTTTCGCCAATCGAATAGAACACATTGCTCGCGATAAACAGCACACAGGCGAGCCAGAGCAAGCCGTTACCCTGCGCGGCCACGGGCGCAAGTGCGAGCGTGGTGAGCACGCAACCAACAGTCGCAATGGCCAGCACTTTTTTCTTCGCGGCGCGACGATCCGCCCACTCGCCGAGCACCGGCCCGACGATCATCACGATCACATACGAAATCGCGACGATGGTCGTCCACAACAGCGTCGCCCAGTCGGCACCGCTGGCAATGACGCTAACAAAAAACGCGTTGAAAATCGCCGTGATGACGACCGTGGTGTAGCCCGAATTGGCGAAGTCGTACATCGCCCACGACCACACCTCGCGCTTGGTGACGGGCGGCACCGTTGCCACCACCTCCGGGGGGCTCACGCTTGCTCCGCTTCGACGAATTCAAGCGCATCGGCGTCGCGCACCCGATACCGGACGGTTGCCATGCAATCCTTTCGCCGCTTTACAAACCATTCCCGCCAAGTCGACGTTAACAGCTTTGGTCTGGAACGCCCATTCAATGTGGGCTTATGCGTTGTTTATCGTAAAAATCGACTTCTCAACAGAATCGCCTCACGCCTATATCCGGCATGGCGTTCACACAAAAGCTGATGTGCGAAATCTCCATTCGCTAATGCAGCGTGCATCCGGTCGCAGCTGCGATCGCTTCGCGCGTCACACCGGGTGCTAACTCCAGCAGTTTGAGGCCGGTCGCCGTCACTTCCATCACGCCCAAATCGGTGATGATGATGTTGACCACGCCGACGCCGGTCAGTGGCAGATTGCAGTTCACGAGAATTTTCAGATCGGTCGAGCCGTCTTTTTTCTTCGCCACATGCTCCATGAGCACCACGACGCGGCCCACACCTGCGACCAGGTCCATCGCGCCGCCCATGCCCTTAACCATCTTGCCGGGGATCATCCAGTTGGCCAGATCGCCCTTTTCGCTGACCTGCATCGCACCCAAAATCGCGAGATTGATCTTGCCGCCGCGAATCATCGCGAAGCTGTCAGCTGATGAAAAAATCGACGATCCGGGCAGCGTGGTCACCGTCTGTTTACCTGCGTTAATCATGTCCGGATCGACCTGATCTTCGGTCGGAAACGGGCCGATTCCGAGCAAACCATTCTCACTTTGCAGCCACACCTCCATGCCCTTCGGCACATGGTTCGCCACCAGCGTTGGCAGGCCAATGCCGAGGTTCACATAGAAACCATCCTGCAATTCTTTCGCAGCACGCGCCGCCATTTCGTCACGATTCCAAGGCATTTCAGTGTCTCCATTTGAACCGTTCGCCCTGAGCGCAGCGAAGGGTTTGATACTTGATTAGTCGAGTCAGACGCTTCGCTACGCTCAGCGCGAGCGGATGAGTTATTTGCTAACAGTGCGCTGTTCGATGCGCTTCTCAGGAGTCGCATTCAACACGATGCGATGCACGTAAATACCAGGCAGGTGAACTTGATCGGGATCCAGCGCGCCGATCTCAACGATCTTTTCAACTTCAACGATGGTGATCTTGCCCGCCATCGCAACGTTCGGGTTGAAGTTACGTGCCGTTTTGCGGAAAACCAAGTTGCCGGATTTGTCCGCGATGTAGGCTTTCACCAGCGACACGTCCGGCGTCAGCGAGCGCTCCATCACGTACTTCACGCCGTCGAACTCGCGAATCTCTTTGCCGTCGGCGACGATGGTGCCGACGCCAGTCTTGGTGAAAAATGCCGGAATACCGGCACCACCAGCGCGCAGCTTTTCGGCCAACGTGCCCTGCGGCGTGAAGTCGAGCTCCAATTCCCCTGCGAGGTACTGCCGTTCAAATTCTTTGTTCTCGCCAACGTAGCTTGCAATCATTTTTTTGATCTGGCGTGTAGCGAGCAATTTGCCGAGACCAAAGCCGTCGACGCCCGCATTATTCGAGATGGCGGTTAGGTTTTTGGCGCCGGATGCGACCAGCGCATCAATCAGTGCCTCGGGAATACCACACAAGCCAAACCCGCCAACACCGAGCAGTTGCCCGTCCTTGATCACGCCAGAAAGCGCCGCTTCAGCGCTTGGAAATAGTTTGTTCACACGCTCACCCTATTGGGCCCCAGATATTGACCCTTGATTGTACGAACTAAGGCTTGCTTCGCCCGTGTGGCGTTCACTGCCGCGGAAAGTCAGGTCGTCAATTCCATCCGATTCCGGAAAAACTCCAGCGCTTCGGGATTCGCTAGCGCTTCGATGTTTTTCACGCTGCGGCCATGCACCACATCGCGCACCGCGAGTTCAACGATTTTGTTGCTTTTTGTTCGTGGAATGTCGAGGACTTGCACGACTTTGGCCGGTACGTGACGCGGCGTAGTGTTGTCGCGGATGCGTTGCTTTATTTTGTCGACAAGCGCGTCATCCAGTGCGATGCCAGCAGCGAGTTTGACGAATAAAACCACCCGCGTATCGCCCTGAAAATCCTGTCCGATCACGATGGCCTCATTCACCTCATCAAGCGTTTCCACCTGTCGATAAATTTCAGCCGTGCCGATGCGGACGCCACCCGGATTGAGCGTGGCGTCCGAGCGGCCGACGATCACCATGCCATCGGTTTCCGTGATCTGACACCAGTCGCCGTGACACCAGAGGCCCGGAAAGCGCGCGAAGTACGAGGCGCGATAACGCGAACCGTCTTCGTCGTTGATGAAATAAAGCGGCATCGACGGGAAGCTTTGCGTGCACACGAGTTCGCCCATCTCGCCGCGCAGCGACTGCCCGTTGTCGTCGAACACATCGGTGGCCATGCCAAGGCCGCGACATTGGATTTCACCGCGATACACGGGCAGCACCGGATTACCCAGCGCGAAGCAGGCCATGATGTCGGTGCCACCAGAAATGGACGCCAGATGCAGGTCGGATTTCACGCTCTGATAAACATAGTCGAAGCTGTCGGGCAATAGCGGGGAACCGGTGGACAGCACCGTGCGCAATGCAGGGAGCTGATGCGTGCGACGCGGCACGATACCGGCCTTCTTGCTGGCGTCAATGTACTTGGCGCTGGTGCCGAACAGCGTGCAGTGCTCCGCCTCGGCCAGATCCCACAAAATCTGTCCACCGTCCGCGAACGGCGAGCCGTCATAGAGCAGACAGGTCGCACCTGCGGCAAGCCCCGAGATCAGCCAATTCCACATGACCCAGCCGGTGGTGGAAAAATAGAATACGCGGTCGCCGTCGTGCGCGTCGCAGTGCAGCACATGTTCTTTCACGTGCTGTAGCAGCGTGCCGCCCACGCCGTGCACCATGCACTTCGGCAAGCCCGTCGTGCCGCTGGAATAGACGACCACCAGCGGGTGATTGAAGGGGAAGCGCTCGAACGTTATTTCTCCTGCAGGTTGAGCAATGAAATTCGACCAGACGACAAACCCGGTAGGAGCGGCTCCGCCGCGACCCACCGTAGCAGCGGAGCCATCCGGTCGCGGCAGAGCCGCTCCTACAGGTAAATTGGGCACATACTCAACCCACACGACGAATTCGACGCTCGGCAACCGTGCGGCGATCTGCATCACCTTGTCGCGCGTATCCACCACCTTGCCGTTATAGACATAACCATTAACCGCAAACAATACCTTCGGCGCGATCTGCGAGAAGCGATCCAGCACGCCCTGCACCCCAAAGTCCGGAGACGACGATGACCAGACCGCTCCCACGCTTGCCGTACCCAACATCGCAATGGCTGCTTCGGGAATATTGGGCAGGATGCTGGCGACGCGGTCTCCAGCGGCAACCCCCGCGTCCTTGAGCGCCCGCTGCATGCGCGCCACCGCGTCGTGCAACTCGTCAAAACTCAGTCGCCGCCGGTCACCCTGCTCGTTCCAGAAAACGAGTGCATCATCAGGCCCGCGTTTCTTGAGCAGGTTTTCAGCAAAGTTGAGTTGCGCATCCGGAAACCACTGGGCACCGGGCATCAAATGACCATCAACCAGCGTGCGTTCACCTTGGTCGCCAACAATGCCGCAGAACTCCCACAGTTCCCGCCAGAACACCTCCTTGTTGGCAATCGACCAGCGCCACAAACTCCAGTAGTCGGGAAACAATTGCGAGTATTTATCGCGCAGTAATTCGGTGAACGCGGTGATCCGTGCTAGAGCGATCCGTTCAGGTGACGGTGTCCAAAGCGCCGCGTTGATCATGGTGTGCGCACCTGCGTCACTGGCAGGCGAGCAGTCGCGCACGCACGACATCCGGCAACGCCACCGCCTTGTTGGCGCTACGACTCATCCACAACAATTTACACACGCCGGTCGCATGGACCACGTCGCCGACAAACAGGTCATGCGTCGTCTCCACAATCTTCGCACCGATACCGGTCACGCGAATGGTGGTACGCACGGTGGCCGGATGCGTCACCGCGCGGATAAATCGACAATTGGCGTCGACCAGCATCGGCACCACGTCTACCCCCTCGCCCCATTCAAAGCCGAGTTTGGCGAACCATTCGAGCCGACATTGCTCCATGTAGCGAAAATAAATGGTGTTGTTGACGTGCTGATAGGCGTCCATATCGCCCCAGCGCACGGCAATGTCAACCTCATGCATGACCACGTCGGCGAGTGCCACGACCGGGCTTGCGGAGACGAGCTGTTTGCACTGATCCATCGACAAAATGCCCTTGTAAAGCGCCGTTTGTCGCGCGGAGGCTAACTATAATCGGTCGATGAGTCTGGACGCCGATTTAGTCGAGCTTGAATCACGTGGCCGCGCACCCGCCCTGCATTGCGGTGCGTTTGCGCTGGAGCCGATTGCCATCGAGGACATGAGGCTTGAATATTGTCTGCGCCTCGCGCATGCGAACATGAACCCATACCTGCTGCGTCGCGGCGAAAATTTCGACGATACGCGATGGCGCTTGCATGCAGCAGCGTCGGAGTTCTTTGTGGTCACCAAGACCGTCGCGTTGACCACGACGGACATCGGCTTTTTGGGGGTGCGAATTGAGCGCGATACGCCCTGCGCGCTGCACGTCGGCGACGTGCAGATTGAGCCGGCGCACCAAAACTGCGGTGCCGGGACCGCAACGCTGTACATGGTCGAAAAAATCGCGCGGGCGCGTGGACTCTCCGAATTGACGCTGAATGTGTTTCGCGACAATCCCGCGCTCGCGCTCTATGAGCGCTGCGGCTATCAGTGCATCGACACCCAGTTTTACAAATACAGAATGCGCAAAATGCTACAACCGCTTTAGCGCCATCCTGACCCAATACTGTTTGGTTAGGACGCGGTGGATTTTCGACGCAGATTTCGCAGATGTCGCAGATTCGCGCAGATTTCTGTTTGTGCGCTTGCAAATTTTGGAAATCACGCGTGTTTGAATCTGCGTAAATCTGCGGAATCTGTGTAATCTGCGTCAATAAATTGACTGTGCCCCGTTAAATGAACAGTATT
>JAYVNO010000093.1:0-16678 GCA_043758415.1 Burkholderiales bacterium
TGGGCAATATCTCGATATTGCCGCTGCAAAACAGTCAAAATCTGCCCTCGGGCGGGCGAATTTTCGCTACGATGTTTCAAACCCGACAGACTCCTAGCCACTTTGCGCGTCGATAACGTGTAACAGCTTTTTCGTCTATGCCCCGATTCAATCGGGCCTAGAGTATGATTAATGCACATGTCGATATCCTGGCTTTATGCGCGCTATGCCCACGTCAATCGGACGTTTTGGTAAAAAGCTGTATCGCCACTGACCGCAGCCCAAACCCCCGCGCCGTATTAGCATGTGAGGCATGAAATCTCTCTCATTTCCGATGCGTGCGGCGCTATGTTGCGCCCCAGCGCTGGCACTTTGTGTTGCCGCGCCGAGTGTGGCCACCACGCTGCAAATTATGTCGGTCAGCGGCAAATCCTCCGCGCAATTCATGATTGACGGCGTGCGTCGCGATGCGCGAATCGGCGTGTTTACTGACGAAGGTTTGTTGCTCGAAAAGCTCAGCGATGACGCCGTCAGTTTTCGCTACAACGGGTTGCCCCGGCGCATGCGTCTGGGCGAAATCACGGTCGTAGATTCACAAACGCAGGGGCTGATCAGCCACCAAATTCGCGCCGATCAGAAAAATAAATATCTCACGCCCGCGCTCATCAACGGCGGCAATGTGCAAGCGGAAGTTGATCGTACCGCCGACATTATCGTGATCCCGGTGGCCGACGCTGACCGCTTGAATTTGCAATACAAAGACAAAAAATCGCGCGTGTTTCTGGTGCCGAAGCAGACCATTGTCGAGACCAAAGACGGTGAGGTTAGCAAAACGGTCATCGAGCCAAAAGACAAAGACGGCAAACCCCTGACCTATAAAATCTACGCGCTGCAACTCAATTCAATCCGCATCGGTGCGGTGGATATTTATGGCGTGTCGGCCATCGTCAGCGAGAAGCCGGGCCTCACCACCACCATCGTTGGCCGTGATTATTTGAAGCGTGTTGCGCCCTCGTGGAATAACCGCACGCTTAGTTTGGTTCGCCGTTAATCGCCCACATGCAACTCAAAAACGACCTTTTTCTTCGCGCATTCACTGACGAAAAACTGCCACGTCCACCCATCTGGTTGATGCGCCAGGCGGGTCGTTACCTGCCTGAATATCGCGCCACGCGAGGCCGGGCGGGCGGCTTCATGGACTTGTGTCGCTCACCGTCGTTTTGTGCGGAAGTGTTGTTGCAGCCGCTGGAGCGCTACGACCTCGACGCTGCAATTCTGTTTTCAGACATTCTCACGGTGCCCGACGCGATGGGCTTGGGCTTGTCGTTTGGCGTTGGCGAAGGCCCGCGATTTGCGCGACCGTTGCGCGATGAGGCGGCCGTAAAAGCGCTCGCCGCGCCCGACATGAGCACATTGCAATATGTGTTCGATGCAGTCGCTGAATGCAGGCGCGCGCTCACCACCGATGGCGTGCAGCGCGTGCCGCTGATTGGCTTTTCCGGCAGCCCGTTCACGCTCGCCTGCTACATGATTGAAGGCGGCGGCTCGGGTGATGCGTTCCCGCTTACACGGCGCATGATGTTGCAACGGCCTGAACTGTTTCAGCAGGTGCTCGATACCAATGTGACAGCAGTGACCGCGTATCTTTCAGGCCAAGTTGAAGCTGGCGCGGATGCATTGATGTTGTTCGATACGTGGGGCGGCGTGCTCGCGCCTCGCTTGTATCGCGAACGGTCGCTCGCACCAATGCAAAAAATCGTGACTGCATTGAAAGCGAAATTTCCGCATATCCCAGTGATGATTTTCAGTCGTGGCGCAGCGCACAGTGTCGCCGCCATCGCCGCGTCCGGCGTGGACGGTTTGGGCGTCGACTGGCAGAGTGATCTGGTCGACGCGCGCGCGGCGGCGGGGCCAAGCGTCACGTTGCAGGGCAATTTTGACCCGTTGCTGCTGACCACGGACGAGGCGACCATTCGCCGCGAACTGGCGAAATCGCTGGCAGGATTTGATCCGCGCCACCGTTATGTGGCCAATCTCGGCCACGGCATCACGCCCGACGCTGATCCGGCGCTGGTTGAGGCATTGGTGCAAACGCTGCGTAGTGCTTAGCACGCCCAGACAATGCTGAACGTAACAAATAGGACTTGACAAAGCTTAAATTTGTTACTCCGTCGCGCCAGTTATGCACAAAAATGACGAATCGGTGACAGGTGAGTGCACGCCCCTGCTGAAACCCGCATACATCCGTCTAAAGCATTGATTCAATTGGATATTTTAGTGCCGCCACAGAATCAGGCAAGGTTGCAACAACCGCATTCAGGAGCGCTTTGCAGCGCGTCACCCGTCATTAGCTCACATAGTTATCCACAGGTGCTGGGGACGGGATTTTGACAGTCAGCCAATCTTCGGTTCTACGCGGAAAAGACGGTGAGCAAGCACTCACCCGAGTGTCGGTTGAGCTGCCCTTGGCCATCGGGCGACCGCTCGACTACGCCTGGCCGAGCGAAATCGGCGAGCGACCTGCATTGCACTCCGCCGTCGAAGTCACGGTCGGTACACGACCTCACGTGGGCGTCGTCACCGCCATTCACGAGGACGCGGTCGATCCCACACAACGCGCAGCGCTCAAGAAAATTCGCCGCCTGATCTGCGCGCCGTTGCCCTCTGCTTTGATCGACCTCGCGCAATTCGTGGCCAGCTACTATCAGGTGTCGCTCGGCATGGCCTGCGGGCTGATCACGCCGATGGATTCGCCACCACCGCCCGAACCTGTGGCGTGGCAAATTACAGCGCAGGGCCGAAATCACGTTCGCCAGATTCCCGCTCGCAATCGCGCACAACGCGCCCTGGCTGATGCGTTGAAGCATCGCTTGACGCCAGACGCGCGCATGGCACTGTCGCCCGCCCAGCGCCGCCTGTTGAACGAGTGGATCGATCAGGGCATCGCCAAAGCGGTGTTTGCCGACACGCAACCAGCGCTGGTGTTGCCGGTGCTGCCTGCGTTTACGCCCGCGCAATCGGACGCCACGCTAGCGTTGCGTGCACGCGCCAATGGATTTTCGGCATCACTGCTGCACGGCGTCACCGGCAGCGGCAAAACCGAGGTTTATCTTGATCTCGTCGCCACCGTGCTCAACACAGGCAAGCAAGTCCTGCTGCTAGTACCCGAGATCAACCTGACGCCGCAGTTGATTGACCGCGTGTTGAAAGCCCTGCCCGGCGTGCCCACCGCCGTGCTGCATTCCAAGCTCGCGGCAGGCGAGCGAAATCGCGCGTGGCATCGCGTGCATTCCGGCGCGGCGCGGCTCATCATCGGCACCCGGCTCGCCGTATTCGCGCCCGCGTCGAACCTTGGCCTGATCGTCATCGACGAAGAGCATGACGGTTCGTATAAACAGAACGAATCACCGCGCTATCACGCGCGCGATGTGGCGATTGTGCGTGCCAAGCAGGCGAACATTCCCGTTGTGCTCGCGAGCGCCACGCCAAGCCTGGAAACTTGGCGCAATGTGCGCCACGCAAGGAGCGATGTGTATCAACACATCGGGCTCAGCGAACGCGCGACTGCCGCTGCGCCGTCCGCATTGCGCCTCGTGCCCTCACGCGGCAAGCGCGTGAAATGGGGGCTCTCGGAAACGCTCGCCGACGGCATCAAGCTGCGCCTTGAGCGCGGCGAGCAAAGCCTCGTCCTTGTAAATCGACGCGGCTTTGCCTCCGCGCTGTACTGCCCGCATTGCGGCTGGAGCGCGCCGTGCAAACGCTGCGACGCCAAGATGACCTTGCACCAAACCACGCGCTCACTGCGCTGCCATCACTGCGGCGCGCAATCCGGCGTGCCGAGCAAATGCCCCGCCTGCGGTCACCCGGAATTGGTCGGCGCAGGCGTCGGCACGCAAAAGCTGGAGGCTGCGCTGATCGAGGCCTTCCCCGACGCCCGCATCGCTCGCGCCGACACCGATTCGCTCTCGGGCAAACACGCGTGGCGCGAGCTGTACGAGCGCATCCTCGCGCGCGACATCGACATCGTCGTCGGCACCCAAATGCTCGCCAAAGGCCACGACTTTCCCGCGCTCACGCTGGTCGGCGTCATCGACTCTGATCGCGCGCTGTTCTCCACCGATTTCCGCGCGCAGGAAGATTTGTTTGCGCTGTTGACGCAGGTCGCCGGTCGCGCTGGTCGCCATGCGCTGCCCGGCGAAGTCATGGTGCAAACCGAGTTCCCCAATCACGCCGTGTTTCAGGCGCTGCTCGCCAACGACTACGCCGGATTCGCCGACACCACACTCGCCAATCGCGAACTATTCGGCCTGCCGCCCGCCAGCCGCATGGCGCTGGTGCGCGCCGAAGCGAAGGACGCGGAGGCAGTCGCTGAGTTTTTCACGCGCGCCCACGCGGTGCTGCGGGAAGCGCTATCAACGCGCGACGGCGAAGTCTTCGCGCCCCAGCCCGCGCCGCTCGCCCGCAAGGCCGACTTCACGCGCTGGACCATGACCGCAATCTCGCCCAAGGTGCGCCCACTCGCCGACGCGCTCGCGCTGTTGCGCGAAGCGATGGCGGCGGATCGCCCGAAGGTGAGATGGGCGGTGGATGTGGATCCTTATGATTTTGGGTAGAAACAGGGTAGATGCTATGCAGCAGAATTGCGTCCTATAACCAAGTCGCCGAAAGGGCAACTACGTGCAGTGGGAAATTCAACTAGAAGGATCGCATGAAGATCTAAAAGCGCTTGAGGAATCAATGGGTGCAGGCGACATTCGGATCTTCTCCAGACGCGACCAGTTCTTTCTCGAATGGGTTGGTTTTGAGCTACTGCGTTCGCCCGAGGACGTGCACGACTCTGCGCGGAGTTTGCTCCAGATGTTGACTGGTGCCTCTCGCCTTGCGCTGGGAATGCGAAAGCCGATTAAGGCGGCACACTTAGCAAGAAATCGCCCAGATGGGGTGCGAGAGACTTTTAGCTATGTGGAAGAAACGGCGTTCATGCGGGGTTCTGCAACCATACTCGTGACCGCCTCCGACGGGAGCAGAATGGTCACCCGTCCAGCCGATGCGGTTCCAGAATGGACTGGTTTGGCACTGAACAACGCGGTCGTCGCAAAGGCGCTTAGGTTAGTTGGTTCCGGTATTGGTGATTGGGTTTCTATTTACCGATTGTTCGAAGTAATAGCCGACGATCTAGGTGGCATTGAAAAAATTGACGCGCTCGGTTGGGGACGAAAAGCAGCGCTGAAAAACTTTAAGCACACTGCCGATAGCGTTGGTGCGGTTGGGGATGATGCGAGACATGGCACCGAACGGACTCAGCCTCCCACGAACCCCATGAAACTTGCCCATGCCAAGGCGATGGTGAATCTATTACTCCACGAGTGGCTAAGGTCGAAAATAACCTGAATTCAGGTTCATCACAGTTCGACGATCCGAACTTATTGCACTCGCAACCCCAACACAATCTATTTGTCTACAGAGGTATTCCGGTTTTTCTCAGTGCTGAGCCTCGCAAGGACACATCAACATAATGCTTACCGCCACCTGCCACTGCAACGCCATCAAAGTTGAGGTTCCTCGCGAGCCGGAGAGCGTGACGGACTGCAACTGCTCGATCTGCCGCCGCTATGGCGTGCTGTGGGCTTATTACGGTGACGTCGAGGTGACGCTCACGGCGGCACCCGGTGCGATTGATGAATACGTCTGGGGCGACAAATCGCTGAAATTTATTCGCTGCAAACACTGCGGCTGCGTGATACAGTGGAAATCTTTGACCGTCGGCCCCGACTCAAACACCGGTGTAAATGCCCGCAATTTCGAGCCGTCCATCATCGGCAAAGTACCGGTGCGGCGGCTCGATGGCGCGGACACTTGGGAGTACCTATGAAATCGCTTCTCGTCGCTCTCGCTAGCGCTCTGGCCATAATCGGCTTCACAGGCTTCATCGGCTACCTCGGCGCGACGGCTGCCGCCACACCACCCACGAAGGAGAGGAAAAACATGGAACTCGGAAACTTTTCAGTCAGCCTTACAGTGAAGGACATCAAGGCGTCCAAGGCGTTCTACGAGAAGCTCGACTTCAAGGAGGTTGCTGGCAAGCTCGAACAAAACTGGATCGTCCTCCAGAATGGCAACGCGAGGATCGGACTGTTCCAGGGGATGTTCGACAAGAACATCATGACGTTCAACCCCGGCTGGACGAAGGACAAGGAGACGATGACGGACTTTCAGGACGTGCGCGAATTGCAGCGCACTTTGAAAGCGCGCGGAATTACGATGACGACCGCCGCAGACGAGGCAACGACTGGGCCCGCGCACTTCCTGATCGCCGATCCTGACGGCAACACACTTATGTTCGATCAGCATGTGGCGAGTCCTAAGCGGTAGATATTACTGAGTCAACAAAATAAGACCGGTTCGGCAGGCCCCCTCTCCCTTGGGGAGAGGGTTGGGGTGAGGGACCCGGCGCACGTTTCCGGCTCGCGATGCAATCACCCTCACCCCCCGCCCCCGGCTTTCGCCGGGGCAGACGCTACTCCCCAAAGGAGAGGGAGCCATACCGGTTGCGTTAGGACACATTTAGTTGACTCATTAATAACTGGGCGTAGACCGCCGCAATTTCACTCTACAGCTTTGTGCTGTAACGATCACTGCACTTGGGGTGACACGTCATTCATGGCACAGTCAGCTTGTTACGGTTTACAGGTGCGGCCCCTCGCTGATCCGCGGCCATTTCCGCAAATTCGTTTCGACGAAACTAGCAACGCGCGTTAGCTTCTTCGCGGTCAAATTTCCAGTCGTTGAGCTGACCTTTGGCGGCGGACGTATTTGCGATTGGCGACGGCAAAGATCGCCACGCCTCGATGACTTCATCCGGCGAAATGTCCATCACCTTTGACGCTTCGCCGCGATCACTTTCCAGTGCGACCACCGGCGTGCCCGGTGAACGTGGTCGCCAGCGGGTGCTGCCCATCGCGCCGAACAGCACGACCAGCGGGCAGCCGAGCGCTGCCGCCGCATGGGCCGGGCCGGTGTCGATGGAAATCATGCTGTGTGCGCGCTGCATGAGCGGCAGCAGGCGCTTGATCGGCAGCGCGCCCGCGAGATTGATCACGGCCGGGTTGTTGCACGCCGCGACGATGGCTTCAAGCGGCGGACGTTCGGCGTCGGCACCGCACAGCAGCACGTGTGCGTCGGGCAGGTCGTGCGTGATCGCGGCGACGAGCTGCGCCCAGTTTTCTGGCGACCAGAATTTGTTGTCTGTCGCTTGCGATTTGCCGTGCTTCAACGTGCGCTTGTTGCCCGGTTGCAGCAGGATCAGCGGCGATGAGGCGATGCCCAGTTCGCGCAACCACACGTCACACGCGGCGCGTTCAGCGTCGGTCACGAACAGGCGCGGTGCGGCGGCATCGGTCGTCGACGATGGCGCGGACTTAACGAACGCCTGCGGCGTTTGGCGCGCCACATCGTTCCACCAGTCCACCCAGTGCGCGCCGTTGCCCGGCCACGTGTCCCAGGCTCGCAGGATATTTTCACGAGGAATGCCAGCGCGTAGCAACAGCGCCAAAGCCTGCGGCTCGGGGTCGCAGAGATAGACCGGCACATCGCGTCTGGACGCCATCCAGCGCACCGCCCGCCACTGACTTGGGCACAACCAGTACGGCGTTTTGCGGCTGGTGACGAGCTTGATTTCGCGCACTTCCGGATCGTTTGCCAACAGCGCTGGCGTCCACGGCCCGGACGAAAGCAGGTCAACCGGCGCGCCGTAACGGCGGCTCAGCGCGTCGATCAGCGCAGTGAGCATCACGATGTCCCCGAAGGCAGCGAAGCGCACGATGAGGGGATGAAAGGGCGCGTCAGGTGCTGTGAAGTTTGCGGACATTCAAAATTATCGACGACATGTTGAAAGCAGATGCGTGATTGGTAGCTTTTGTCTGTAACGAACCATTAATGAGGGTCTGACGACAAATACACGCTATGTCGACTTTCAAGCTTTTCATGCGCTAGCCCCTGTGCAGCGGGCGTTTATTGGAAAAGTCATTAGCGCGACATCGCGTGTTGCAGGATCAAGTCGTCACCGACACTTCGATCCACACCGAAACATTTGCTGTCTGTGCTGGCTAGACTTTGGCCTTGATCCGACGCACTGCCCCTCCGATGACCTTTCCGCTAGCTGTGAATCTACGCTTCGAACTCGCCCTGCTGGCGGTTCTCGCCTGTCTGTGGGGATCGTCCTATCTGCTGATCAAAGTGGCATTGGCGACCATTCCGCCTATCACATTGATGGCGATTCGCGTGACTTTGGCGGCAGTGTTCTTGCTCGTGGTGATGGGTGTACGAAGCGAACATTTACCAACGGATGCACGGTCATGGCGAGACCTCTTCGTGCAGTCGCTGCTCAACAGCAGTGTCGCGTGGCTGGTGTTGGCCTGGGGCTCGCAATATGTGCCGAGCGGGATGGCGGGCGTGCTCAATTCGACCTCGCCACTGTTTGTCTTCCTGCTCACTGCCTTTTCGTCAAAAGCATCGTCCGGCAACACGAATTCGCTGCCGAAAATTACTGGGGTTGTGCTCGGTTTCGTGGGTGTTTTGCTGGTCGTTGGTATGGATTCGCTACGTGGGCTTGGGCAGCAAACTCTGGCGCAGGCGGCCGTGCTGTTCGGTGCTTTTCTCTACGCCTGCGCCGCGCTCAACGGCAAGCGGCTTGCGCATTTGTCACCGCTAGTCACCGCGACCGGAACCATGCTGTGGGCGGCGGTCAGCCTGGTGCCACTGAGCCTTCTGTTTGAACAGCCGTGGACGTTGACGCCGTCGAACACGTCACTTTTTGCCGCAACAACACTGGCCATTTTCTGTACCGGCATCGCGCTCATCATCTACTTCCGCCTGATGCACACACTCGGCGCGATGGGCGTGGCGAGCCAGAGTTACTTGCGCGCGGGTGTGAGTGTTTTACTTGGGCTCGTCGTGCTCGGCGAGCAGCTCTCCGCGACCGTACTGATTGGCTTAGTCGTAACAATTTTCGGCGTTGCGCTCATCAATTGGCCCGCACGCAATCCGCGCATTTCACCCTTACACGGAAGCACCGACCCATGATCGCAGTCATCTTTGAAGTCATGCCCAAGCCCGGTCACACGGACGACTATTTCAGCCACGCCGCGCGCCTTAAATCGACGCTGGAAACAATGGATGGCTTTGTCAGCGTCGAGCGTTTTGAGAGCGTCACGCAGCCGGGCAAATTTGTATCGCTGTCGTTCTGGCGTGACGAAGCAGCCGTCAACGGCTGGCGCAATCAGATGCATCATCGCGTCACGCAGCGCGCGGGACGCGAGCACATCTTTGCCGACTATCGGCTGCGCGTGGCGAGCGTCATTCGTGACTACGGCATGTTCGAGCGCGACCAAGCTCCGTCTGATTCGCGCGATATCCACGGCTAAATCCACCACCGGAAAAATTATGGGCACCTCTAGTAATTCATTTTTGGGGATGCAGTGTTAGGAGCCCGTAGCGGAGCAACCGGAGCGTACGCCCTGGTACGTGAGGATTGCGAGCACCGCGCGACGACACAATGCGCCCCACAAATGAATTAATAGAGGTGCCCTTATGTCCATCACCTGCTTCATCCGCTATCAAATCGACCCTTTTCAGAAGGAAGCGTTTCGCATGTACGCTGAAAACTGGGGGCGCATCATTCCGCGTTGCGGTGGCGATTTGATTGGCTATTTTTTACCCGATGAAGGCAGCAACGATATTGCGTGGGGATTGATTTCTTTCACCTCGCTAGCGGCGTATGAGGCTTATCGCGCTCGCCTCAAAACCGACGAAGAAGGCATGCGCAATTTTGCACTCGCGCAAACGCAAAAATTCATCCTGCGCGAAGAGCGAACGTTCTTGCGTGGCGTCCCCAATACGTTGGCGCAATCGTTGATGGCGCAGTAAATGCGCTCGCCCGAACCGCGCTTTGCGCGCGTCGCTGCGATCATCGCTGATCCGTCGCGGGCGCAGATGCTGGCGCTACTTCTCGGCGGCGAGGCGCGTTCTGCGGGTGAGTTGGCGCGTGCGGTTTCGATCACGCCGCAAACCGCGAGCACCCATCTCACGCAGATACTTGATGCTGGGTTGGTGAGTTTGCGCACGCAGGGTCGGCATCGTTATTTCACATTGGCTAACGCAGACGTGGCGCACATGCTTGAGGCGTTGTCGCTCGTCGCAGAACGTGATGAGGTGCAGACACGTTGGGCCACGGCGGCGTATAAACCGCTGAAATATGCGCGCAGTTGCTATTGCCATTTGGCAGGCGTTTTAGGTGTGCGGCAATATGATGCGTTGATGGCGCAGCGGGTGCTGATCACGAGCGCCGATGGTGTGCTGAAGTTAAGCAAGCCTGCCGCCACGTGGCTGCGCGATGCAGGTTTTGATGATGATGCGATTGCCACGCTGCAACGTGACTCGGTCAAGAAACGCTTCGCTTACAGTTGCATGGATTGGTCAGAGCGGCGTGAGCATTTGGCGGGTGCGTTCGCGACCCAATTGCTGGCGCATTATGTTGAAACGGGATGGCTGCGAAAGGACAAAAACAGTCGTGCATTGACGGAGACGCCAAGAGGCGCTGGCGCGTTGCAGAAATTGTTTGCTAACACGTAGCCAACGTAACAGCTTTATTGCTTAAGCCCTATTCGACTTGGGCATATAGGCATAAAACGCAATTTATCGACTTCATGCATAAACTGGTTCATCGCCCAATTTCAATAAGGCTTTCAGCCTAAAGTTGATTCAGTTTACGAAGCAAATCGCAGCTGCAACGCAACCAATCAGTCAGCCACTTTCGACGGCGCATGTCGATGCACATCATGCTCGGCAATGCCGTCTTCCACCGAGGGAGGATTTAACCAGTCTGGGTGCATCAGCGTGTTCATCGTATCGGCGTAGCCCGCCTTGATGTGGTCGCGCATCGAGTCCGGCGAGAACTCGTAATCTTTGCTGTCGCCTTCGTTCTTCTTGCCTTGATAAATGAGCTGAATCAGATTGACCACGCCAATGTCTGCGTAGTTGTCCATCAGCTCGCGCTCGCCCGGTTGCAGCAGTTTGACGGGCACCCGTTTCAGCGCGTCGGCAAGCTTTGCGCGCAGCGTCAACACACGCTTGAACGATGTCGTCGCTTCACGTGTTCGACTTGAGTACGTGATGTCCTTTTGCCGCGCCATGACCTGCGCCATTTGTCGCGGCACTTCACCCAAAGCGCTGAACAAATCGACCTGAAACACCAGCGTGCGCAAGTCGTCTTCCTGATCGAGCAGATGTTGCAGCGGCGTGTTGGAGACGATGCCGCCATCCCAAAAATATTCGGTGCCAATCTTCACCATCGGCAGCGCGGGTGGTAGCGCGCCGCTGGCCATGATGTGCTCCGGCTCAATGCGCTCGACCGTCGTATCGAAGAACTGATTGTTGCCGGTGCGCACGTTCACCGCGCCGACCGACAGCCGCGTTTCGCCGTTGTTTAGGCGGCCGAAATCCACCAGCTTCAACAGCGTTTTTCGCAGCTCGCTGCTGTCGTAAAAACTGGTTGAGCCCGACGCGTCCGACGGCAACAACCACGGGTTGATCATGCGCGGTTTAAAGAAGCCCGGTTGGCCCAACGCGATGGTCATCCACGCGCTGGCGACCGTTGACCATTCACGCATCGGATTGGCGGACTGTTCGAAGGGCCATAATGGGCGACCCGCCACCAACGACCAGAATTCTTCAAGTTTTGCAACGCGATTTTCTGGCGCATTGCCAGCGATGATTGCGCCGTTGATCGCACCAATCGAGACGCCGCAGATCCAGTTCGGCATGCATTCGGCCTCAGCCAACGCTTTATACACACCGACCTGATATGAACCCAACGCGCCGCCGCCTTGCAGCATGAGCGCAACGCGTTCGTAGCGTGCGGCCTGCTTTGCGATTGACGCCGTGTTTACCGGGGCTTTGTCTGGAGATTTTGTGGTCATTTTGCGGTCGCCGGATCGGCCAGATAATCGTGAACCACTTCGCCCAAACCGAGCGTCAAATCAGCCACAAAATGCAGCGCCGATAGCACCTCAAGCACGGGCAATTTCGCCACGTCCGCCATGACATGTTGATACAGTTGCAGCGCAGCGGGCGACGTCCATGCGCCCTTGATTTGCACATCCTCTAGCCGGTAGCGCACCAGCTCAAGTACGCGCGGCGTGGCGTCCACATGCGGAATAATTTTGAGCAGATAGCTCGGTGACATTATGGATGTCGTCAACGCGACAACTGCCGCCGCATCAAGGATTTTGTGCTTGTAGCCCAACGTTGCCGCAGCGCAAAGCTGGCTGCCGTAATGCAATGTGCCGACGATGACGTCACCCTCGTGAACAATCTTTGGGCTCGCCAGTTTTTTCGGAAATCCCCACAGTTCGCGACCCCCAGAAATCGGTGCGTCATCGTCCAGGTACATCGAATGCACGTAGCTGCCATGCTCACCGTTGTAGATCACCGGAATGACCTGTCCCGATTCGGTGTAATCGCCAAAGCCCGTTGAATCCGGCATGCGGATGAATTCGTATTTGACGATGGGCTCGGCCATCTGCAACGGCTCCGGCACCACGGCGGCGAGCGCCGCCGGATCAGTGCGATAGCTGATGATGATGTATTCGCGGTTATAGAACCGGTACGGCGGTCGCGGGAACGACGGATTGGTCAGCGGCATCGCGAACGCTTGTTCGCGCACTTGATCGATTTTCATATGGGCACCTCTAATAATTCATTTGTGGGGCGCATTGTGTCGTCGCGCGGTGCTCGCGCTTTTGGCTAATGAGCTCACGTACCAGAGCGTACGCTCCGGATGCTGCGCTCCGGGCCGACGTTGCCAACTGCGACACTGCATCCCCAAAAATGAATTATTAGAGGCGCCCATGGTGCTACTGATGTGCGTTGATTACTGCGCGGTCCAGCCGCCGTCCGCCGCCCATGCGACGCCGCGAATGTTGTCAGCGGCGGGCGAACATAAAAACACGGCGAGCCCGCCCAGTTGCTCGGTGGTGGTGAATTGCAGTGACGGTTCTTTTTCGCTGAGCAGTTCCTTGGTGGCCTGTTCAACGCTGATTTTTTCATTCGCGGCGCGATCATCAATCTGCTTTTGCACCAGCGGTGTCAACACCCAGCCAGGGCAGATCGCGTTGACCGTAATTCCCGTCGTCGCCGTCTCCAGCGCCACGACTTTGGTCATGCCGACGAGACCGTGTTTAGCAGCGACATAAGCAACTTTTTGTGCTGATCCTACAAGGCCGTGCGCTGAGGCAATGCTGATCACGCGGCCCCAGTTTTTGGCGCGCATACCGGGAATGGCAAAGCGCATTGCGTGGAACGCGGCGCTCAGGTTGATGGCGATAATCGCGTCCCATTTTTCGGGCGGAAACGATTCAATCGGCGCGACGTGCTGAATGCCCGCGTTGTTGACCAGAATGTCGACGCCGCCAAATTCGCTGTTGGCATAGGTGATCATCGCTTCGATCTCGGCAGGTTTGCTCATGTCAGCGCCGTGATAGCCAACCTTGACGCCGAGCTTGGCAACCTCCGCTTTAGCGGGCTCAAACTCGCCGAAGCCGTTCAAGATGACGTTGGCACCCTGCGCGGCCAGCGCCAGCGCAATGCCGTGGCCGATGCCGCTGGTGGAGCCGGTGACGAGGGCTGTTTTTCCGTTAAGCATAATTTGATTCCTGTCGGAGAGTGGTGAGGAGGCGAACTATTTTTAGAGCAAGTACGAGGCCAGAAACGATGCGACTAAAACAGTCCAGCAGCCACGTTAATCGTCAACGCCAGCAGCGTCGTATTAAAGAAAAATGCGAGCACACAGTGCATGAGTCCGACACGACGCGACCGCCTTGATGAGAACGACACGTCGGCCGTCTGGCCCGAGGTGCCGATGATGCAGGCGACGTAGAGGAAGTCGAAAAAATCGGGCTCGTCAGTGCCGGGAAACACAAATGCGGGAGACGCGGATGCGCCACGCGTCATGTGAAATTCATGCGCGTAATGCAGCGCAAACATGGTCTGCGTGAATAGCCACGCGGTCATGACCGTCAAAAACGCGAGGCCGATATGGCCGACCTTCAACGCACCGTGTGTGTCTTTGGCGTACGCCAGTTGTGCGGCAATGGCGACCAGCACGGCAACGGTGGCGATGCTGACCAGAAAAAGAATGGTGTATTGCCCTTCATTTTGAAGCTTAGCGCGTGTCCGCATACTGGCGGTCGTGGCGCGCGACATCATGGCAAAGGTCAAGATCAAGTACAGCAGCGCACCGACATTCCAGCCGATCAGGCTACGCGTTAGCGCGTGCCCCACCCAGTCGGACGGCAACAACAACGCGACGACGATGCCGATGGCCACTGACGACCACAGCCGTGGCCGCATGCGCAGATGGCGAAGCCCAGGCTGGTGAAACAGCCGGGTCGGAAAATTGCTTTTTTTGCTGGCGGGCATCGTTCGCTGTCAATGAGCGCGTCCGGCAACTACGCTCGTTCAACGTTGCGCTAGGTGGTCTTTCATTTTGGTCATTGCGACCAGCATTGCCACACCACCGAGCGTCTTGATGAGGCCCGAATGCTGGGCGTAAAAGTTACCCAATTGATCAGCAATGCCAGGATTGGTTTCACTCGCGTGAGTGACCACGGCCTGCACCTGTTCTGGCGTCAGTTTCGCGGCCTGCTCAGGCGTCACTTGCGTTGCTCCCGGCGACATGATGCGACCCAGTGCGCCGCCCGCGAGCCCGGCTGCGGCGGCGGGGCCGAGGGTGGCGAGCAACTGGTTCAACATGCCGGATTGTTGAGCGCCGTTCGAGCTACCAAACAACTGGCCGACCATCTGGCCCATCGGCGGCGTGTCGTTCGAACTGAACGCGCCAGAGAGCGCACGACCGAGCACGTCGGTCGGCGCTTGTTGTGCTACTTGATCAAAGTGTTGGTCAGTGACGTTTCCGCCTGAGACCATTTGCGAAAGTGTGTCGAGCAAGCCCATAGAAATTCTCCTGATTAGCTGTTGTTACGAGTGACGAGGTGATAGATCGCCAGCAAAATAATTGCGCCGATGACGGAGCCGATAAAGCCCGCGACCTGACCGCCGGAATACCAGCCCAGTGACTGCCCAATGAACGAAGCGAGCACCGATCCGGCCACGCCGAGTACAGCGGTCATGATGAAGCCCGTCACCGATTTACCCGGTGTGATGGCGCGCGCCACGAACCCCGCGACGAAGCCGATAAGAATGGTCCAAATCCAATGCATCATGATGAGATTGTCTTTCTGGTGAGGTGACGTTTTATGAGCAGTCGCGAGCGACAACTTTATGCTCGCAAGTGAGTTGTGGATGATACCGTCGGTGCTACTGCAAATGCTAGGTTCGCGGGGCTTGCGGGAACCTGACCATACGGCCCGCGCGGGTTGCAAGTCCGCGCCGGACTGCTCTGATTTTTCTTTTACAGCGGCAATTACGCGGCCAACACGCCACGGCGAATCTGATCAAGTTCAATCGATTCGAACAGCGCCTTGAAATTGCCTTCGCCGAAGCCCTGATTGCCCTTGCGCTGAATGATCTCGAAGAAGATCGGACCAATCAGGTTTTGCGTAAAGATTTGCAGCAACATACCGGAGTCTTCCGGCGCGCCGTCGACCAGAATATTCAGCGCTTGCAGCTTTGCGAGGTCTTCGCCGTGGTTCGGAATGCGGGTGGGCAATTGCTCGTAATAGGTAGCGGGCGTGGTCTGGAACGGCACAGATTTTTTTGCCAACGATTCGACGGTGCCGTAAATGTCTGCCGCGCCAAACGCGACGTGTTGAATGCCTGCGCCGTGATAGCCGGGTAGGGTGGGCACGGGGTGCCCACCCTACGGCGACTACACGCGACCGCAGAGCAGCGCGCGCAATGCCAAATCAGCGCGCGAGGCATTCATTGGGAAGCCCTTGACGAAGACGTGTCCGTCGACGGGCTACTTGCTGGTCGCGGCGACATGACGAGATCAATGGCGGCTGCGGCTTAACGGAGCAAGGTTGGATTCCCCCGTTCACCCTGAGCCCGTCGAAGGGCCTGACCGAATGATGTGGTTCGTGTGCCACCAGCGCGCTCCATGACCGCGCGGGGCCAGTCACTTATTGGCATTGCCCAAAAAGTGACCCAATAGGCTAACCCCTGCGCCCCGCTTCTCCCTCCGGTGCTCGAAACGGGCGGGATGCGTCAACGGCACACGAAAGCTTCGCTATCGCTACGCACAGTGTGTGCCGACCACGCATCTACGACCGCCCGTTGCTCCGCTCCTCAACGCGGGCTGAAGGGGCTTCAACGCCCAGTTGCGCCACGAAACCACCACACAACTTTGCGCCTAGCTTCTGCCCACTCTTTGCAGCTTAAGGCCGATGCGGCAAAATCACCCGCGTCCGCAGTTTGATCAAGAATTTCAACCTGAGTGACGTATTCAGCATCACTTGTCGGCACACCGCCCTTGATCTGCCGCTCATGAAATGCCTGACGTTGTTCGACGACTTGCAGTAAGTTCGAGACTACCTTTCGAACGCCATTACATCCTGGCGTATTTGGAAGTATTTCTGCACTGACCCCGAGAGAAGTGGCTTCGCAAAACTGAACAGTGGAATAAGTGGAAACTCTGGGCCTCACGCTGGACCGATGACGGTCTGGCAAGCAGGAGTTACAGATG
>JAYVNO010000094.1:0-42809 GCA_043758415.1 Burkholderiales bacterium
TCGCGGCAAGCCGCTCCTACAATATCAGCGCCATCACCTCGCTCTAACCTCGTGCCCCAAACGACCTCAGCACTCCAAGTCCTCAACACCACTTTCGGCTACCCGAGCTTTCGTGGCCCGCAGGCCGACATCATCGCGCATATTGAAGCGGGAAACGATGCCCTCGTGCTCATGCCCACCGGGGGTGGCAAATCGCTTTGCTACCAGATACCCGCGTTGACGCGAAACGGCGTAGGCATCGTCGTCTCGCCGCTCATCGCGCTGATGCAGGATCAGGTCGACGCGCTGCACGAGCTTGGGGTGAGTGCGGCATTCCTGAATTCATCGCTCACCGGCCAACAGGCTAATGACACCGAGAAGCGCGTGCGCAACGGCGAAATCAAGCTGCTCTACGTCGCGCCGGAACGCCTGCTGACCGAGCGTTTTCTTGATCTCCTCGACGAACTCAAAGACAACAATCAACTAGCGCTGTTCGCCATCGACGAGGCGCACTGCGTGTCGCAATGGGGCCACGATTTTCGGTCGGATTATCTGGCGCTTGCCGTGCTGGCAGAGCGCTTCCCCGGCGTGCCACGCGTTGCACTCACGGCCACGGCCGACGCGCTCACGCGCACCGAAATTCGCCTGCGTCTGCACATGCAAGACGCGCGTGAATTCGTTTCCAGTTTTGACCGCCCGAATATTCGTTATCTCATCGCTGAGCGCGTCGACGAGCGCGAACAGTTGCGCGCCTTCCTGCGCGAGCATGCGGGCGAGGCAGGCATCGTCTATTGCCTATCGCGCAAAAAGGTGGACGCCACCGCAGAATGGCTGAACGCCGAGATGACCAAAGCGCTTCCGTATCACGCGGGCATGGATCAGGACGTGCGCCGCCGCAACCAGTCGCGCTTTTTGCGCGAAGAGGGCATCGTCATGGTCGCCACCATCGCGTTCGGCATGGGCATCGACAAGCCCGATGTGCGTTTCGTCGTGCATCTCGACCTGCCCAAAAGTATCGAAGGTTATTACCAGGAAACCGGACGCGCAGGACGCGATGGCGACGACTCTGAAGCGATGATGATTTACGGCCTCACGGACGTAGTGCAGCAGCGCCGCTTCATCGAGATGAGTGAAGCCAACGACGATTTCAAACGCGCGGGTCGCGCCAAGCTAGAGGCACTTCTCGGCCTTTGTGAAACCACCGCTTGCCGTCGCGGGCGACTGCTCTCGTACTTCGGCGAACTGCAACCCGAGGGCTACGCGTGCGGCAACTGCGATACCTGCCTGAGCCCACCGAAAATGTGGGACGCCACGGAGCTCGTGCGCATGGCGCTCTCCGCGATTTATCGCACCGGGCAACGCTTCGGCGCGACCTACGTCATCGAAGTGCTGCTTGGCAAGACGACCACGCAGATCAAGGAGCGCGGACACGACACCTCGCCCGTTCACGGCATCGGCAAAGCTCATGATGAGGCCACCTGGCGCAACGTGTTCCGCCAGATCGTCACCCACGGCTGGGCCGAAATCGATGTCACCGCGTATGGCGCGCTGCACCTCACGCCCGCCGCCCGCCCCGTTTTGCGCGGAGAAGTGCCCGCCATGCTGCGCCAGCAACTCGCCGTCACCGCAACCACGAAGGCAGCGAAAGCCAAGCGCGGCGCGAAGGCAGTCAGCGGCGGCGTTTTGACTGGCGGCGTTAACGGAGCCGCAGCCGTCGGCGGAAAAGTAGCAGCGGAACTTACGCCTGCGGACGAAGTGCTTTTTGAGTCGCTAAAGGTGTGGAGACTAGAAGCTGCGCGCGAAGCCAACGTCCCTGCGTTCGTGATTCTTCACGACAGCGTATTACGCGAAATCGCTGCGGCGAGACCGAAGAACAAAGCATCGCTGGCCGTGATTAGCGGCATTGGCGAGAGCAAACTTACCCGGTTTGGCGAGGGGATTTTGGAGCGGGTGCGGTCATAGTCGGGTATGGCAGCGCGCTTGCGGTTCCTCCGAATGCAGTGAGGTTGCGCTTGACGATTCGACTGAATATCCTTCGGCGCAAGCACAAAGCGAAAACCATAAGCGTTCCGCCTTCCAAAGTGGAGCCAGACTATCTTGCACTGCCAAGCGGCGGCTCGCGATGCTTCTTTAGCTTCTTGAGTTTCTCAAGGTTGACCTTCAATTCATCGATAGCCGTAGACAATTTCTCTTCATCAAACTCAGAGAAATCTCGCGTGAAGTCGTCAGGATTTTGGCTATGCAAGTTCCAGATGTTGCCATTAGGAACGCCGCCGCTCAATACGTGACGTAGTTTCAAGCTACGCTCGTCATACTCGGTTAGGAAATGTTTTAAAGTGGGTTTGCGAATAATCGGCATGAACAAAATCTGTAGTGTGAACAGCGTCAATAAAAAAGGATTACATATGCATTAGCGCAATGGTAAACACTTAAGAACCGTTGTGTACATGGCATCACACGCCAGCAATCTTATGCGACTGAAGCCAATCCTTTAGTGCTGAATCGACACGCGATTGCCAGCCGTAGCCAGTATCTCGAAAACGCTGAACCACATCGGGCGAAAGGCGAATGGTGATGCGCTCCTTAGTTGGTGTCTTTTGCGGGCCTCGGACGTTGATTTTTTTCAGCAACGTGTTGGGTAAAGCTTGCTTCGCGTTTTGAAAGCGCTTCATGTCCGCAGCGGCGAGCTCGCGAACTTCGCCTTCGGTGTCAGTCAGTGGCTTGGACTTTGGCATAGTTTCTTCCCTCTCGATCATTGGCTTTACGAAAACTGATGACGCGAATGCCATCAGGCGTTTCCGTGAAGCACAGAACATGTAAACGTTCGCGCAGATTGCCCAGCGCAACATAGCGCGTTTCGCCATATTCCTGCCGCGAATCAGTACCGACAAGTACGCTCTCAAAATCGAATTCCGCCGCAGACTCAAACGGCAGATTCCGCTCGCGAATGTTGCGCTCGTTTTTGGCGGGATCAAAAATGATGCGCAAGGCTATATTGTATGTACAATTAGATGCAGAAGCCAATCATCGATTGCTGTCGGCAATTAGTGCTTACCTACCGATACTTCGCATTCACCAGCGTCTGATAAGTCGTAGAGTGGTGCTGATGCAGCGCTTGCGCGGCCCACAGATTTGCGTCGATGATTGAGTTGTCGAATGTGCCCGATAACAGGAGGCTTGGCTGCGGTTGGGCGTAGCCGATGTTTGCGCTGTTGGCGTCGCTGAATAAATCTTCTATCGGGTCGCTCTCAAAGATGCCCCATGACAGGCCGTTTGGCTGGTAAATATTCTGCACGCGGGACTGCGACCACCACATCAACGGCGCGATGTCGAGGCTGTTTTGAATTCGCCAGAGGAAGCCCTGATTGTTCAGGATGATGCTGTTGAAATATTTGTTGAATCCGGTGCCGCCCGGTGTGAGTCCGGCGAACGACCAGAGCGCCATATTGCTGATGCTGCCGCCGTTGTAGAGCGTGGCGTTGAGGTAAGCAAACATCGGAGGCGTGAGCGTGCCGCCTAGGCTGTGCCCGGTGACGTACACGTTGCGCGGTTTCGCTTGCGTGAGGAAGGCGACGAGCGAAAGCCCCGAGGTGGGGTCGGTCAGGTCGAGCAAATCGGACATGCCGTTAAACGTGCCCTGCGAAAGGAGTGCGGTGGCCGGGATGTTTTTCGGATTACCCTGCAAGGTGTTGAGCGGTTGCGACGTGGCGACATCGAAGTCTTGCAACAACCAAGTGGCGAGGCTCAAAAAATCGGTGCCGCGAATGACGACGAAGTATTCGCCTGTGCTGGCCTTGGCGGCGACGTACATCAAGCTGTACGGCACGCCGGTGATGCTTGATACGCATTCCGCCGGTCCCCAGACGACGCTCAGATCAGTGTTCGCCGAGACGGCGGGGGTGATGGTGGGCATGTCTCCGTACGAGATCACGCACAGCTCGACTGCGGTGTTGGGGTAGTAGTTGTAGGTGCTGCCGACTAACTCGTAGACGTTCATTGACTGCTTCGTGTGCGGTGGTTGAGAAGAGGCTGCGCGAGGTGGCGATGTTTCGCGCCAGTAAGCATGCATCTGCGCGCGTGCGGATGTCAAGGGTTGACGCGCGGGTGCGCAGAGTGCGGGATTTGCACGCATGTCGGGTTGTGACCCAACATGCACTCGACTTCTGTGAGCGCTGGGCTTCAACCCAGCTGACGACCCACGCTACTTGCGCTATGCCCGCGCCGCAGTGCCGCGAGCATAAAAGTGCGCGGTGTCAAACAGCGGCACGTCCGCGTCGAGTTGATTAACGAGTAGCGAAATCTCAGTGCAGCCGAGGATGATGGCTTGCGCTACGTTCTGCGAGTTTGGCAATGATGCGCCGATAGTCGTGTCGTGACTCGCCGTGTACTTGGCCAAGACAAAATTCATCGAACATGATGCGATGCACGATGTCGCGGTCTAGCGCGTCGGGGGAGAGCACGGCGAGGCCGTGGCGCGTTTGCTGACGGCCGCGATAGCACGTTTCTTCCATCGTGAAGCGGGTGCCGAGCAGGTCGACCGTCCTGCATGCGAATTCTCGTCATAGAAACACATCAGCTTTAGGGCGAAATGGCCATTCAATATGAGAGTGAAGCCCTACTGACGATAAAGTCGACATTTATCGCTTTACCATTATATGCCCAATTGGAACGGGCGCTCGCATAAAAAGCTGTATTGGCTTTGGTCGATACTTCCACTCATACCGCAAACAAAAAACACTTTCGCATGCACCATAAAGTGTCGTTACTCACCAAACTGGTCGGTATTGAAACATTCACTGGCTGCTTCGTGGTTTCCCCTACGCAAATTGACAGGCGGCCCTCATAGAATGTGCGCAGGCAACAGCGGTACGCCGTTGCAACGTAATTCATATATGGAGGCTCGGGTGAATTTAGTGCGGAAAATGGTTTTTGGTTCGATGATGTTGGCGGGGGCCATTGCTGCAACGTCGGCCTTTGCGGCGGACAACATCAAGATTGGCTTGCAAGGTCCACTGACGGGTGGCTCAAGCCCAATGGGGGTTTCAATGCGTGACGGTGCCAAATTGGCCGTCACCGAAATCAACG
Source organism: Burkholderiales bacterium (assembly GCA_043758415.1). Taxonomy (GTDB): domain Bacteria; phylum Pseudomonadota; class Gammaproteobacteria; order Burkholderiales; family Casimicrobiaceae; genus Casimicrobium. The sequence goes on from JAYVNO010000094.1 coordinate 5,065, forward strand.
CCAAAGGCGGCGTACTGGGTCGTCAAATCGAGCTGATCGAGCGCGATGACGAAGCGAAGAATGAGCGCGGCGTTCAGATCGCGCAAGAGCTGATCAACAAAGAAAAAGTCGTGGCAGCGCTCGGCTACATCAACTCAGGCGTGGCGCTCGCCTCGCAACGGTTCTACCAGGAAGCAAAAATCCCGGTGATGAACAACGTGGCCACCGCCTCGGTCATCACCAGGCAGTTCGCCGATCAGCCGGAGAACTACGTGTTCCGCAATTCGGCTAACGACACGATTCAGTCAGCCATGATCGTTGACGAAGTCATTGGTCGCCGCGGATACACCAAAGTCGCAATCCTTGCCGACTCCACCAACTACGGCCAGCTCGGTCGTGAAGATTTGGAAAAAGCGCTGGCTGCCAAGGGCATCAAAGCTGTCGCCATCGAGAAGTACAACATCAAAGACGTCGACATGACACCACAGCTGCTCAAGTCGAAAGAAGCCGGTGCGCAAGTGGTCATCACTTACGGCATTGGCCCTGAGCTCGCGCAGATTGCCAACGGCATGGTTAAGCTCGGCTGGAAAGTGCCGATGATGGGCTCATGGACATTGTCGATGGGCAACTTCATCGATAACGCAGGCAAGAACGCCGACGGCGCGCTGATGCCACAAACGTTCATCCAGGAAGCGAACACGCCTAAGCGTAAGACCTTCATCGAGACGTATCAAAAAACGTACAAGGTTGACCGTATTCCGTCGCCCGTGTCTGCTGCGCAGGGGTACGACTCCGTGTATCTGCTCGTCGCTGCCATCGCGCAGGCGAAGTCAACCGACGGCTCGAAAGTGCGTGAAGCGCTTGAAGATCTTAAGACGCCGGTTGACGGGGTCGTAACCACCTACAACAAGCCTTTCTCGAAGTCCGATCACGAGGCGATTACCGCCAATATGCCTGTGATGGGCAAGGTACAGGACGGTCGCGTGTTGTACGCTCACGAAGACGACAAAAAGCGCGGGGCCGACGTTCGTACGAAAAAATAACCCCACTTGCGGGTGGTCTAAAAAAGCCGGGAACCCCGGCTTTTTTAATACTTTGAGCGCTGCGTTATTGCGTTGCAGCGAAAAAAATGGGAATCTGTGCCACGCGCATGCGTATTGGCCGTTCGGGATCTGAATTAACCAGAGGTTTATCGTGGAAATTTTCTTGCAACTCATCTACAGCGGTATCGCGCTCGGGATGATTTACGGCGTCATCGCCTTTGGTTATCAGCTGACCTTCGCCACCTCGGGCACGCTCAACTTTGGGCAGGGCGAATCGCTGATGCTCGGTGCGCTGGTCGGGCTGTCGCTGGTCGGCACCATTCACGGCGGGCCTTACTTGAACTTCTGGTTGATGATTCCGCTGGTGATTGTGTTCGGCGCATTTCAAGGCGCGTTTGTCGAGTGGATTGGCGTGCGACCGGCGATCAAAATCAAGAGCGAATTCGGGTGGATCATGTCCACCATCGCGCTTGCGATCATCTTTAAAAACGTGGCCGAAAACATTTGGGGTAAAGATGACTTGAAGTTCCCGTCGCCGTTGCCTGAGTCGCCGATCAAATTGTTTGGGGCGAATGTGTTGCCCATGGAAATTGTGGTGGTCGTTGGCGCGTTGTTAATGATGGCTGCCGTGGAGGTTTTCAATCGCAAGTCGATTTACGGCAAAGCCGTGGTCGCCACCTCGAACGATCGTGACGCCGCCTCACTCATGGGCATCAACACCAGCGCCGTCATTACGTTCTCTTACGCGCTGTCATCGGTGACTGCGGCTGTTGCAGGCGTGCTCGTTGCACCGCTGACGCTCACCGGCGCGACGATGGGCGCGGTGCTTGGCCTTAAGGCGTTTGCCGTTGCGATTATTGGTGGTTTGAATTCGGGCCTTGGCATCATCGTGGGCGGCTTGATTCTGGGAATCGCTGAGACGACCACCGGGTTCTACATTTCGACCGGCTACAAAGACGTGCCCGGTCTGGTGCTGTTGCTGTTAGTGCTTGCGGTGAAGCCCGCTGGGCTGTTCGGCAAGATGGCCATCAAGAAAGTCTGACCGAAACTCGCATCATGAAATCGAACAATAAATCTATTTACGGCGCACTCGCCGTGCTCGCGGGCTTGGCGGTATTCCCGCTGATCGTGCCCAATCCATATTACGTGCATCTGGTCGAGACGATCCTGATCTACGCGATCCTTCTGTTCGGCTTGGACATCGTGGTGGGCTACACGGGCCAAGTGTCGCTTGGTCACGCGGGGCTGTTTGGCGTGGGTTCGTACACCGCGGGTGTGCTCTTCTTCAAGCTCGGCGCGCCGTTCTACCTCGCAGTGCCTGCTGCCATCGGCGTGACGGCTGTGTTTGGCGCAATACTCTCGCTGCCGGCGCTGCGCGTGATCGGGCCGTATCTGGCGATGGTGACGCTCGCGTTCGGCACCATCATTCAAATCCTCATTAATGAAATGACCTTCCTGACTGAAGGCCCCATTGGCTTGAAGGTACCGAAGCCGACCCTCTTCGGTCACAAGCTGCATGAGGTGGAGTATTACTACGTCGTGCTCGCACTGCTCGCGGTTGCATTGCTGGTCGTGCATCGCATTCTAAAGTCGCACCTCGGTCGTGCGTTTGAGGCGCTGCGTGACAGCCCTGTCGCCTGCGATTGCATGGGCGTTTCGGTGTATCGCTACAAGGTCTATGCGTTTGTAATTAGTGCCGCCTTTGCGGGCCTGGCGGGCGCTTTATACACCTACTCGGAAGAATACATTTCGCCGAATACCTATAACTTCGAGCTTACGATTTTGTTCCTGCTCGCCGTCATCATGGGTGGCCGCAAAACACGTTCCGGGGCCTTGATCGGCGCGGTCATTGTGGTGATGTTGCCGAGCTTGTTGTCCGACATTGAACTGTTCAGGAAAATTGCGGTTGCATTGGCCGTGATTGTTGTTGGCGTCGCGATTTACAACTTCTCCAAGGGTTTGAAGACCGTTCGCGAAATCGCAATTCCGGTGATTGCCACCGTGGGCATGGTGATCTTTGCGTACCAACTCAAAAGCATCACCGATTGGCGACTGACGATCTTTGGCTTGATGACGTTGTTCGTGGTGTATTACCTGCAGGACGGGATCGTTGGCTTCATGCGCGAGACCATCGGTCGACTCGTCAAACCCGTAGCCCCGTCAAGCACGGCGACCACAACCTCGGTCACCGAATGGTCCCCGCAAAGCCATGCGGTTGAGGGTAGTGGTGACCTGTTGCAGGCACAAAAAATCCTGATGCAATTTGGCGGACTCAAAGCGCTGAACGAGGTCGACCTGAACGTCGCGCGCGGCTCGATTCACGGGTTGATCGGCCCGAACGGCTCCGGCAAAAGCACGATGATGAACGTGCTCACCGGCATCTACATGCCCACCGATGGCAAGGTCGTGTTTAACGGCCACACCGTGGTCGGGCAAACGCCGTCAAGCATTGCACTGTCAGGTATAGCACGCACGTTTCAGAACGTGCAACTGTTCGGTGAAATGACGGCCACCGACAACATTCTGGTGGGCCTGCATCACACCTACAAAAGCAACATTGCCGACGTGATGCTGAACACGCCGCGCTACAAGCGTGAGGATCAAGCAGCGCGCGAGCAAGCGGCGCGACTGCTCGCGTTCGTCGGACTCACCGACATGCGCGATGAGCAGGCGCGCAATCTGCCGTATGGCAAACAGCGTCTACTGGAAATCGCGCGTGCGCTCGGCTTGAGCCCAAGCTTGTTGTTGCTCGACGAGCCTGCCGCAGGTCTTCCGCCGGCAGACCTGCCTGAGCTGATGGCGATGATCCAAAAGATTCGCGACAAAGGCATCACCGTGATCCTGATCGAGCATCACATGGACGTCGTGATGGGCATTTCCGACATTGTCACGGTGCTTGATTTCGGCCAGAAAATTGCTGAAGGCAAGCCCGCCGATGTGCAGCGCGATCCGAAAGTGATCGAAGCGTATTTGGGCTCCAGCGCTGAAGCGCTCGCGCATTGATCACAGAGGAAATCCACATGCTCAACATCGAAAACCTCAAAGCAAGCTACGGCAAAGTTGAAGTGCTACATGGCATCTCGATCAACGTGCCGAAAGGTAAAGTCGTCACGCTGATTGGCTCCAACGGCGCTGGCAAAACCACCACCATGCGCGCCGTCTCCGGCATGATCAAGCCGGTCGCCGGCAAGATCACGCTGGGTGATCGCGACATCACCGGCCTTGAATCCCACCAAATCGCCAAGCTCGGCCTTGCGCATTCGCCAGAAGGCCGGCGCGTTTTCCCGACGCTGTCCGTGCTCGACAACATTCGCCTCGGCGCGTTTGTGCGCTATACCAAGGCACGCCCAAAAGGTGATGTCGAGTCCGACCTGCAACGTGCGCTTGAAATGTTCCCGCGCCTGAAAGAGCGCACCACGCAGCTCGCTGGAACATTGTCCGGCGGCGAGCAACAAATGCTTGCCATGGCCCGCGCCGTGATGCTGAATCCCGAGGTTTTTTTGCTCGACGAACCATCGATGGGCCTCGCGCCGATTCTCGTGGAAGAGGTGTTCAACATCATCAAGCGACTCAAGTCGCAGGGCGTGACGATGCTGCTGGTGGAGCAGTTTGCTGCAGCGGCATTGAACGTGGCCGATTACGGCTACGTGCTCGAAAACGGTCGTATCTCAGTCCACGGCCCAGCGGAAAAACTCAAGACCGATCCAGCGGTTGTCGCGGCTTATTTGGGCGGTTAGGGACGCTGTTTTTCCGACAAATTCACGGCAATCAAGGCTCATCAGCTTTTCAGTGAAAACCTTGTTGATATGGGCAGTGATTGCTTTTTGGCAATAAGTCGACTTCATCAACAATCGCGCGTAAGCCCTCATTCGGTATAGCACCTGATAAAAAGCTATAGCGGAAAAACGATAATTCGCTAGCCGTTTTGGTACATCGCGGTGGCTGCCTCCACCGCGCCCAGGGTTATCGCTTGCCTGCCGTTGTGAATCCAGCGCAGCAGCGGTTGTAGCGGCGCTTGCGGCGCGCTTTCGGGTGCGGGTGGGTCGTACCGCAACCACTCATAAATTGCCCTACCGCCACCACCCATGGCCGCGTGCATCGCCGCATCGAAATGCGTTCGATATTCGAATGCAATCCCCGCGTTGTTGACACGTCGGTCAAAGGTGCCATCGGCGAGCATCTGGTCTTCGACCGCTTTCACCGCATCGTACGTTGACATGCTGAGTGCCCGTTCAATCTGCGGCTCGGGTAACACATTTAACTCATGGGGCAGAAAATCCTGCAGCCGTCGAAACTCGGCGCGTGCATTCGCCTTCACGTCTTCGAAACGTATGATCAGATACGGCGTATGGGTCAACTCCGCGTAGTGCTTCCATGTCGCCAGATGCAGCAGATAAGCAGCGCTACGCGGCACGCCCCAGTTGGGATCGATGTGTTGCAGCCAGTCGACGTGCGCGGCAATATCCGGCCGCAAGCGGCGCGAACGCCGCCACGCGGAATAGAGCGCATCACGTGGATCGCGAGTGAAAATCAGCAACCGGTTTGCGGGCTGCCACTGTCCCGGCGTTGCGTGACTAAATCGCGGAACCACTGACGTACGAAAGTTAAATTCGCGTCCCGTCACCAGTCCGGGCAGCACGCGCGACCACGGATTTCCGGGGTAAAAGTATTCGTATGCGGTGCCGCCGAGATGCCTCCATTCGAGCGACATATCAACGTTCCACGGATTCCAGACCGGGCATTCGCATTCCAGCAGCGTGGAGGCCAACCAACTCGTTCCGCAAGGCAGTTCAGAGGAGACCACATCCAGCGTGTACACCGGAAAATTCGGGTATCCGGGGCGCTCGCTGGTGCCCACGTCTACCAGCTTGATCGGTCGAAAATTGAATCGACTCACGTCGCACTGCTCGCTTTGATCTGCTGACGCGCAAGCCACACATCAAGGATCACAATCGCTTCGGCGCGTAGCGATTCCACGCTGCGGTCGTTGACAAACATGTGCTCTGCAGTTTTCGGAAACTCCGCTTTGATGTGCATGCCCACGATGTGGTTAGCGCTCTGCATAAGCGACGCGCGGCGCTTGGCAAGCAATGCGACCGGAGCGCGTAGCAACGACTGAATGAATGGCAATTGATACGTTTGCTCGCACACACGATTGCTATGATGGATTTCGGCGAACAAGGAAATAGTCGCGACCACGCACAAGCGGCCGCGTTGCGCATGCGCCCACGCATGCTGCGAGATAGCGCGAGCGACTTTGAGACGATCTTCGCGTTCGTAGGCGGCGTCAGGCATCACTGCGCGTCTAAATTCGTCGCCGTCTATGCGTACGACGTTTGCATTAATTTTCGACAGCAAGCGCACGAGCTCCAATGCCAGCGTGGTTTTGCCAACGCCGGATAGCCCGCAAATCCAGATCACGCCGCCAGCGCTAGCGCCGTCAAGTTCGCCAGTCATGCGCCCAGTGTCCTTTTGCCATGCCGCTTTCAACGGTGCGCAAATCTGCCTCTGAATCAATCTCAATCCAGGCGCCTTCGCAGTCGACAACATGGATCAATGTGCCAGCATCAAGCGCCCGTGCGAGCAGCTTGGTCGTGTCTCCTTTGCGCGCCAAAATGGGATCGTCGGCCAGTAACGCGTTGAGCTGAGCCCAACCGTTTGGCGTGGTTTTGACGAGCCCCATAAACTGCCCACCGATCTCTGAAATATGCGTTGCGTGGCCAGCAATTTTTCGCAGGATACCGGCGTCGGATGCGAAGTTTTCCGCATCGTTCAGCGGGTCTTGAAAGCGCTCAGCCCACAGCGTTTGCCACAGCGTATTGTTGGCCACCACGATGTCGCCCGTGGCAGCGTGAAGCGTCGCCAAATGAGCAGGCGACGCAGCGATATCTGAATAGGCGATGAGACAAGGCTTCAGCGCGAGCCATGCGGCTGCTGCTTGCAGCGTGCCGAGCATGTTGCTATCTGCCCACTGCGCGTAACGCAGGGTGCTCACTGTGGGCGACCGATACGATCCAAGGGAGTCGTAACCGTAACCGCCCACAATCAAAACGCGTTCAATGCCCGCCTGAAACAGCGCGCTAAGCATCCATTCCAGCAACGTGCGACCGTCCACGACTGTCAAGCACTTTGGTTTGGCATCGGTCAAGTGGCCCAAACGACTGCCTCGTCCTGCCGCCAAAATTACTGCATGTTTGGCAACGCTGTCGGTGCTCATACGACTCGCTTGCGAAAGACCCAAACCGCAGTGCTGTAGGGCACCGAAAACTCACCCTCTGGAACGATGTTGGCAATGCTTTTCATGACGCTTTCAAATTGTGATTTTGCCGCTCGTGCGAGCGTTGCGTGTGACCGCCAAGCGGCAAGATATTGATCGTGATCGGTCGTGTATTCAAAAGCGCTGCGAAACGAATCTATTGCAGCAAACTGTCCTCCCGCAAGCACCGTTGCGCTGGGATCGTCGCGGCGCGTCCCGTGCGCGTAGTCGGGAATGTGGAGCCTGATCGTCGACTCAACGGCCGCTTGAAGCGGGTCGTTCAGGTCGCGGTGATTCCAGAGTATCGCGAGCACGCCATCGGCTTTCAATATTCTTAGAACTTCGCCCAGTGAGTGTTGTGCATCAACCACGTTGAATGATGAGCCAAAACAGGCAAGGTCGAAGCAACTGGAATCGATTGGCAGCCGTTCGGCACGACCGTCAACCCATTGCGCATTAGCATTTGCTGAAATTTGCGCTGCCATCGCGCGCATGTTTTCATTCGGCTCAATGGCAACCACCGCCATGCCCGCCGCCAGCAAAGGGCGCGTCAGTTTGCCTGTGCCCGCGCCAATATCGGCAGCTCGCGCTGAGTGGGGCCCAGAAACGTGGCGCAACAGGCGCTTGATCGCCACGCTGTCGTAATCGGCGCGATGCTCATAGGTCGCAGCCCGCTCGCTGTAATCCCAATTGATTGCCGGGCTGTTCATCATGCATTCACGCTTAAGTGTGCCAGATCAAAATCAATGCTGACACGGGTTGCGCCGTGCAATGCGTTGTACACCGTCTCGCCGCAACCCAGCACGCACGGTACGTTCAGCTCGGCGCAGCGAATGGCCATGTGGGAATGTGGGCCACCGTAGCAGGTGACGAGTGCGGCAAACGGATACGCAAATATCCAGTCAAATCCAGGATCAGCGGCGCGTATCAGCACCACCGTGCCGACCGCGATTTTTCGCGCTGCCGTGTGTCTATCAATCACGCACAGTGGTGCCGATACGCGACCACGCCCGAGAAACGTGGGTCGCAAAGCGGGTTCGCTGCTGGCGCGAATGTCAGCGCGGCTTGCAACTAGCAGCGGCATTTTGATCGACGCTTCCTCTTCATAGCGCGTTTTACTGCGGGCGAGCAGCTGATGCAGCCCGTCAGGATCGCGTTTCCCCGTCACGCTCTTAACGGTGAGAAAGGACAAGTCTTCGACGTTTAAGTTAAGACGCGCACCCCAAGTAGTCAAGGCAGAAAGCCAGCTCGACACAGCGACCGAGAGTCGATACTTACAAAGCTCACGCAGTTCAATTCGTCGTACCGCCATCTGAAGCCACGCGTTGGCATCATCATTCAGCATGAGTGGTTTGAGCAACGTGCTGACCGCGCGGTGTTCCTGAGTCGTGAAACTGATGCGCGCGCCGCCGACCGCTGTGCGAGGAGCGTTAAGCAAATTTGCAGGCGCCAACTCGCCGCTGATCGGCGCTACGCGAACGTCAAAAGTCGCCGGTCGCAACAGTCCTGCATCCCTTGCATGTAGACCGTCAATCGAATTGACCACTGAAACGCAGCCGAGCAGATGGTCGAGCCGTTTCTGGCTCACTGCGCCGACCCTTACGAGGCTCGCGAGTTGAAAACGTGCAACAAACGCGAGCCTCGCATGCATGGCAAACGACAGCGCAAAGCCATCTCTGATCAACCCAATCGCGCGCAGCAAATCCTCTGCATTCGCCGTATCGATGCACGTCGCGATCAGCGTGTCGTGAGCGCGTTTTGCCGTCTCATCGGAGACATTCGCGTGCGCTGAAAACTGCTGCCAACGGGTCTCCATCGCGATCAGCGCAGCACGCCACAAGCGCTGATCGGTTGTGCTCAAGCCTGCTTCGCTTAGTTGCGACGTCCATTCGTTGGCAAAGCCAATGCAGGTCGGAAAAAGATCAGTTTCAACGCGATCATGCAAGTCGGGTTGTTGCCCAAGTTTGTTGATGCCCGCCTCAATCACCCGACGTAAGGCTGCGTCAGAAAGGCCTTTGGGAATGAGCGAATTCAGGCTCGCGCGCACGTCCACGTAGGGACGACCTGCAATGAAACCAAGCAACGGGTGAACGGCAGATCGGCGATAGCCCAGATTTATTCGCGCCCGTCGCCAAGCGCTTTTGGCGATGAGTGCGTCGAATAGCGATGCGGCAAGAGGCCGTGGGTGCTCGCCCAAGAGCTCAGCGGTGTTCCAGTCGGGCATCAGACCGAACAGCGGTTTGCGTCCCAGTTCACCATCACGCGCCTGCGCCCGTTGGTCGAATTCACGCTCCGCGTTGATCCAGTGTCTTTCTGCGCTGTGCATTGATTCGCGTATGCACGGATGTGTGACGGGACGGGTTGACGGCGTGACTTGTAGCAGGCGCAATCGACCGCGATTGTCTACTGCGATTTCCAGTTCTAGCGCGCTGCGTTTGAGCGTCGATTCGAGTTGCGCTAGAAGCGCAAACGCCCGCCGCACCGAGCTCGGCCAGTGTTTGCTGGCAATCGTATTCGCGGTCAACCAGAAGCGATGAACATTCGTCCAGCCTGCGGTGATGGCGTTCGTAGCATTGCCGACGAAGTAGCTCAACGTTCTGGTGCCCGCAAACGCGGTTGCGTCTGCGGATGTGACGCCAATCGTTGCCGTCGCGTCGCCGACCCAGACTTGCAACATCACCTCGTCGGACTCGTGCAAACCGCCGTAACTTTCGAACACGGCCTTGACGGCGCGACTCAGCGCCGCACGGTTGCCTGGGTCAACTGGGCCGAGCGAGCGATAACGTCCCGCGTGGCCCGGCACGCCTGCGCACTCGTTATATTTGCTGCTGCGCACGGCAAGCTGCGCGCCCGCAAATTGCTGCTGAACGCGCGTCAGACATTCGCTGCGTCGTGATGTCCAGTCGGCAACCGTGATGACATCGAACCGCGGCACGTATCCTCCGGGGAGCGAGTCGCGCGCTAACGCTAGCCACGAGGCCTTCGACAAGTGGCTCGCGTCGATCATCATAGAGTGTGAGCCGCAGTGACGGGACGGTCAAGTAGAGACGGGCAAAACTTCAAACAACAACCACTGATCTAAAACTTCAATGCAGTGTATTGCACACAATGTCGGTGGGTCTTTCGCGATACAGCGCTGGGCGGCTCTGCATCACCTAATCAACACGTTCTGTAACGGTCGCCCCGCATGATCGCGGTACACGTCGAAGTCGGAGTCGATGCTCAACAGGCGGCCAATGCGCATGCGCTCTGCGGCTTCGGTGATGGATGCGTCGGCCAGATCAGACGGCAAATCGGCGAAACGTTCGGGCAAGTTAGCTGATCCTGCGTGGCGACCGAAGTAGTCTGCGCCCAGCGCCCACAGCAAAGCTGACATGTTTGCTTCTGTCGCCGCAAGATGCGCCTCCAGCGCGACGCGGATTGATCTTCCCCCGATCACTTCACTGATGCTTTCCCCTGAGGCGGCGCAGTGTTGCCGCAACGTCATTTCAAGAGTTGCTGGCAGTTTGACGGCGGTGGTCAGAACTGCCGCCGTTGGTGGTAATAAAATAATTATTGCGCGTTTGGACGGCTGCTGCACGCGACGGCTTCGGTCGTCACCGACGTCAATGCGATTTCCGACATGTTCACCCGCGTTCGACGAAAAGATATGAAAGCCCCGCCTTACTGCCGCGCCAACAGCGAACCGCCATAAAATTGGCGCATAAATTGCAAAAATGAAATAAGGCGGAGCCCATGTCTGACACCACCAAAGTGCTATCGCTTAAAGAAGCTGCGCTCGACTATCACCGCTACCCGAAACCGGGGAAGCTTGAGATCAGCGCGACCAAAACGATGACCAATCAGCGCGATCTGGCGCTTGCGTATTCGCCGGGCGTAGCGTTTGCGTGTGAAGAAATCGTGCGTGACCCGGCTGAGTCGTATTCCATGACGGCGCGCGGCAATCTGGTTGGCGTGGTGACCAATGGCACAGCGGTGTTGGGTCTAGGCAACATTGGCCCCCTGGCCGCAAAACCGGTGATGGAAGGCAAGGCCGTCCTGTTCAAGAAGTTCGCAGGCATCGACTGCTTTGACATCGAGTTAAACGAGCTCGACCCGGACAAACTGGTCGACATCATCGCGGCGATGGAGCCAACGTTCGGCGGCATCAACCTTGAAGATATCAAGGCCCCGGAATGCTTCTACGTTGAGAAAAAGCTGCGCGAACGCATGAAGATTCCGGTCTTTCATGACGATCAGCATGGTACCGCGATCATCGTGGGCGCCGCAGTTACCAATGGCCTTCGCGTAGTGGGCAAAAAGCCCGAGGATGTGAAGCTGGTGTGCTCGGGCGCGGGTGCGGCTGCGCTGGCCTGCCTCGACATGCTCGTTGCCATCGGCATCAAGCAGGAAAACATTTGGGTGTCCGACATCAAAGGCGTTGTCTGGAAGGGCCGCGTTGAAGAAATGGACGATAACAAGGCGCGCTATGCTCAGACAACGGATTTGCGCCGTGTTGATCAATTGCTGGAAGGTGCTGACGTCTTTCTGGGACTGTCGGCCGCGCGCGTGATTCAGCCCGAATGGTTGACAAAAATGGCGGTCAGCCCGCTGATTCTGGCGCTCGCTAACCCGGAGCCGGAGATCATGCCTGACCTCGCTAAAGCAGCGCGACCGGATGCGATTATTGCGACGGGTCGCAGCGATTATCCGAATCAAGTGAACAACGTTCTTTGCTTCCCATTCATCTTCCGCGGTGCGCTTGACGTTGGCGCAACCGTCGTCAACGAGGCGATGAAAGTCGCCGCAGTGAAAGCCATTGCCGACCTCGCCATGGCCGAGCAAAACGATCAGGTCGCGGCCGCCTACGGCGATTCTGGCTCACTCTCATTCGGGCCCGAATATCTGATTCCGAAGCCCTTCGATCCGCGTTTGATTGTGCGCATCGCGCCAGCGGTGGCCAAAGCTGCGATGGATTCGGGTGTCGCCACACGTCCGATTAAAGATTTTGCCGCGTACCAGCAGCAGCTTGCGCAGTTTGTGTACCACTCCGGTGCTGTGATGAAACCCATCTTCGACGCCGCGCGCAAGGCCCCGTGCCGGGTGGTGTTCGCCGAAGGTGAAGACGAGCGCGTGATGCGCGCGGTGCAGGTGGTGATCGATGAAGGCATCGCCAGGCCAATCATGATTGCGCGGCCTGCCGTGTTCGAAAAGCGGCTGGAGCAATTTGGCTTGCGCATGAAGCCCGGTGTGGACATCGAACTGATCAACCCCGAGTTCGACAGCCGCTTCCGTGATTACTGGCAGGAATATCATCGGCTGACGCAGCGCGCGGGCGTGACGCAGCCACTCGCCAAAATCGAGATGCGTCGTCGCCTGTCGCTGATTGGTGCCATGATGGTGAGGAAGGGCGACGCGGACGCCATGATCTGCGGCACCTACGGTACTCACGATATTCATTTGCACTACATCGATCAGGTGCTCGGCCTGCGTAAGGGCGCACACGAGTACGCTGCAATGAACGGACTGATGTTGCCGGGGCGCTTGCTGTTCCTGGTCGACACGCATGTCAACTACGACCCCACCGCTGAGCAAATCGCAGAGATCACGTTGATGGCGGCCGACGAGTTGCAACGCTTCGGTATCACCCCGAAAGTGGCGCTGTTGTCGCACTCAAATTTCGGCACGGCCAACACGCCGTCTGCGCTCAAAATGCGCGAAGCACTTGCACTCATTCGAGAGCGCTCACCGAGCCTGGAAGTCGATGGCGAAATGCACGGTGACGGCGCGCTGGAAGAAGGCATTCGCACCAAAATCTCTGACTCACCGTTGACGGGCTCTGCCAACCTGCTGGTGTTTCCGAACATCGACGCCGCGAATATTTCGTACAACCTGCTCAAGACGAGTGCGGGCAACAACGTCGCAATTGGCCCGATTCTTCTGGGGTGCGCGAAACCGGTGCACATCCTGACGCCCAGCGCGACCGTGCGACGCGTTGTCAACATGACAGCACTGGCCGTGGTGGATGCCAATAACGCGCGGTAGTGCTGTGCGTTGCCAATCCACAGTTAGGTCTCGATTGGCCCCGTTGACAAGTCAGGAGCTGCACTCAAAGGAGGGGCCCAGCGCGTGGTTCACTAACTATGCTTCGTGGATTGCGCCAGGCGCTTGTGTCCTCGACGTCGCGTGTGGCAACGGACGCCATTCGCGCCTATTTGCTGAGCGCGGAGCCAGCGTGACCGCAGTTGATCGTGACGGAGCCTCGCTGCAGTCGCTCGCTGCGACGCCGCGAGTCATCACCGAATGTCGCGACCTTGAGGGCGAGGCATGGCCGTACCCAGCGGCGTCGTTTGATGCCGTCCTCGTCTGCAATTACCTTTGGCGTCCCGCGTTTGCGTCAATGCTGGGCACGATCAAACCGGGCGGCATGCTGCTTTATGAAACCTTCATGGATGGCAACGAGCGCTACGGCAAGCCATCAAGGTCCGACTTTTTGCTGCGTTCGAATGAGTTGCTAGCCCTGACTCGAGAATGCTTTCGCGTTGTCGGCTATGTAGAGGGCGAGGTGCTTGACACCGAGGGTCAACCGTTCGCTGTGAAGCAAAAGATCGCCGCGATCAAGCACTAGGTGATTGTCCGCTGCGGCTGCTCATGCGCGCCTCCATCTCCCTGATCAGCGCACGCGCTTCGTCGCCCTCGGGAATCGGCCGACCGCTGTCTCGCCATTCGACTGCGGCCTTGAAGCCTTCGCTTTGCGCGTAACGCCGGAACCACAGCCCCTCAGGATTATGGCGGGTGATGCCATCAAACACGGTGGCCATCATCTGCGCCTGCTCTAGTCCGGTGGTGAGCATGAGTTGATTGATTACAAGCTTGTGCATGGCGAGGTGCCCGCGCGGCACTCCCGCTATTCGATTGGCAAGGTCGACCGCGGTCTGATCAAGCTCGGTTGCCGGCACCACAACGTTGGCAAGCCCCCAGGCCGCAGCGGTGCGGCCATCGATCAAGTCGCCAGTAAACATCAGTTGTTTGGCACGGGTCGGACCGATACGATGCGTCCACATCGCCGTGGTGGGGCAGCCCCACACCCGGGTGGGCATGTAGCCGATGCGGGCATCCTCAGCCATGACCAGCAAATCGCAACAAAGTGCGATATCGCTGCCACCGGCCGCAGCGTAGCCATGCACCTTGGCGATGGTGGGCTTGCTGCAACGCCAGAGGCTCATTAAATCCTCGGTCGTTCGCTTCATGTAGGCGTAGTCGACCATCGGATCCCACGGATATTTCTCCTGCTTTGCCGGATGCTCATCCCCGCCCTCTGCAAACAGCGTTAGATCGTAGCCTCCGCAAAAGCTCTTACCTGCGCCCTCGACAACGATGACGTGAATCGCGTCGTTGTTTTGCGCCCATTCAACAGCAGCGCGGATCTCGCCGGGCGTTTCGTCGTTGATCGCGTTGAGGCACTCAGGACGATTCAACAGCAGACGGGCAACACGCGGGGACGCGCTGTCTGGCTCAATCTGCAAGGTTGAAAACTTTGGCATCACACATTCCTTAAGACTAGGGGTGGCACAGCAAGCCACGGCGATTAATCGCGCCGGTGCAAAAGTTTAATCGCTCAAACAATTCTGATGGCAACTTATTTTGTATTGACAGTCAACGCTGACTGTTTCTACACTGCACCATGAGCCGTGTCAATAAAACCAGAACGCACAACACGCGCCTCAAAATTGAACGCGACGAGGCTCGCGCACTGAACAGTGGTCGTGCGAGCATGCAGCAGACCACTCGCGGCCGACTTCTTGAGGCGGCAGTAGATTCGCTTGTTGAGCTGGGCGTGGCGCGCACGTCGACGCTGGAGGTGCAGCGCCGCACCGGTCTGAGTCGAGGCGCATTGCTGCATCACTTTCCGAGCTACGCAAACCTGCTTGCTGCGACCGTGTCAGAACTGGTATCGCGCAACGAACGCGGCGCGCGGCGCATGCGCGCTAAATTCAGTGCGCGATCTGACCCGCTTGATCGCGCGGTGCGAACGTTAGCTGCCATCGTCAGCCAGCCTTCGTATCTGGCTGAGCTTGAACTCTGGGCTGTTGCGCGCACCGACACCGCGTTGCGCGTGGTGCTGCGGACGGAAGAGCGGCGCGCGCGTCCAGACAGTCAGCGGGTGACTGCCGAGGTTTTCTTCGCGCTTCGCGAACGACCCGGGTATGCCACCGTGATCGCGCTAAGCCTCGAACTTCTGCGGGGTTTCGCATTGTCAGGCGTTTTACGTACCAGTAGTGCGCGACGTGAGCAGTTGATCAATCAATGGGTGACTGCGGCCAGAATCTTGCTGGAAGTGCCGCCCGTATCGCCGTCGACCCGGGCCCTCGCGAGCTCATCAAGCAGCGATCAGGCGATCACCGTCAAGCTGTAGTTTGCCGTTTTGCGTCGTCTCCTTGATCATCCACGCAGCAAAAGTGTCGTCGCTAAACTTGAAAAATTGCGCGTTGTAATCACGGTGCACACCGACGCGATTCAGGTAGGCAGGGATGGCACTCAGTAGCATGCCGCCGCGCCACATGATGGCGTAGATGAACATCGTTTTGACCACATTTTTGGCAATGCGCAAATCGTTTGCCGCGAACAGTTCGAGTTTTTCGCCCGCCCGCTTGAGCGCACCTGAATAATCCGTAAACATTGGGCCGTGACCCGGAATTACGAGCGCTACATTCAGCTCGGCCAGACGCTTGAACGTTGCGCGCTGCGCGGCGAGCGACTTTGGATCAATCGCTTGCGGCAGCACAAAGCCCGAGCTGTTTTCCCAGAGCGCGTCGGCCGAAATCAGGATGCGCAATTTTGGTGAATAAAACACCAGCGAACCCATGTCATGCCCCGGCGTGGCAATCGCTTGCCATGCCTCGCCGGCGAGCGTAACGGTCTGCCCCGGCTCAATCACATCGTCCCATGCAAAGCGCTCGGCCTCCTGATCTGCGTACGACAACATCTGCTCCGGGGCATCCCAGTTCACTAACGCCGCCTGTTCGTCGGCGGGCACCGTTATCGAGCAGCCCGCATGCCGTCGCTGAAGTGCTGCGTTGCCGCCAATGTGATCGCTATGGATGTGCGTGTTGATGATGCGATCCAGCGACGCGTTGCCCCAACCTCGCAGAACACCATCTACTTTCTCAATGGTGACATCGTTGAATTTGCCGTAACCGGAATCGATCAATAACGCACTCTCGCCGTCATGAAACATAACGTGATTCGCCGACAGCCAGTCGCGCTCGAGGAAGGCAATGTTCGGCGGCAATGTCATTCGGTCGCTCCTAACAAGTGCGCCGCAAAACCATGCAGCTCCAGCTCGGCCAGCAACTGCGTCACATGGTTACGATCCCGCGTTTCCAGCGTCAGCTCGACCTCGGTGGACTTCACACTGAACACGCCAAATAGCCGCTGATGTTCCACGTCGACCACATTCGCGCCCGCATCGCCCACCACTTTGGTCAGCTTCGCCAGCGCACCTGCGATGTCAGGCAAGCGCACGCGGATGCGCACCAGCCTGCCTTCGCGCACCAGGTTTCGCATCAAAATACTGGCAAGAAGGCGCGAGTCAATATTGCCGCCACACAACACCACGCCGACGGTCTTGCCAACGAAGCGCGCGCGGTGTTGCAGTAGTGCCGCGATGCCCGCCGCACCTGCGCCTTCGGTTACCGTTTTTTCGACGTCGATCAACAACGCGATGGCTTCTTCAATCGTTGATTCGTCGACGAGTACGACGTCGTTGACCAATGCGCGCACAATCGTTAACGGCATTTCGCCGATGTCGCGCACCGCCAGGCCTTCGGCCAGCGTCTCGGTGCCTACGCGCACTTCCTGTCCGCGTAGGCGCTGCGCCATCGCAGGAAAGGTGGTCGATTCAACGCCGATGATTTCGATATCCGGCTTTATGGCACGTGCCGCGACTGAGCAACCGGCGAGCAATCCGCCGCCGCCCACCGGCACAACCAGCGTGTCCAAATGCTTTGCGGTCTCCAGCATCTCCAGCGCCAGCGTACCTTGCCCCGCGATGATGTGCGGATCATCGAACGGATGCACGAACGTGTAGTGATGCCTCAAAGCCAATTCGCGCGCATGCTCAGACGCCTCTGCCAGTGTGGTGCCATGCAAAATCACTTTGGCACCGTGGCCCTCGGTGTTGCGCACTTTCACAAACGGCGTGTAAGCGGGCATCACAATGGTCGTCGGAATACCCAGCCGTCCGGCGTGATAGGCCACGCCCTGCGCATGATTCCCGGCACTCATTGCGATCACGCCGTGTGACCTTTCCTCTGCTGTGAGCAACAGCAATTTGTTCAGTGCACCACGTTCCTTGAAGCTCGCGGTGAACTGCAAATTTTCAAATTTAAGCCAGACCTCGCATTGAAAGATGCGCGATAGCGTTTTCGAATGTAGACACGGCGTGTGCTCAATCGCGCCAGCGATTCTGTCGCGGGCGGCTTGCACGTCGGCCAGTTTGACCGGTAGGTCTTTGCTTGGGTTCATTGTCAACGATTGTAGTAAACACTGACCCAAGTCAATATCAACGCTACGAGCGCGTGCGATTCTTCGTCAATTCATTATGGATAGGTAGGGGAGAGATCACATGTCGCACGCAAGTCTGCGCATCATCCGCGAAGAGCACGCCGCGCTGGCTGCGATGTTGCGATCTCTTCAGCTGATGGTGGAGCGTGGACCTAAAAAGGATACGGATCGCTTCTTTGCGGTGCTGCGCGCGATGTTGTTTTATGTGGACGAGTTTCCCGAGCGGCTGCATCATCCCAAGGAAACGGAATTACTATTTCCCAAGGTCGCGAGGGCTTCGCATCATGCTGCCGAGGCGGTGAAGAAGCTTGATCGCGATCATGCCCGGGGCGAAGCAGCGGTACGCGAGCTTCAGCATTTGTTGCTGGCGTGGGAGCTGATTGGCGAGACGCGGCGCGGCGCATTCGAAGGAGCGTGCCTGCGCTACGTCAACTTCTATCTGGATCACATGCAGCTGGAAGAAACGGTCATCCTGCCCGAAGCGCAGCAGTGGTTGAGCGCAGAGGAATGGCAGGAACTCGACGACGCATTTGAAAGCAATCGCGATCCGCTAACCGGGAAGTATCCTGCGGATCCCGCTTACCAGCGACTCTTCGCGCATATCGTATTGAACGCACCGGCCCCGATAGGCGTTGGCGAAGACGCGTAGCAACCGGGGGTATTCTGATGAAGGGGTCTGAACATGACGCATGAGAGTGTTCGCATCATTCGTGACAAGCATGCTTCGCTCGGTGTCATGCTGCGATCGCTGTCGGCGCTGGTTGAGCGCGGACCCGGCAACCCACCAACGGACTATTTCACGGTCCTGCGGGCGATATTTTTTTGTATCGAAGCGTTCCATGAAGCGCAGCATCACCCGAAAGAGTCGGAGCTGCTGTTTCCGAAAGTCACCAATGCGTCGCAAGACGTGGCAGACGCGGTGCTCCTGCTTGATCAGGATCACGCAAATAGCGAAGCGTCCGCTCGCCACCTGCAACACTTATTGCTTGCCTGGGAGCTGATCGGTTCGACTCGCCGCGCAACGTTTGAATCTGCGTGCCGCGCCTACGTTGCGCATCTGATTGAGCACATGGCACTGGAAGAGCGACTGATATTGCCGCAGGCGGAGCGCTGCCTGAGCGCCGAAGACTGGCGGCGACTCGATGACGCGTTTGCGCTCTGCGGCGACACAAGAGTCAGTAGCTATCTGGCCGATCCCGACTATGCGAGTCTGCTGGCACGGATTGGTCGGTGGGTGAATGCGCCATCCGAGCCGTAATCGGGTCTTCTGGCCAATCAGCTTTCGTCCGAAAGCCTTGTTATAAAAGGGCTGAACTGCAATAAATAGCATAAGTCGGTTTTCGTCGAAAAAGCGGTTTATGCCCAGCGTGAACGCCATTCGATAGAAAAGCTATAGACGGGCTCAGCTTGCTCGGGCTATCGCTTGACTGGCGCGCGTAGCAACGAAACGGCCAGGCCGCCGAGCACTAAAACCGCCAGCCCAAGCACTGCCCACAACATCGTGGAACGGTTGAGCAGATCGCCCAGCGAATCCTTCGCGGTCTGACCCGCTGTTCGCGCCTTTGAGTCGACCGTGATGTTTGTGGCCTGCAATAGCGGGGTGGCAAATTCGGCACCTAGCGAGTAGTTCGGCATCAGCGTCGCGACGGGTAGCGCCGCTGTTTCGAGTCCCGCTTTGCCGGTTGCAATTGAAAATGGTCCGTCGCCGGTTGCAATGAACAGCACTTGCAACGGTGGATATTCCAGCGCGAGCGTGAGCGGCACACCGGTCAGACTGTAGCCGCGCAACGCCTCGACGCGGAGCTGTGACGCGAGCATTGCATTGACGGGGAGCGACGGATTGACGCCGTCAGTGCCAGGGGTGCCTGCGAGGCGGTAAACCACCGTGCTCGCGACGGGCTGCCACGGGTCGCCGGCGCGGGCTCGGGTGAGGATGCGCACAGGCATCAGCGTGTTGTTCGCCGTCGTTTGCAAGCGCAGGCCGGACGCGCGTAAACCGGTTGAAAACGTCCATTCGACGGCGTTGTCTGCCGTGATCGCGGGCGCACCGAGGGTGATCGCGGTGGGCGGCACCGGCTTGACCGAGCCTACGCCCACCGTCGTCAACGCGACGATTTGTGGACCACCGGGCAGGTTCGATGTGAGGCGTACATACTGATCCTTGAACGTCTGCGCGACGGGCAATGTGACGCGCTGATTGCGGGGGCCATCGTTGCCGAAATCAAACACAGGCGCATCGGATACCAGCGTGCGCCACGATTTGAGATCAGCGCTGATGTCGAGCGAGACCTTCACAATCGTTGCGTTGGGTAACGCGCCTTCGAGTTCTACGGCGCGCACTTCGGTGTCCACTTTTCTGGTGTCGAAAAGCAGACCGCGTGGCTCCTGTTTCGTCGTCGCTGTCGCTTTGGTCGACGAGTACTCGATGACCCGACGGTTGGGTCCTTCTTCGATACGCAGTGTGGGTGCGCCGGAGGTAGTGGACGTCGTGCTCGCGTAAATTGGCAACGCCACCAGGCGCTGACCCGGCGCATCGGCACGCGCAACGGCCTCGGTCGACGCGTTAATCATCGCATGTGGCAACGACACGCCGCTCGCGTTGAACACACGCAGGTCGCCGCCGTTAGCGCCACGCAACGCCGCAATCGACGCGGCAGGCAGTGCCGCGCGGACGATGGAGGCACTGGGTGGCGCGACCACGTCGGCGCGAGTAGTGAAATCGCTGGGTGATTGGGCGAACGCGGTAAATGCGCACAACGCCACGGTGACGAGCGATATCGTTTGCCTCCCTCTCCCGCGCGCGCTGGCGTCCACTGGCGCTAGTAAGCGCCGGGGTTGGGGTGAGGGTGGCAGAGTGACGATGAAAGTTTGTCGATACGAGCAGCACACGGCAATAGAGCCGCGCAAGCCTGCAATTGCGTTACACAGCTTCATGAGCACTCTCCAATTTAACCGCCTTCGCCGCCGCTGGCGGCATCGGCGCAAAGTACCCCACGACCACCATCAAAACTCCCACGCCAATGAACGCCACAATGCGTTCGCCACCACCAGAATTTTCGAGATCGACGATCAGCAGCTTGATCACGGTGAGCGCCAAAAGAGCGGCCCCCGCCTGCCACACCACGCGCTGCATTTTTTTGTGTGCCCACACCATTGCGCCAACACCGAGCAGCGTCCACAACATCGAATACCCCGCCTGCACAAAGAACGAATCGGCGAGCGCCCTAGTGCTCCATGCAATGTCCTTGAAGTGATGCGCAAAGCGCAACCACACGGTGTTGACCACGATGAAGGCAGCGAAAGCGAGCACGCCCAGCGCGATGCCACCGCGCAACGGCGACGTCGCAGACACAAGCGTTGACGCACGCAATTGCTTCAGCCACAGCGCCACGCTCGCAACGCCCAAAAACGCGCAAAGATCAACAGGATTCAGCAACGGCACATACGGCAACGGCGTAGTGTTGCCGCTCGCCGAACAGGCCACAATCAACGCGCCAACGGTTGTCAATGCAGCCACGCCGAGTCCCGCATGCACCGCGTACTGTCGCTGAAAACGATCAAGCGGCCAGCCCGTTGCAGGCTCGGCCCATACGCGGCCGGATGCGAGTGTCATCATCACCAGTGTGCTCGCCACCAACATGATGACGGCCGCCCAATCGGTGTAGCGCACCTCGCCTGAGTTGGCTGCGCGGTGCAAAAAGCCACCGATCAGCAGGATCACCAGCAATGTGTTGCCCGCATGCACGATGCGCCACCAGCGCTGTGGTGCGAGCGCATCGACACCACGCAACATGATCAGATGCAACACGAAACAGGCGGGCCACAGCAGCAGGTCAAAGTACAAGCTCGTACTCGGATTGGCGAATACATAAAGCGCCGCGCAGGCGATCAGGAATGGCAACACGACGACCGCCGGATAGCGCGCGCTCGGTAAGCCCGTGCGCCGCCACGCGAGAAACGCGCCGAAGGCCAGCGCGACGAAACTTGAGGTAAACCAGCCGAAGCGCGTCACATCCGTCAGTACCAACGCGGAAGACAACACCTCAGACCACACGCCAAATAACGTCCACGCAAAACCCACGAGGAAGAACAGCACGCTGGCCGAATCGATCAGTGTGGTGTCTCCCTCCGCGCCTCCCCGGCGAAGGCCGGGGCCCACGCCCGTCAGGAGCATGTCACCTTGAATGGCTCGTAAATCCCGGCCTTCGCGGGGATAACGAGGAAGATCGTCACCTTGGAAAGGCTGCGCGTGTTGCTCGCGCGACGCCGCATACGCCCACCATGAAATCGCGAGACTGCCGACCGCGAGCATCAACGTGCCGATAAAGTGGCTGTTGGCAAACGCATGAGTTGACGCAACGTGATTTTCAAAAGACGCCGCAAACGCCAGTGCCGCCAGCAACTGCATCAACGCGCCGAATGCCTGACCCATCCAGCGCTTTTGCTTCATGGCAAGCCAGAACACGCCCGCGCCTTCAATCGCCCAGATCGCGGCTGTGAGCTTGCCGTCCACCGCGAGCGGCACGGCGAGCGTGGCGAAGATTAACGCCAACGCTGCGTAGCTCAACGTGAGCCACTGCGCCAACGGATGCGTGCGTGAGCGGATCAAAAACGCCAGCGCAATGTAGACCGCGCTCAACACCACGGCCGAAATCGCAGCGCCGTATTCGATGTGCGCCACCAGTTGTGTTTGCAGCGCGAAAGCCACGATAGGCGTGCCGAAAATCAGCATGCCGTCGAGCGTGTGACCCGTTTCGTTTGCGTGCCGTAGCGCATAGAACAAACCAATCAACACGTAGATCACGAAGAACGCAATCAGGAACGGCTGCGTCGTGGCATAGTGCTCGGGCACGTACTTGAGTGCGCCCCAAGCAGTCGCCACGATGAACGTGGACAAGAAGCCCAGCAGGTTGAGCGCACGCCACGCGCGCAGCCATGCGACGACACCAATGGCGACGTTCAACAGCAGGTAATAACCGAACAGCGCAACATGGCTGCCTTGCCCTGTGGACAGCAAAATTGGTGTAGCGAACGCGCCAGCAAAGCCGACCAGCGCCAACGTCTGCGCATTGGCCACGATCGCGAGCAAAGTTGACAGCGCACACACCAGCGCCATCAACACGAACGCGGCCAACGGTGGAATCATCGCGTACAGTTTGTAGGCTGCGAACACCGTGAGATAAAGCACGGCAACACCTGCGCCCTGCAGCAGCAAAGCGTAATTGGAACGCGTTGCATTCTCAGAATTTGCGCGTGCCAGCCGAAAGCCTTGAACCAGCAGCACGATGCTCACGATGCCAATAGCGGCCAGTCGAAATTCCGGCGGGAAGAGGGCGTTGTCAGCGGCCCACTTCGCAAGAAACGACAAGCCGATGAACAAAACAACGGTACCGACACGCGCCACCGTGTTGCCGCCGAGCAACCAGTCTTTGGCGCGGGTGACGAGGGCTTCGATGATGTTCGGTGCGGTCGGCGCTTTTGGCTCTGGTGCAGGCGCCGTAACGGGCGAGATGTACGCACTAGGTTCGGCGGCCTGGTTTATCGCTTCTGCTGTTGTTGGCGCTGCCGCATCGTTGGTGAATCCAGCCCACTCAGGCATCGCGCCTTCAGCATTGGGCGTTTCAAGCGCTGGTTGAGGGGGCGTAGCGGCGCTCACCGACGTCTTCGCTGAGTCCGCCGCTACAGGCAGTCTTTGATGCCCTGCCGCGCGGGCCACCTCGCTACGCACCGCCTTACGCAATGTCCATCCCGCCAGCGCGCCTAATATCGCACCAACTATCCACTCAAAGTCACCCCAACGCGAAACAAACACGCTGAGGATCGCCCCCCAAATTGCGCCCCAAATAATCAAGATTTTCCCCGCGACTCAGCCTGAGTCTTTGATGTCAATACGATGACGATAACTGCCCGCCAGGACAGACGCGAGGTTAACAGCAAGCGTCGCGTTTTTTGATACCGTCGGTGCCTGAAATCGTTGCGAGACAGGGTGGCAGTCAATGTGAGCAATAGACTGTACCGTTCGCAATCGACCTATAAACCGGTACCCGCGTCCGAACGATGATGCTCCGCCGAAATTTTCCGAATGTCGACTCGGAAGGCTTCCTCGGTAGCGCGATTTGCGTAGCGGTCAGTGCGCTCGCGCGAGACGTGCGGCGCGCGACAGTTATAAGTGAGTTAGCTGACCGTGTCCGTTCGCAACTGGTATCGCTCTGTGGAGCCTGCCGAGCCGGTCTCATTTTGTTGCGTCAGTAATAACAGTGGGGCTCATACGCTTCGGACTGATTGCCTCACGTATTCCACCCTTGTGGCGCATCACAACGTGAGTGCGAACGCTCGGCGGTCAGGGGAGTGCGACTGGGTTGCTGCGCGTTTTGCCCCGGTTCGAACCAACGGGTAGACCCAGGCTAAATCACATCGACTATGGCTGCACTTTCGGCAGCGGTGCGCGATCCAGCGCGTCGGCCCACATCTGTTTCCATGGTGGCCAATCATGTCCGCCGGGCGCTGCGAGCATTTGTTCCGGCGGCAACAGCGGGGCTATGATTTTTTGGAAGCGCGCGAGACGGTCATCGTTGCCATACCCGATGTAGAGTTTCGGGCGCTTCGCAGTCGTAATCGCAGTCGCGCTCGCACTGCTTCCGTAGCCTTTCAGCCACTTCAAAAGTGCGCGCTGATAATCGTCAGCACCGAGCGGATCGGCCGGCGTCCAGCGGGCGAATCCACCAGCGTTGACGAGCTCATCAAGCACCTCGTCGGACGCGATGAACGGAGCCAGCGCGATGATGCCAGCAATCTCATTCGGGTAGGTGAACGCGTACATCAGCGAGCCAAATCCCCCCAGCGAAATCCCGGCGAGCCAGATCGATTCATAGCCCTTCTTGCGTGCAGGCTCGATGATGTCATCATGAATGCGCACATCAAAGGTTCGATTTCGAAAGTAGCCCAAGTGCGAATCAATCACCATCACATCTGCGTCGACATGCTTCGCCCGCACCTGCGCAACAAACCCTTCCTTGACAACATCCTGCGGCACTTCCTGTGAGCCGGGTAAAAACACGATGAGTGTTTTCGATGGCGTCGCCGTGCGCGTCAGCAGGATCGAATCCATCGGCACTTTCGCCTCACGCGTCAGCGCGCAGCCGCCAGCAAGTGCGACGAATGCGGCGAATGAAAGCAAAATCAGCAACCGTATATCAAGCCGAAGCATGCGATGCACCCTCATTGATCGAGTCGAAAGCGTAGCACGCGTTCACACGACGCAAGGTGTTTTGACGCGGTGATTTTAGTCGCCAACTTTTACGACGCACGCACCGCCTCGACAATCGCTGCCCAATCATTCGGCGCAATCCGTGCGACCAGAATTTTCAGATCGTTCGGGTCGAGCACAACGGTGTGCGCCTCCTGAATCACAAACCCGGTCGCCTCCCAAAAAATGCCGCCATGCGCCATCATGAAATGATTTTTTCCCGGAGCAGGCTTTTCAGCGAAGAACGCCAGCGTGCGCGGCTTGTTTTCGGGGTTCAATCTCACCTCAGCCTCGTTCGATAGCTTCTGCGTCGTTGTCGCGTTGTCAACGAAGTACGCCGCCGACTCGATGGCGCGGCAATAGCGACTGGTGTAGGCGCGATCAAGCGGGAGCCGCGCGCGTCGGAACTGATCGCCGATGAACTGCAATTCCGTTCGGCCGAAGTCCGAAAGCTGGCGCTGCGTTTCGCATTTCGCGAGATCAAACACGCCACTTTTGCGGTTGTCCCGCTCACGCTCCGCCTGTTCATAGCGGGTGCGCCCGTGGCGCATATAAATCACATAGCCACCGCGCTTGAGCGCTGCGGCGATGGCGCGTGGGTCGCTGAGTAGCGGCGGCGCTTCAGACGCGGGGCCAGGGCCGAAGAAAGACGCGGGTCCGATGGTGGGGCCGTCGATGACTTCTTGGCGAACGGGCGTACAGGCTGCGGTCGCTATGACGCCCATCAGCAGCACGCATCGCGTCCAGGGGCGAATGGCATCGAAGCCGTACCTCATTGCGGCAGTCATTAAATTCACGGTGCTGAGATCATGATGGGTCGAGTAACGATCTTACTCGCCTCGTCGACTTTCAGTCACCTTCGTTGTGACTTTAGCCAGCGGTCAAAACGCGCAGCGCAGTGGAAAGGTGACTTGGCAGGAGTCGACGGCGCGAACGTTGTTATGTTCAAGATCTGATCCCGGAGCGCGTGCTTGTTTCGTCCACTCTCACAGTAACGCTATCTGCGGCGCTACATCAACCGCCTTACGCGTTACGCGCCGGGCAACAGTCGACCAGTCGGGCTCATACGACTCCGACTGGTTGCCCCATGTACTCCAGCCTTCGCGCGAACCTCGAGCGAAGAGTTCGAGGTGAGGGCCAGGGCTGCACCGCTCGATCAGATCGTAGGCTTCGACAGGCTTGCGCGAGTGCTCGGCTTTTTGTGTTCTCAAAATATTTACTTGCGAACGACCGGGGGCGAGTGTGCGGTTATTTTTGCCGCGTATCCCAAAGAGAATCAGTTCGGTCGTGTTGCGAAAGTAAAAACCAACTCCACGACCATCCGGACCGCCATCCTTGCGCACTTTGTGCCAGACGATGTTGCTTTTGTACTCAAACCCCCATGCTCTCATTACCTGCAGGCCTTCGATCAACAGCGCGTTCGGAATCCACAAATACAAATGCGACTGATCTGCGGCTAGGTTCGCTACGGGCAATGCAGCAATTTCATCGAATTTCATAGTTGAGTAGCGGTTGAGCCGCTTGTGCTCAGGGGCCATTTTGCCTGTACGGTTCTGAAACTGCCACGGCGGATCGGCGAGGATCGTGCGGTACTTGCCCGTCACTTTCGACAGCAAATCGACGGCGGTGGGATTAAGTGGTTGGGTCATAAAGCGCCTTTCTGATGCCGAAGACGAGAAGCGGACAACCGCCCCCTCCACCCCCTTGAATTCGAGGCAATAGTTTTGACAAATGAGTCGTCGAAGCGCCAAACGATGACCCGCGACCAATGTCGTTAAACACTGATTGCAGCTCATCACAACGCGTAATAACAATGCCGACGGACGCCACGCGCAAATCAAATAGCAACCGAAAGTTGTTCAAATCGCGATCATAGAACGGGTCTTTGTTGTTCCACTCGATCTCAAGCGCGGCGCGGTTTTTGAAGCAGTCGACTTCGTGAGTCGGCGATGCCGTTTCAACGCTATCTACGACGAACTTGGTATCGAAATTCTTCGCTACCCACCCTTTGTTGGTTAACCCTGAATCGATGAATTCAGCGACCTTCGATTTGCGACCACCTCCTACATCAATCCAACTTTTGCGCAAACGAAACGCAGTGAGCACCGATTCAATGTCCGCCAATTCATCCGGGAAATCGCTACTTAAGATCGCGAGGGCGTGACGCCACTCGTGAACTTCGTAATGCGTTTGGATGAAAGTGGAAAGAGGCATTGCGGATAAAGAATTACGAATGGATCGGAGATTCCAAAGTAGTGATTTTATAAACAGTTACCGTGGGAAGCAATTTCTATCCACATATTTACATCAAACGGCCGCGTGGGCACTGGGTGCTCACCCTACGCGACTGGCCCCTTTTTCCTTTTCTCATTCCTTTTACCTATGTATGATGTCGTCGTAGGGCGGACACCCGGAGGGGTTCCGCCATTGGTGGCGCGCCGCAGCATCCGGCGGAACCGCAAGCGTTCCGCCCTACGCGGCTCCTAACGCGTTAGCCAAAATCCGGATCAGTAGACTGATATTCCTCATTCCAATTTACAGGGGGATCAGCGAGGTTTAAACGGTACGCACCCTTACACACGAGACATGTAGCCCATGTGGGCTTCGATCCGTTTTCTTGCATTTGACTTATTTTTCGATCCTTTGACCAACATGCGACGCACGCGAAATGCGGCGGTTTTGTCGCGGATTCATACAACACACCGCCCTGCGCCGTCTTAGTCAGCGTATAGCCGTTTGGACATGCTGGGTTGATCAATCCGAATGGACTTGGGTCTTGATGTTCCGATTCCGGAGTGCTGTTGAGAAGATCGATGAAAGCGTCGATTGCCGCTGAGGCTTTTGCAGGGTTCGGCGTTTGGCCAACGACGCCGTGATCCCTGATTTGCTGAAGCGCCTGCGCAATCGACGAGCGCAAGTCCGTCGGTGTTTGGTCCGCACCAATTCCGGGATAGTTCTTTAGTGCAGCAGGCACGTCACTATATGCAACATTCTTTCCGAGAATCGGAACGATTATTACCCCGAGGCCCCAAGCTGCGCCTAATTCAAACGTAACCCAAGAGGATGAAAGTGCACGACGCGTCAACAGGGCAATGAGCACAGGTTTCGATTGAATTTCAGCCTTAAGCTGGCTTTCAATCGTCTCCCCGAATCGCAATTTGTGACCGGGAGCTGACGTACAGAGAATTTGATCGCCGTTGATCGGAATGCCTACCGTCAAAACGTCTATCAGCGCCCTGGCGATCTTCGCATCGACTTCACGATGGCTAATGAAGATTCGCATCAAGGCCTACTCCCAACTCAAAGCCCCACCCGTCTGATACTCCGTCACCCGTGTCTCAAAAAAGTTTTTCTCTTTCTTGAGGTCCATGACTTCTGACATCCATGGGAACGGGTTTTCGGCTTTGTCGAACAGCGGGTCGATGCCGATTTGCTGGCAGCGGCGGTTGGCGATGAAGCGCAGATATTCCTTGAACTGGCTGGCGTTGAGGCCGAGCACGCCGCGGGGCATGGTGTCTTCGGCGTAGGCGTATTCGAGCTCGACGCCGCGCTTGAAGAGGACGCGAATTTCGTCCTTGAACGCTTCAGTCCACAGGTGTGGATTTTCCATTTTGATGGTGTTCACGAGGTCGATGCCGAAGTTGCAGTGCATCGATTCGTCGCGCAGGATGTATTGGTACTGCTCGGCAGCCCCCGTCATTTTGTTCTGACGGCCCATCGAGAGGATCTGCACGAAGCCGACGTAGAAGAACAGGCCTTCCATGATGCAGCTGAACACGATCAGGCTCTTGAGCAGGTCCTGGTCGGCCTGCGGCGTGCCGGTTTTGAAATTGGGGTCGGTCAGCGTGTTGATGAACGGGATGAGAAAGTCATCCTTGTCGCGGATGCATTTGACCTCGTGATACGCGTTGAAAATCTCGCTCTCGTCCAGGCCGAGCGATTGCACGATGTATTGATAGGCGTGGGTGTGGATCGCTTCTTCAAAGGCCTGACGCAGCAGGTACTGGCGGCACTCGGGCGCGGTGATGTGGCGATAGGTGCCAAGCACGATGTTGTTGGCCGCCAAGCTGTCGGCGGTGACGAAGAAGCCTAGGTTGCGTTTGATGATGAGGCGTTCGTCATCGGTCAGGCCGTCCGGTCGCTTCCACAGCTCGATGTCCCGCTGCATGTTGATCTCTTGCGGCATCCAGTGGTTGGCGCAACCGGCGAGATACTTGTCCCATGCCCAGGTGTATTTGAACGGGACGAGTTGATTGACGTCAGCGCCGCCGTTGATGACGCGCTTGTCCTCAGCGCGGACACGGGAGGCGGCAGCTTTGGCAAGCTCTGCATCGGTGGCAGCGGTGCTCACCGGCATGCCCTGCTCGTGCATTTGCGCGCGGTAGCCCGCGACCTGAGCGGCGCTGGGTGCGGCTGCAGCGTGGCCCGGTTGGGCCTGTGGCACCGTTTGTGGTGCGATGGCGGGAGTGACAACGTCGTCATCAAAATTCAGCATTTAAAAATTACCTCTATGCCTTTCGACCGAGCCAACATAGGCGGTCGCTTAGTTATGGGTGGCGGTGAAACTAGGACGCTTTGCTACGCTTCTAGGACAACAAACCAACGAAAAAATTATTGAACGGACTCAAGCTTTGAATACAAATAGGACGGCGAGATGTCGATGCCGCCGCGCTCCCACGACAAGGTGGCGAGGCTTTCGTCAAATATCAACTCTTCAAAAGTGACGCGATCTCGTAACGGCTCCAAATCTGCGCCCCACAAGTCATCAGAAAAATCCATAATACCTGTGCGCCCGTCAGCGAACTGAAGCCACATTTGATAGTCGCCCATGTGTCGGGCGTTGCTCAAACGTGGGTCGGGGCCGCGAAGGCTTTTCAGGTTTTGCAGGTCTTGCAATGAATCATCCTTTGCGTGCAGTTTTTCAGACAATGCTGCCGACGCTGGTGTGGGCGCGATCAACACATTCTGAAAAACCGCCGGAGGCTGCTTTGCAGCGCATCCGGCGGACAGTTCGCGCGGGTGGGAAACCCGTGGCGGCGAAACTACTCCTGACGTGAATCAGGTAGCGGCTACAGGTGGCGGCGGAACGGGAAACCCGTTGAGAATTGCGTTACTTCTGCAATCCTTTTGCGTCACGTAGCCTTGCGATGATGCACCAATCACGTTGCCGTTTGATGCGATACGACGCCAGCGGTATTTGCCTGCCTTATCCTGGTAGAACTCCCACTTATGCTCTTTTGTTGCCACAGATCACCTCCCTTCCTTAAGGTACACACACTCGACCGGATTTTTTGATCAAAGGGCATGCAATACGTGATGACTACCTAGCGCGAACTAAGGCAATCGCCACCCGTACAGCGCGCGTCACACCCCTTCGCTCGGGGAGCCATCCGCACCCGAAGGTGCAAACCGCAAAGCGACATTCGCTGCGGTCAGGGTGCTGCAAAAAAATGTGCAACCCCCTCACCGCAACGCCTCTCCACGCGGGAGAGACGTCAATTTTTTATTTACGCTTCGAGCGGCGGAATGCGCAGCTTTTGACCTGGATAAATCTTGTCCGGATGCGACAGCATCGGCTTGTTAGCTTCGAAAATCAGCATGTACTTATTCGGGTCGCCGTAAGCGGCCTTGGAGATTTTCGACAGATTGTCACCCGATACGACGTCGTGATACGTGGCTTCTGGCTCGGACAGATCGACCGACATGTTGTCGGTGACGTTCGACACGCCCGACACGTTACCCGCGCACAACAGCGCCTTCTCTTTGGTCGCCTGATTCTCAGCAACGCCGAACAGCGTGACCGTGGAGCTTGCTGCATCAAAGGTCACGACCAGACCGGTGATGGTCAGGCCCTGGGCTTCAATGTAGGCCTGAATAGCGTCACCCGCAGCGTTGTTGGTAGCGGCAAGCTTGGCCTTGGCGGCTTCGTCATCGGTGGCTGCTGCGGCAGCCGCAGCGGCTTCGGCGTCTTTGCTGCCAAAAAGTTTTTCACCGGCATCTTTAATAAAACTGAAAAAACCCATAATCGTCTCCTGTTGTGTGGTTATTGAGGCTCCATCAGCGAGTGCTGACGACCCTCATGACACTGATTATTGCCCGGATAGCGTCTAAGAAAAGTAGGAATTTGTGCCGACATTCATTCAGCTATTGGCAGGCTTCACATTCCGGGTTGTCGAGGTTGCAAAACTTCATGTCAGTGGCGGGCAAATCGGCTAACGCCGATACGCTCGCCAGGGTCATTGCGGCTGGCATCACCATAGGGCTGGCTGCTGCTGGGGCGGCTGCCTTATGCGCACCGCCAGAGCTCGACACGGCATTCAACTCGCCGCCTTTGCCGGTTGATTTCTCGGCGCTGGTAGCGCCCATTGTGCGCAGGTAGTAGGTAGTTTTAAGGCCACGTGTCCATGCGAGTTTGTAGGTTTCGTCAAGCTTTTTGCCGGAGGCTCCGGCCATGTAAATGTTGAGCGACTGCGCCTGATCAATCCACTTCTGGCGACGCGATGCGGCTTCAACAATCCACGATGGATCCATCTCGAACGCGGTGGCGTAGTTCGCCTTCAGGTCGTCTGGAATGCGATCAATTTTGGCCAGCGCACCATCAAAATATTTGAGATCCGAGATCATCACTTCGTCCCACAACCCGCGTGCTTTCAAGTCGTCCACGAGGTGCTCGTTGATGACGGTGAATTCGCCAGACAGATTCGATTTGACGAACAGGTTTTCGTAGTTCGGTTCGATGCACGCCGACACGCCGATGATGTTTGAAATCGTCGCCGTCGGCGCAATCGCCACGCAATTGGAGTTGCGCATGCCGTGAACTTTGATGCGCGCTTTGAGGGCGTCCCAATCCATCGTAATTGACTGGTCGACCTCAACGTAGCCACCACGCTCTTCGGCGAGCATTTTGAGTGAATCGTACGGCAGGATGCCGCGGTCCCACAGCGAGCCTTTGTACGAGCTGTAACGCCCGCGCTCTTCGGCGAGTTCGGTTGACGCAAGGTAGGCGTAATAACAGACCGCTTCCATTGAGCGATCCGCAAACTCCATCGCATCTTGCGACGCGTAAGGCGTGCGCATCATGTGCAGCGCATCCTGAAAACCCATGATGCCAAGGCCCACCGGGCGGTGCTTCAAGTTCGATGTGCGTGCTTTCTTGACTGCGTAGTAATTGATATCAATCACGTTGTCGAGCATGCGCATCGCGGTGCGAATCGTCTTTTGCAGCTTCACTTGGTCGAGCACAAAACCACCCGGGCCGCCATCGGCCACTGCCTTCGCTTCAATCATGTGGTTGACCAGATTGACCGAACCCAGATTGCACACGGCGATCTCCGTATCGCTGGTATTGAGCGTGATCTCGGTACACAGATTCGACGAATGCACCACGCCGACATGCTGCTGCGGTGAGCGGATATTGCACGGGTCTTTGAACGTGATCCACGGGTGGCCGGTTTCGAACAACATCGTAAGCATCTTGCGCCACAACGTGGTTGCTTGGATGGTCTTGAACAGCTTGATTTCGCCACGCGCCGCTTTGGCTTCGTACTCACAGTAGCGCGCTTCGAACGCCTTGCCGAACAGATCGTGAATGTCAGGCGTATCTGCGGGTGAAAACAGCGTCCATGGGCCGTTTTCCATCACCCGCTTCATGAACAGATCGGGAATCCAGTTCGCGGTATTCATGTCATGCGTACGACGACGGTCATCGCCCGTGTTCTTGCGCAGTTCGAGGAATTCCTCGATGTCCATGTGCCACGTTTCAAGATACGTGCAGACCGCGCCCTTGCGCTTGCCGCCCTGATTCACCGCAACCGCCGTGTCGTTGACTACCTTGAGGAACGGCACCACCCCTTGTGATTCGCCATTGGTGCCCTTGATGTGTGAGCCCATGGCACGCACCGGCGTCCAGTCGTTGCCTAAGCCGCCTGCAAACTTGGAGAGCAGAGCGTTTTCTTTGATGGCTTCGTAAATGCCGTCGAGGTCATCGGCCACCGTCGTCAGATAGCAGCTTGACAGCTGTGACCGGTGAGTTGCCGAATTGAACAGCGTCGGCGTGCTCGACATGAAGTCAAAGCTCGACAGCAGTTGATAGAACTCAACGGCACGCGCTTCGCGATCTGCTTCGTTCAGTGCCAAACCCATGGCGACGCGCATGAAGAACGCCTGTGGCATTTCAAAGCGACGATCCGCGCCGTTCTTGCTACCGCTGACGCTGCGATCAATCAGGAAGTAACGGTCATACAACGTTTGCAAACCGAGGAACCCGAACTTGAAGTCACGTGTGTGATCCAGCGCCGCGCCGAGTTTGGCGAGGTCGTAGCTGGCGAGTTCCGGGTTCAGCAGGCCAATGCTGATGCCGTGTTTGATGAATTTCGGGAAGTATTCAGCGTACTTAGTTGCCATGTCGGCTTGCGAGGCTTCTTCTTCAAGAATCTCGTAGCGGATGGAGTCGAGCAGCAAACGCGCCGTGACAAAGCTGTAGGCCGGGTCTTTTTCGATGTACTGACGTGCAGCCAGAACGACGCACTTACGCACTTCTTTGGCCGAAACGCCGTCGTACAAATCTTTAAGCGTTGCTTTCAAAATCAAATCCGCATCAGCTGCGCCATGCAGGCCGTCGCATGACGAAATGATGAGTTCACGCAGGCGCAGCAGATCAAGCGGCGTGCGTACACCGTCTTCGACCACGTGCAGGATCAACTCTTGGTCGGCTTCTTTGGTCTTGGCTTGTGCAGCGCGCTCTTGCGTGCGCTTTTCGCGGTACAGCACGTACGCGCGGGCGACTTCATGTTCGCCCGAGCGCATCAGCGCGAGTTCGACCTGATCCTGAATTTCTTCAATATGAATCGCGCCGCCTTCAGGTTTGACGCGCATCAGCGCCTGCATGACGGCATCGGTCCAACGCTGCGTCAGTTCGCGCGCACGTGCAGACGCGGCGCTTTGATTGCCGTGAGCGGCAAGGTAGGCTTTGGTCATTGCGACCGTGATCTTGCCCGGCTCAAAGCCGACCACCGAACCATTGCGACGGATCACTTTGTAGAGCGTGGCTCTGCCCGACTCAGGCGTGGCGCTTGAGCCCCCGGTGACTAAACCCAGCGTGGCCGGGTTCATAGCGGCCATAGTAGGGTTTGCAACGGGTTTATTAAAACCGCTGCCGCCGCCAGTAAGGGTGAGGCCAGGTGCCGTCTCGAGCATGTAGTCGTCTCCGAAAAACTGTGTTTCATCTGTGTGTGAGCTGTTGAGCGTGCGTGACCTAGGATGCCTGGTGAAAGCCAATGGCTATCCACAGTCTTTCAGGTTTCAATCACTTCGACTGGGCCTCCCAACCCGCCCGTATGTCCTGTTCGACTCAATTGTGCTGGTCATGTCGACGCCGCCTTTTGTATCGTTTCCGTTGCGTAATTGACGCGGGGCAGAAACGACGCAAAAACAACACAAAAATGAGCGGTCTTAAATCCAGATACCTGACAGATACCTAAGCAAGGTCGATATAAAACGCATAAATTGAATGAAGGTATGAAGGATACGACCAACAACATCTAGTGGTCAAGCGACATCTTCACCACAACATATGGGGGTAAATTGCCGTTTTTCACCCGCCTGATTAGGTAGGCTCGCCGTAGGCCCCGTGCGCTAAGGCTTCACGCTGATCATGGGTAAACAGCCCACAGCTTTTCAGTAGCTTTCACCGAGTTTTCCACAGCTTTATTCTCGATATTTAATTTCGTGGAGTTGTTGTCCCGCAATGACAATGGCGCGTTCGGACGGCTTCAAGCGTAGCGTGAAATTGCCGGTCAAACTGCCAAATGCAGGCAGGACGATACCCTTTGCATGCTGCCAAAAACATGGCAATGTCACGCCTTCGCGCGCGGTTTGCAAGCGTATTGCCGGGTGCAAATGGCCCGCTAACTCATAGCCTGATGCATCCGCCTGACCGGGCTCATGGCAGCAGGCAAACGGCCCCAACACGTGCGGCTCGGACACGATCGTGAGCCCCCACGCGGGCGGTGCATCCCCCGCGTGACGATCATGATTGCCGCGCACCAGAATCACTTCAACGTCACTGTGAGTCGTTCGGAAAGCTCTGAAATTGCGATCCAGTGCATCGGTGTAGCTGGTTCGTGTGTGCACCATATCGCCCAAGATCACCAATCGCGTCGCTTGATGCGCGATCAACAACGCCGTGATGCGATCTAAATCATGGCCCGAATGCCCGGTCGGCATCGCCACCCCCGCCGCACGAAAGCTTGCCGCCTTGCCAAGATGCACGTCGGCTACGAACAGGGTGCGTTGTTCAGGCCAGAACAGCATGCGCTGCGACAAGCACAAGAGCGTGGTGCCAGCGACGTTGACGGCGAGCTCGCCTCGCGCGCTTTTTGTGGTTAACACGCTCATGCGGCACTGGTGCTTCGCTGCTTCACCGCACGACGCAACTTGGGCAGAAAGCTTGTTGGCGCCGTTTGAAGGATGCGCACGACGGGCGTTTGATGCCACCGTGCGCAGCGCGTCACGGCGTCAGCAATGTCTGCTGCCAGTGCGTCGTCGCTGGTCACGCCCGGCTCCAGATGTAACGCACGGACTTCAAACACGCCCTCCACGCGATGCGCTTTGGCGTCCAGCCGCCCGACCAATGTCCCACGCACCAATACGGGCAGCGTGAAATAACCGTACTTGCGCTTCGCCGCGGGCGTGTAGCACTCAATGCGATAGTCGAAGTTAAACAACGCCAACGCGCGTTCGCGATCCCACACCAGCGGATCAAACGGCGACAGCAGCGTGCTGCACGTTGGTTTGAGCGCACCGTTCAACGCAGCTTGCAGCAAGGCCCTGTGGTCGGGATGCACGTACGCTGGCGTGGGCAATCCCTCAACCTGAATGCGCAGCAACTCACCCGACTCCACCAGTGGCTCGGGGTGTGGTCGCGGCACCCGTCCGGCATGCCGAAAATAATCGCCGATCCAGCGCGCGGGCGCGAAGCCCATGGCCTTGACGGCGGCGAGCGTCCACTGGTGGTGTACCGCGTCACTGCTCGGCACCACCGAGTCATCCAGCAGGTGGGGCGGTAACACCCGTTCACGAACGTCGTAGATGCGATGAAATTTGTCGCGGCGCGTGACCATGATTTCGCCCGTCGTGAACAGCGTTTCCAGTCGCAGCTTGTCTGGCTTCCAGTCCCACCAGCCGTTGCCCGTGCGGCCGTGCTCGTGCTCGAAGTCTGATGCGCGAACCGCGCCCTGCTCGCGCACCTGCTCAAGGAGCGCGATGTGCGCGTGCGGTTCGGCTGCCAGGCGCACGGCAGTTCGCGTGGAACCGGCCGCCTCGAGGTGCAACATCTGGCGACGATAATTTGGGTAATCCTCGATCAGCAAAAAACAGGCTGCATGCGCCCAATATTCAAACAACGCGCCGTCGGATAAGTGTGCATCTAGCCAGCGCGGATCGTAGTCACCCAAGCGACTCCAAAGCACGAAATACGGACTGCGCGCAACGATGTTGATGGTGTCAATCTGCAGCAAACGCATGGCGCGAATTGTGGTCAACAGGTCGGCCCTAGTGGCGCGGCGACGCGGCGGCGTGAGCAATCCCATCGCTGCAAGCTGCAACGCGCGGGCTTGCGCTGCGCTCACGTGCATGTCAGAGTTCAATCGTTTCTTTCAATCGGCGCGGTTAGATCGAAGTCGCTATTTTGCCGGGGATCACGCAACGCATTCCTCGATTTTTTATGATTCAGCTTTTTCCTGAAATGACGTTGGCACAGGGATAAATGGCCTGAAATGCTTAAAGTCGACTAATGCCATTTTACCGCTTTAGGCCCATAGTAGAGGCGCTTATATAAAAAAGATGTTGACCTATTTTCGCGCCAGCCACGCCTTCATGAGCGTCGTGCGCACCTCGTGTGTGGCGCGGGTGGCGCTACTCTGATTGGCGACCAC
This sequence comes from Burkholderiales bacterium, assembly GCA_043758415.1. Classification (GTDB taxonomy): domain Bacteria; phylum Pseudomonadota; class Gammaproteobacteria; order Burkholderiales; family Casimicrobiaceae; genus Casimicrobium. Next base: position 42,067 of record JAYVNO010000094.1, read on the forward strand.
CAGCACGGCCACATCGTTATCCGGATCAAGCCAAACGTGCGCGTAGTTCATCGTGTTGTCGCCGTCGTGACTGAGCACGGGCGTGCGGGTTGTGTCCGCGCCACGCGCTCTCACGACGATCCAGCCGAGCGCGTAGTTGTCGCCGACGGCGGTGCGTAGCGTGGCAAATGTTTCTGGCTTAAGGTAGGTTGGGAACGTACTTTTTGCGCCTTTGCCGTTGGCACTGCGCAAATGTTCGGCGACAAATTTGCCCCAATCGTTGAGCGCCATGTGAATAGTGGCAGCAGTACCCATCACCGGCAAATTGTCCATCTCAGGGCCGTTGCTTTCGGCGGGTTTGCCGCTACCCTCATGCGGCCACGGTTGATCAATTTTTCCGACCGTACCGGTGCCACCGAAGGCAGCACTCGCCATCTTGAGCGGGGCGAACACCTCGTCGCGCGTCAACTGCTCCCACGACTTACCTGTCGCCCGTTCAGCCATGGCCCCGGCAAGCACATAGCCCCAGTTGGAGTACAAAAATTTCTGCCCCGGCGTGCCCTTAAGCTTTGCCTTGCTTGCTTCCTCGAGTGCTGCCAGTCGCGCGGCGATCATGTCTTTTTTGTTGACGTAGTCGATCAGCTTGAAATTGGCGTCCAATCCGCTCTAGTACATAGAATCATAATTAACGGTACATAGTTACACTCCAGTTTGTGAAGAACTAGAGGAGTACGGTAATGCGACAAACTGAGTTACGTCTCTCT